>JBGQFD010000095.1:0-14345 GCA_041496705.1 Gammaproteobacteria bacterium | reverse complement strand
TTTGGGTTGCGAGGCTTTGTGGTCGCCAAGACGAATTTTCTTGCTCGGGGGCGGGTTAGCGGCGCGCGCCGCCCCCCGGCCTGGGGCGTGGGGTGGGGCGCCCCCGCGCCACTATGCGCGGGCGCGCCTGGTCGGACCCGACGGCAAGCCGCTCAGGGCGCGCCACCTGCCCGCCGGCCGGAATTTCATCTTCCACTATCCGTTCGCGGGAACGCCCTGCTTTCTCCTGAATCTCGGGAAACCGACCAGGGCTGCGGCGCAGCTCAGAACCGCCGAATCGCAAACCTACGAATGGCCGGGAGGCGCCGGGCCGGATCACAGCGTGGTCGCATATTCGGCGATTTGCGCGCACCGCCTCACCTACCCCACGCGCGAGATCAGCTTCATCAGTTACCGCGAGGAGAAATCCGCGGCAAGCCGCTTTGCAAAGGTCATCCACTGCTGCTCCGAGCACAGCCAGTACGACCCGGCCGACGGCGCCCGCGTGCTCGCCGGGCCCGCGCCGCAGCCCCTCGCCGCGATCCTGCTTGAGCACGAGCCTGCGAGCGACGGGCTGTATGCCGTGGGCACGCTCGGCGGGGAGGTCTTCAACGAGTTCTTCAGCAAGTACGAATTCCGCCTTACCCTGGACTATGGCAGCAACGCGCGGGCCGCCGTCAGGGACCGTTGCGTCGTCAACGAGCTGACGCAATACTGCAGGCAACAGGTGAAATGCTAGGAAGGTGCCGGCGGCGAACCTGTCCGTGGATACCCCGCCGCGAGCGCGCATGATCCCCTGGCTGGAGCAGGGTTCGCCTTTCCCGCCGATACACGCGGCGCTCAAGCATCCCAACGGCCTGCTCGCGGCAGGCGGCGACCTTTCCGCCGAGCGCCTGCTCGAGGGCTACCGGCGCGGCATCTTTCCCTGGTTTTCCGGGGGCGACCCGATTCTCTGGTGGAGTCCCGACCCGCGCACGGTGCTGTTTCCGGACGAGCTGAAGATCTCCCGCTCGCTCGCCAAGACGCTGCGCAACCGCCGATACGAGATTCGTTTCGATCATGCATTCGATGCCGTCATGGCCGCTTGCGCGGCACCGCGCGCGGGCGAGCCCGGCACGTGGATCTCGGAGGACATGCGCGAGGCCTACGGCCGGCTGTACCGCCTGGGCCATGCGCATTCGGTGGAAACCTGGATCGATGCCGAGCTCGCCGGGGGACTGTACGGCGTGGCCCTCGGGCAGGTGTTCTTCGGCGAGTCGATGTTCTCGCGGGTGAAGGACGCATCCAAGATCGCGCTGGCGGCGCTGGTGGCGCATCTGCGGTCTTCCGGGTTCGGTCTGATCGACTGCCAGATGCGCACGCGGCACCTCGAGTCGCTCGGCGCGCGCGAAATTCCTCGCCGGCAGTTCGCCAGGCTGCTCGAAGAGTTGATACACTACCCGCGCCCGCCGGGAGACTGGTCCGGCGCAACCTTCGTCCACGAGCCATGTCGCAGCTGAACGACCTGCCGCATGCGGTACTGCAGTTCTACGTGACCGCGCCCTACCCGTGCAGCTACCTGCCGGGCCGGATGGCGCGCTCGCAAGTGGCGACGCCGAGCCATCTGATCGGACCCGACATGTACGCCGACCTGGTGCGGCTCGGTTTTCGCCGCAGCGGCATCTTCACCTACCGTCCCTACTGCGACCATTGCAGGGCCTGCGTCCCGGTGCGCGTACCTGTGGCGGATTTCCGGCCTTCGCGCAGCCAGCGGCGCGCGTGGTCGAAGCACGCGATGCTGCAGACCGCGGTGACCGGCCTGCGCTTTCGCGTCGAGCACTATTCGCTCTACCTGCGCTACCAGGCGAGCCGACACGCCGGCGGCGGCATGGACCAGGACAGCCGCGACCAGTACTCGCACTTCCTGCTGCAGAGCCGCGTCAGCACGCGGCTGGTGGAATTCCGCGACCAGGGCAGGCTCGTGATGGTGTCCATCGTCGACCAGCTGAGCGACGGTTTGTCCTCGGTGTACACCTTCTACGATCCGGACACGAACAGCGCCAGCTTCGGCACCTACAACATCCTCTGGCAGATCGATCAGTGCCGGAATCTGTCCCTGCCGTACCTCTACCTCGGCTACTGGATCCGCGACAGCCGCAAGATGTCCTACAAGGCACACTTCAAGCCGATCGACGGGCTGGTCGAGGGCACTTGGCGCCGCCTCGAGACAGGCGACACGGTCTGAAGGACGTTCGCCGCGACCGCGGTAAAATGCCGCATGCTCTACCGCGCCGTCCGGCCGCTGCTCTTCTCCCTCGATCCGGAAATCGCGCACTGCTTAAGTCTCAAATCCCTTGATGTCCTGAACCGCCTCGGCGCGATGCCGCGCTCTCTCCCCGCGGTCCCGGTGCGCGCCATGGGCCTGGAATTTCCCAACCCGCTGGGGCTCGCTGCAGGGCTGGACAAGGACGGCGAGCACATCGACGGCCTCGCCGCTCTCGGGTTCGGTTTCATCGAGGTCGGAGCGGTGACCCCGCGCCCCCAGCCCGGCAATCCCAGGCCCCGTCTGTTCCGCCTGCCCGAAGCCGGAGCGCTCATCAACCGCCTGGGTTTCAACAACCGCGGCGTGGACGTCCTGGTGGAAAACCTCCGCCGCTCGCGCTATCGCGGCATGCTGGGCGTGAACATCGGAAAAAATTTCGACACGCCGAACGAGCGCGCAGCCGAGGACTACGTCGCTTGCCTGCGCAAGGTGTACGCTTGCGCAAGCTTCGTCACCGCAAACGTCTCCTCGCCCAACACGAAGGATCTGCGGGCGTTGCAGCGACCGGAGGAATTCGACGCTCTTCTCGCTGCTCTCACCGCGGAGCGCGACCGGCTGGCGAAGCAGCATGGAAGACGCGTTCCTCTGGCGGCAAAGGTCGCGCCCGATCTGGACGAGTCCGGGATCGAAGCAATCGCCGACCGCGTCGCCGCTCGCGGCATCGATGCCGTGATCGCGACCAACACCACCGTGTCGCGCGAAGGGGTGGAGCACCTGCCCGCAAGCCGCGAGCCCGGGGGCCTTTCGGGAGCGCCGCTGAGGAAACGAGCGACGGCGGTGATCGCCAAGCTGCGGCGAGCGCTGCCCGCGAGTGTGGCTATCATCGGGGTCGGCGGAATCGCGAGCGCGGCGGACGCCCGCGAAAAACTGGATGCGGGCGCAAGCCTCGTACAGCTCTACACCGCGCTCGTCTACCGGGGGCCGGGACTCGTGGGCGAAATCGTGCGCGGCCTTGCGGACTCGGGACCGATTCCATGAACGGGTTCGTCGAGAAAATCGACGCGCTGCTGCCCCAGACGCAGTGCACTAAATGCGGCTACCCGGCGTGCCGGCCGTACGCCCGGGCCATCGCCGCGGGGGAAGCCGACATCAACCGCTGCCCGCCAGGAGGTGCCGCCGGAATCCGCAAACTCGCGGCGCTCCTCGGACGCGAGGCCATGCCGCTCGACCCGTCGCGCGGAACCGAAGGGCCGCACCGCGTCGCCGCGATCGACGAGGCGCGCTGCATCGGCTGCACCCTGTGCATCCAGGCCTGCCCGGTGGATGCCATCGTCGGCGCCGCCAGGCTCATGCACACCGTGGTCGTAGAACTCTGCTCCGGGTGCGATCTGTGCGTCGCGCCCTGCCCTGTCGACTGCATCGAGATGCTTCCGGCGACCGGCGCCGATGCGATCTGGGATTCCGCACGCGCCAGCGCCGCCCGCGAGCGCTTCGAGCTGCGCGCGGCGCGCTTGGAGCGGGAGAGCACGGCGCGCAGCGACCGGCTGGTCGCCCGCACCCTGAGGGGAAAGAGCGCGGAGGATGCCGGGGAGAAGCGCGCGATCATCCAGGCCGCGATCGATCGGGCGCGATCGCGCCGCGCGCAACGACCGTGAACCCGGAAAGGCGCCGCAGGATATTCGAGCGGCTGCGCGCGGCCACTCCGAATCCCACGACCGAACTCGCCTACCGCACGCCCTTCGAACTGCTGGTCGCGGTGGTGCTGTCGGCGCAAGCCACCGACAAAAGCGTGAACCTCGCCACGAGCCGCCTCTACTCCCGGGCCAACACGCCGCAGGCGATTCTCGCGCTCGGCGCGCAAAGGTTGATGGACCACATCCGCACCATCGGCCTGTACCGTACCAAGGCGAAGAACATCCTCGAAACCTGCCGGCTGCTCCTCGAGCGGCACGGCGGCGAGGTGCCGGACACGCGCGAGGCGCTGGAGGCGCTGCCGGGCGTGGGCAGGAAGACCGCCAACGTCATCCTGAACACGGCTTTCGGCCAGCCGACCATTGCCGTGGACACGCACATTTTCCGCGTTGCCAACCGCACCGGCCTCGCGCCCGGCCGCGACGTCCGCGAGGTGGAGGACAAGCTCCTGAAATTCGTGCCCGAGGCATTTCGCAGGAACGCGCACCATTGGCTCATCCTGCACGGGCGCTACGTCTGCACGGCGCGCAATCCGGATTGCCCCAGGTGCGGGATCCGGGATCTGTGCGACTACAAGGGAAAGACCAAGGCCTGAGGTTCAGTCCCAGCCGCGACCAGGCGCGCCGGAGCCGCGCCGGACGCCAACGACTATCTGGACTGCCTGAGAAAATCCTGAAACGCGGGTAAACGACTCAGCGGATCACTGGCAGCGAGCCCTTGCGGCGGGGCAAACACCGCGCCAGCGCCTGCGCCACCGCGGCGGCGATCCGCTGCCGGGTCTCGGGCGTGCGCATGCGCCGCTCCTCGTCGCGATTGACGATCACGCCGGCTTCGAGCAGCACCGCCGGCATGCGCGCCACCTTCAGGACCACGAGCTTGTCATAGTAGTGCACGCCGTTGGCGCGGTCGGCGAAGGGCTTCGACTCGCCCCGGATCGGGTCGGCGTGGTAGAGCGATGGGGCAAACCCCACGGAGCGCATCTCCGCGCCCATCGCCGAGGCGCAGGCGAGGCTTCGCGCGGGCAAGGCGTTCTTGCGCGAGACGAAGAGCGAAAACCCCGAGTGCAGCTCGCTGAACCGGCGCAGCGTGCCTTCGTGTTCCCAGGTCTGCAGGAACTGCGGCTGCATCGAGTCGTGGTGAACCGACAGGAAGAAGTCGGCGCCCGCCGCGGCAGCGGCGCGCGCGCCGAGCTTGTCCATCGAGCCGTCGCCGCCGATCATGCGGGTCGCGAACCCGCGATCCTCGACGGCCGCGCGGATGTCGATCGCCAGCTCGCGGTTGAATTCGAGTTCGGCGCGGCCGTGGGCGCTGATGACGCCAGGCTCCCCGGTGTAGTGGCCTACATCGATGGCGACGGTCTGGGCGCGCGCCGCCGTCACGCAGGCGCAAAGGAGGAATATTGCCGCAGATCGCACCGGCGGATTCTGCAGCAGGCCCGCCCGGGGGGCAACATGCGACGGAGTACGTTATAGAATGCTTGCTCACAGACCGGATCGAGGATTCCCGATGCGCTTCAACGGCTCCGCCGCCTACGTTTCCACCGAGGACCTGACCCTCGCGGTCAACGCCGCGATCGCGCTCGAGCGCCCGCTGCTCATCAAGGGTGAACCCGGCACTGGGAAGACCATGCTCGCCGTCGAGGTCGCCGGAGCGCTCGGCCTGCCGCTGCTCGAATGGCACATCAAGTCGACCACCAAGGCGCAGCAGGGCCTGTACGAGTACGACGCGGTCAGCCGCCTGCGCGACTCGCAGCTCGGCGACCCGCGCGTGCAGGAGATCCGCAACTACATCGTCAAGGGCACGCTGTGGCAGGCGTTCACCGCGGAAAAGCCGGTGGTTCTGCTGATCGACGAGGTGGACAAAGCCGACATCGAGTTTCCCAACGACCTGCTGCGCGAGCTGGACCGCATGGAGTTCTACGTCTACGAGACGCGCGAGCTCGTCAAGGCGAAACACCGGCCGCTCGTCTTCATCACTTCGAACAACGAAAAGGAGTTGCCCGACGCGTTCCTGCGCAGATGCTTCTTTCACTACATCCGCTTCCCCGACAAGGAAACGATGGAGAGAATCGTCGACGTGCATTTCCCCGGGCTGAAGAAATCGCTCTTGCGCGAGGCGCTGGAGGTTTTCTTCGAGGTGCGCGAAGTGCCCGGTCTGAAGAAGAAGCCCTCCACCTCCGAGCTGCTCGACTGGCTGAAGCTGCTGCTCGCCGAGGACATCCCCGTCGAAGCGCTCCGGAGCAAGGACCGCAAGACCATCATCCCGCCGCTCCACGGCGCGCTGCTGAAGAACGAACAGGACGTGCACCTGTTCGAGCGCCTCATATTCATGTCGCGGCAAAGGTCCTGACCGCAAAGGTTTCACGCCGTGCTCTCCGGCTTCTTCCTCAAGCTCAAGGACCACAAGGTCCCGGTCTCGATCAAGGAATGGCTGACGCTGATGGAGGCGATGCAGAAAGGCGTGATCTCGCCTTCGATCGACCAGTTCTACTACCTGTCGCGCACGACACTCGTAAAAGATGAGCAGAATTTCGACAAGTTCGACCGCGCCTTCGGCGAGTTCTTCAAGGGCATCGAGGCGCTCGCCGGGGTTGAGCTGGACGTACCCCTGGAATGGCTGCTGAAACAGGCGGAACTCAACCTCTCCGAGGAAGAGAAAGCCATGATCGAGGCCCTCGGCGGCTGGGACAAGCTCATGGAGACGCTGAAGAAACGCCTCGAGGAGCAGAAGGCCCGCCACCAGGGAGGCAACAAGTGGATCGGCACCGCCGGCACCTCGCCCTTCGGCGCCTACGGCTACAACCCGGAAGGAGTCCGCATCGGCCAGGAAAAGTCGCGCAACCGCAGCGCGGTGAAGGTGTGGGACGCACGCGAGTACCGCAACCTCGACGACTCGGTGGAGCTGGGCACGCGCAACATCAAGGTGGCGCTGCGGCGCCTGCGCAAGTTCGCGCGCGACGGCGCGCCGGACGAGCTCGACCTCGACCTGACCATCGACAAGACGGCGCGCAACGCCGGCTGGCTCGACCTGCACATGCGGCCCGAGCGCCACAACGCGGTGAAGGTGCTGATGTTCCTGGACATCGGCGGCTCGATGGACGACCATATCCGCCTGTGCGAGGAGCTCTTCAGCGCGGCGAAGACCGAGTTCAAGCGCCTCGAGTACTTCTACTTCCACAACTGTCTCTACGACTACGTGTGGAAGGACAACCGCCGGCGCAATTCCGAGCGTATCCGCACCTTCGACATCCTGCACAAGTACGGCCACGACTACAAGCTCGTGTTTGTCGGCGACGCGACCATGAGCCCCTACGAAATCCTGCAGCCGGGCGGCTCGATCGAATATTCCAACGACGAGTCCGGTGAAGTGTGGATGCGGCGGATGCTGGAGGTGTATTCAAAGGCCGCCTGGCTGAACCCGGAACCCGAGGAACTCTGGAACTACCGGCAGTCGATCGGCGTCCTCAGGGAAATCATGGGCGGGCGCATGTATCCGACCACCATCGAAGGCCTGGAGCGCGCCATGCGTGCGCTCGCCAAGTAGAGGTCTTGCCATGAGAACCATCGCGTTTGCCGGCGCCTTGCTTGCCTTTGCCATGCTCGCAACCGACGCCTCCGGGGCGCGCGTCGGAAAACGGCAGCTATGGGGCTCGATCGCCTACAACAGCAAGTCCGGCGTCTACGGCTACGCCGTGGACCTGAAAACGAAGCGCAATGCCGAAACCGAGGCGTTCCGCCAGTGCGGCGATTGCGACGTGATCAAGACCTTCCGCGACAGCTGCGGCGCGATCGCCGACAAGCCCAAGAAGTTCGTGTGGGAAACCGGCGCCTCGCGGGAGATCGCCGAGCGGAAAGCGCTCCAGAAATGCGGAGCCGACTGCAAGATCGTCGTGTGGGCGTGCACCGCGGAGAAATAGGCGGCGGTTGCGGCCGGTCTGCCGCAATTTCACTACCGACGGGGAAACCGAGGCGCTAGCCGAGATCAGAGCTTTGAAACAGGCGGCGCAAGCTTATCGCGCCGCCGGTCGTTACTCCTCCCCGAACTGCTCGGCCGCGAGCGCCTTTCTCTTCTGCCAGCCGCGCCAGAACGGCAGCAGTAGCGACAGCGCCAGCAGCGCCCACAGCGTGTTCCCCAGGGCTGAGGAAAAGAGGATGGACGCGTCGCCCTGCGAAATGCGCAGCGCGCGCACCAGGTACTGCTCGAACAGCGGCCCGAGGATTATGCCGATGAGGATCGCGGTGACGTGGTAGTTCGTCTTGTGGGCGACGTAGCCGATGACGCCGAAGACCAGCGCGAGCCCCATGTCGAAGAGGTACTGCCGCTCGCCGAATGCCGCGACGATGGTGACGAGGATGATGATCGGCGCGAGGTACGTCGTCTCGATCAGCACGATGCGCGACATGTAGCGCGCCAGCGGCAGGATGGTGAAGATCATGAAGATGTACGCCACCGCCATCGAGACGAAGACGCCGTAGGCGACCTCGGGGTTGGTGCTGAAAAGGCGCGGCCCCATGACCATGCCGTGGTACTGCAGCACGATCATCATCACCGCTGCGGTGCTGCCGCCGGGCACGCCGAGCGCGAGGGTCGGCACCAGCGTCCCCGAGGTGACCCCGTTGTTCGCCGATTCGGGCGCGATCACGCCTTCGGGGATCCCGGTGCCATAGAGCTCGGGGTGCTTGGACCACAGGCGCGACTGCTGGTAGGCGACGAAAGACGCGATGCTCGCGCCGGCGCCCGGAACGATGCCGATGAAAAGGCCCACGAACCCGGTCCACACGATATGCCACCAATGCTTGACCGACAGGCGCAGCCCGTCGATGATGCCGCTCCATTGCGCGCTCACGGCCTTGGCCTGGCCCTCCTTGCCGACGATCATCTTCTCCTCGAGCATCACCAGGGCTTCGGAGATCGCGAACAGGCCAATCAGCGCGGGGACCAGCGGCACGCCGTCGTAGAGCTCGAGAAATCCGAAAGTCGCGCGCGGCGTGTTGTAGATGTGGTCGGTGCCGATGACGCCGATCAGCAGACCGAAGAACCCCGCGATCAGCCCTTTCAGGAAATCCTTCGCCGCGATCACCGCGATCAGGGTGAGGCCGAAGAGCATCACCACCACCATCTCGACCGAGCGCAGCACCAAGCCGATCTGCGACAGCCAGGGCAGCAGCGCGATCGTCGCGAGCGTGGTGATCAGCCCGCCGAAGACCGAGGCGGTGAAGCACAACACCAGCGCCTGCTGCGCCTGTCCCTTCTGCGTCATCGGGTAGCCGTCGAGCGTGGTCGCGGCGGCGCCGCCGGAGCCCGGGATCTTTACCAGGATCGCGGGAATACCGCCAGCGAGATGGTTGGCGCAATAGAGCGCGATCATGAACGCGAGCGCCACCTCGACCTTTACCGCGAGCGTCAGCGGCAGCAGCATGATGAGCGTGTTCTGCGGGCTGAACCCGGGCAGGATGCCGACGACGATGCCGAGCAGGATCGCCGGCCAGATCACCCACCACAGGCCGAACTGGATCGCGAACTGTCCGAGGAGGAAATCCCAGGTCACGGCCGCCCCGCCCTGAACCAGGCCGCGAGCGCGGCGAGCGCGTTCTCCACCGGCCCGTGCGGGAAATCTGAATTGAGGGCGGCGATGAACAGAAGGTACGCGGAGGCCGCCACGGTAACGGACACCCACAAGAGATGAGACCGCTTGCGCACGCCCGTGAGGTAAAGCCCGGCCGCCATGCCCAGAAAGAGCGAGAGCGTGAGCCCGAGCCACGGCATCCCGACGATGAACGCTACGGTGAGCAGCACCATTCCCGCCCGCATGACCAGCACGTCGCGCGATCCGAACAGCGGCCCGAAGCCCAGGTTGCCGCGGCCCTGCACCCATTCCACGGCGCTGCGCCCCGCCTGGATCGCGATCAGCAGGACCAGCACGGCGCCGATCAGGACGCCGTTCGCCTTGGCCTCCCACGCGAGGTCGGCGATGGAGAAAAAGAAGTACCCCGCAAAGCACAACGCAAGCGCGGGGATGATCAGGTCCGCGCCGAGCGGTGTCTTATTCACGTCAACCCTTCCCCCTGGCGGAGAGCAGCGAGCGGTACTCGTTCGCAAGCTCGAACATCCCTTGCGCATAGCGGGTGCACAGCGCCCGATCGCCGTACTGGATGGTCTCCACGGGCGCCCCGGTCTTGGCGTACTCTTCCTTGTACTTGGGATTGTCGAAAACCTGCCTGGAGGTCTTTTCCAGCAGCGCGAAACGCTCGGGAAATTTTTCGACGACCTCGGTGTGGATCGCCCAGGAGCGCGAGGAATAGAGCGCCGGAATCTTCGTCCCGAACACCTTGTTCACCGAGGGAGCGTCGTTCGTGTAGCGCTGCAGCTTGTATTCGTCGTTGAACACCCCGAGGATGCGCATCTGGTCCCCCAGCGCGACGATGCCGGCGATCGGCAGCGCGCCGCAGTCGACCTCGCCATTCATCACCGAGACCATGGTCGGGTTGCCGCCGCCGTAGGGCACGAGGTTGAACCTCGCCTTCACCGCGTTGCCCAGCGCGAGCACCCCGATCGAGGCCGGGTGCGGCAGCCGGCTCACCGCGACGTTCACCGAGCGCTTCTTCGCCTCGGTGACCACGTCCTCGATCCGTCTGAAAGGGCTCTTTTGGCGGACGAATACGATGCTGTCGTCGACGTCCAGCCGGCAGAAATACACATAGTCCTGCGGGAAGCGATAAGGCGGCTTCTGCAGCGCGTACATGATCATCTCCGGGCCCATGTTGCCGAACAGCAGATTGTGGCCGTCGCGCTCGCGGCGGTTGAGATACACCTCGTAGCCGACCTGCCCCGCCGCTCCGGGGAAAAACCCGTACTCGAAGTTCGTCTTCAGCAGGGGCGCCCAGAAATCGTCGAACACGCGCGCGAGCCGGTCGGCGCCGCCGCCCTGCGCGGTCGGCACGACCACCCGCAGGTTCCGCGAAGGAAAACCTTGAGCGTGCGCCCGTGGCAGAACGCCGAGGGCCATCGCTGCGCCCGCGGCAGCGACAAAACGCCTTCTTCGGATGAAGTCTCCGTCCATTTCTCCTCCTTGGAATTTTCCTGGGGACTTGCGATCTTGCTGCAGGTTGCGCGCATCGCGCGGGTGAATATTCACCCGCGACTTTCGTGCGCGTCAAGCCTGTCCGGGGGGCGGGGCGACCTTGAGCACTTCCTCGAGCGTCGTCAGCCCCTGCGCCGCCTTCAGCGCGCCGCTGATGCGCAGCGGCTTCATGCCTTCCTTGTAGGCGACCTCGCGGATCTTCGCGAGGTCGGCCTCGGCGTGGACGAGCTTTCTCACCTCCGCCGAGAGCAGCAGGATCTCGTACAAGCCGATGCGTCCCATGTAACCGGTGTTGCGGCACTCCAGGCACCCCACGGGACGATAGATATGCGGCGGCCGCTTGGCCTTCCAGGGCGCGACGAAATCCTCCCAGCTCAGGTCGCCGTCGCGGCCGGATTCGAACGACACCTTCTCCTTGCAGTGTTTGCAAAGCGTGCGTATCAGGCGCTGCGCCATCACGCCGAGGATGGTCGAGGTGAGCAGGTAAGGCGGGATGCCCAGCTCGAGGAGCCGCGTGATCGCGCTCGCCGAGTCGTTGGTGTGCAAGGTCGAGAACACCAGGTGTCCGGTGAGCGCCGCCTGCACCGCCATCTCCGCGGTCTGCAGGTCGCGGATCTCCCCGACCATGATGATGTCGGGGTCCTGGCGCATCAACGCGCGCACTCCCTCGGCGAAGCCGAGCTCGATGCCGTGAGAGACCTGCATCTGGTTGAACGCGGGCTCGATCATCTCGATCGGGTCCTCGATGGTGCACACGTTGACCTCGGGCGTCGCGATGGTCTTGAGCGTCGAATAAAGCGTCGTGGTCTTCCCCGAGCCGGTGGGCCCGGTCACCAGGACGATGCCGTTCGGCTGCTTGATCATCTGGCTCCAGCGGACCTTGTCGTCCTCCGAGAAGCCGAGCTCGGCGAAGTCCTTGACGATCACCTCGGGATCGAAGATGCGCATCACCAGCTTCTCGCCGAAGGCGGTCGGCAGCGTCGACAGGCGCAACTCCACATCCTCGCCGTCGGCGGTGCGCGTCTTGATGCGCCCGTCCTGCGGCCGGCGCCTTTCAACCACGTCCATGCGCCCGAGGATCTTGATGCGCGAGGTCATCGCGGCCATCACCGGCATGGGGATCTGATACACCGGGTGCAGCACGCCGTCGATGCGGAATCGCACCTCGCCGACATCGCGGCGCGGCTCGATGTGGATGTCGCTCGCGCGCTGGTCGAACGCGTACTGCCACAGCCAGTCGACCACGTGGACGATGTGCTGGTCGTTGGCGTCGAACTGCTTGTTGGTCTGGCCCATCTCGACCAGCTGCTCGAAATTGCCGATGCCGCTCCTCTGCTCGCCCTTCTGCGCGGCGCTCTTCACGGATTTCGCGAGGTTGTAGAACTCGACCTGGTAGCGGCTGATGTCCAGGGGGTTGGCCAGCACGCGGCGGATCTCCAGCCGCAGCATCTGCTTCAGCTCCTTCTCCCAACCCTTGACGTAGGGCTCGGAGGTGGCGATCACCGCCTCGCGCGTGTTCACCTGCACCGGCAGGACCTTGAAGCGCGCCGCGTAGTGGCTGGACATCACCTCGGTGACCGCCGCGAAATTGATCTTCAACGGATCGATGTGGAAATATTCCATGCCGGTCTGCGCGGCGAGCCACTCGGTGAGCCACTCGAGCGACAGGATCTTGTGCGGCGGCTTGCCCGAGCGCCATTTCTGGTCGGCGATCACCAGCAGCGGATGATGGTCGGCGCGGCGCAGCCTGCGGTCGGCGATCAGCTTGTCCGCCTCGGCCCTGGGCACCAGGCCCTCGGCGACCAGCGCCTGCAGCACCTCGCCGAGATTGAGCGGGTGGTCCTGGAGGGCTGCGGCGGCGCTTTGCATGACGGGCAATATAGCCAGCCCTCTCCTCGGGGGCAAGCGCCTCGCCGGTTCTTTGACATTGCCGCACAACTGCGCGATGCTTGCCCTTCCGAAAACCGCAACAATTGGAGACCCCAGATGACCATCAAAGTCGGCGACGCGCTGCCCGACGGCAAGCTTTCCGAATCCACCGAATACGATGCCCAGGCCGGTTGCCCGATCAATCCGCACGACGTCGGCGTCGCCGAGGCCGTCAAGGGAAAGAAGATCGTCATCTTCGCTCTCCCCGGCGCCTACACCCCGACCTGCTCGGCCAAGCACGTGCCGAGCTACGTGAAACATTTCGACCAGCTCAAGGCGAAGAAAATCGACGAGATCTGGTGCGTCGCCGTCAACGACGCCTTCGTCATGGCCGCCTGGGGCCGCGACCAGAAGGCCGGCGGCAAAGTGCGCATGCTCGGCGACGGCAGCGCCACGTGGACCAAGAAGTTGGGCCTAGAACTCGACCTCACCGCGCGCAACATGGGCATGCGCTCGGCGCGCTACTCGATGCTGGTCGAGAACGGCACCGTGAAGAAACTCAACGTCGAAGCGCCGGGGAAGTACGAAGTGAGCGGCGCGGAGACGATGCTCGGGCAGTTGTAGGACGGGGGTTTCGGGATTTCCCCTCGGCGAGAGGGGCGAACGCGTCAGCGCTGGTTAGGCGCTGGCGCGTTTTGTTTTTGCGGTTTGAGCGGCGTTAGAAACTTAATCGACATTAGACTCAATGGTTACTTCTCTGCCGATCAGCATGAATGGATGCCTGGAGCACCAAAAGCGTTAGCCAAGCACCCTGCCCGCAGCCTGGGTGTCTATCGGCAGAATCGACCACTGGCGAAAGGTCGAATCAAACGGATAGCTTGAGGAGTTCGAGCCCCGCTCGGCTCCCCGTAGAGGGCAAAACTGGGCCCTTCTGGGAATTGGCCGTGCCGCTCGCGTGATGGCGACAACCGGCCCAGAAACAGCCGTTCGCCGACTACCGAATCGCCGGCAAATCGCAACGCTTCATAAAAGCGCGCCAGCCTGCACGGCGAGGAGCGTGCCCCAGGCGAGCAGCGTGGCTCCGGCCGCCCGTGCGAACCAAGCCGGCCGCCGCAGAAGTTTTTCTAGTAGCACAAAGATGGTAAGCGCGGCGATCCACGCCAAGTTTCCTCGGTAGCGCCTAAACGCTCGCCCTCAGGCTAGCGTTCGTCTGCTTCTTCTTCGGTCAGGTTGTAGCGCGTCACATGCCGTCGCCCGGCGTTTGCGGTTAGGGCTTGAGCTGGCATTCATTGCGCAGCTTTGTTCGTCCTACGATTTCAGCCCACTTTTTCTTTTCGGCATCAGTCAATACGGTTATCTTGGAGTAAGAGGCTTCAGTCATTGATCGAGGGCCCCGAATGGTTTTTCGGATTGAGTACTCGTCGCGCATCGGTGCGCAATTAGCGAGTGTTTGCTCATACAGCACCTCTGTGGGTGTGGATG
>JBGQFD010000094.1:0-14469 GCA_041496705.1 Gammaproteobacteria bacterium | reverse complement strand
CAGGTAGCCGTGGGCGAACTGCATCGCCCAGGTGCCGATGGATTCCCAGACCGACTCTGGCGCGCCGTTCTGGCGCATCTGGCGGATCGCGATGTCAGCATATTTCTCCGGCTGAGCGGGATCGGGCGCCTCGCGCGCCGCCGCCACCGAAGAAGCATGAACGTAATTCGGATGCAGGCCGTCGAGATGGTTCTCGAGCACGAGCTTCCAGTTGCCTTCGTATCGATGCTTGAACACGCCGCCGGCAATTTCCACTTCACCGTCGGGCGCGCGGTCGACCATGTCGTCGAACGAGGCGCTCATGGGGCCGAGGAAGTCGGCAAGCGCCGGGCCTTCGGCGGCAAGCGACGCAAACAGGAAGCCGCGGTAGGATTCGACGCGCGGCACCCTGACCAGGCCGAGCGCGGCCTTCTTGCTCTCGAGGTCCGGTCCGTACCCTTGCGCGAGCGGCACGAAGCGCAGGCTGCCGTCGGTGCGGTAGGTCCAGCCGTGGTACGGGCAGACGAATTCCGCGCGGTGGCCGCGCGCATCTTCGCAGACGGTGCTGCCCCGGTGGCTGCAGCGATTGATCATAACCTTGACCGAACCGTCGGCGTGCCGTGCCACGATCACCGGCTCGCGGCCCATGCGCGTGGTGAAGAAATCGCCGGGCGAGAATCTGGCTTTCGTGGCCGAGAATCAGCCACGCGCGACCGAACACGCGCTGCATCTCGAGTTCGAAGAGATCCGGGTCCGCGTACAGCGCGCGGTGCACCCGGTCGGGTCGTACCATCATCGCAAGCTGCTCGCGGCCGAGCATCCGCATGGCGTTCTCCGATTGCCGCGGCGGGGCGCTCGCGATCGCCTCCGTCACGATTGACCCGTCACGATGACAGCTGAATTTTTTCGTCATTGTTCACCGTCGGCTGGCGATATGCAAGGCGTTGCCGCGACCGCCCAAGCCGCAACTTTTTCGTTAAGATCAGCGCCTATGGCAACGAAGTCGCGGCTGCAATGATTTCGACCCTGGTCGTCGGCGGCGGGATCGGCGGCCTGTCGCTCGCCCGTGAGCTCACCCTCCGCGGCCTTCGGGTGACGGTCCTGGAGAGAGCCGCAGAGCTCAATCCGGTCGGAGCCGGGATCATCATGAATCCCAACGCGATGCGCGTGCTGGAGCGAAACGGGCTCGCCGATGCGTTGCGCAGCAACGCCTGGCCGTATCTGGTGCGCGAGACTCGCGATCAACGCGGCAGGCTGCTCGCGGTCCGCGACTACCGTTCCTCGTACGATTCCGGCAGGCTCTCGACCGGGGCGCTCGTCCACCGTGCGCACCTGCTCGATGTGCTATACCGGGGCGTGCCACCGGACGCGGTGTATTTCGGCGTCGTGATCAAGCGCATCGATCTCATGCCTGACGGCGCCAAGGTGGACACCGAGCGCAATGGAAGCTTCGAGGCCGACCTCCTCGTCGGGGCCGACGGGATTCACTCCGAAGTGCGGCGGCGCGCATTCGGCGAGATCGAGCCTGTCTACATGGGATACCGTTCGCATCGCCTCGTCGTGGACAATGTCGCCGGGACGCGGAACTTCACCGAGTTCCTGGGCCGGGGGCAACGGGTCGGGCTCGTTCCGGTCTCGGAGAAGCGGGTCTACGTCTGGACCACGTTCAACTCGCCGCGCGGGCGGCCGCCGGTCCTCGACAGCGCGGAGCGCTTCCGCACCCTGTTCAGGCAGTTCACCGACGATCGCGTGCGGCGCGTCCTGTCCCAGGTCCGGTCCCCGGACGAAATCATCTCGACCGAGATCGAGGAGCTCCGACTAAACGAATGGGTGAGCGGCAGGGCGGTGCTCCTCGGGGACGCGGTCCACGCGATGACGCCCAACATCGGCCAGGGAGCCGGGATGGCGATGGAGGACGCGGCGGTGCTCGCCGGAGAGCTAGCGGCGGCGCAGAACGGCGCGCAGCCGCTCGAGCAGGCTCTGGAAAACTACACGAAACGCCGGAAACCGAGAGTGGAATCGGTGATGCAGATCTCCCGCGAGGTCGGCAAGGACGGGCAGCAATCGAACCCGATCAGCTGCTGGATCAGGAATCGTCGCATTCACCGTTCGGCGCGCAACACGGAAAAAACGCTGGCGGATCTTGAGCGTTTACTCGCCTTCCCGGGCTAATCGAGAGGAGCATCGCATGGGGAAAATTCGGCACATCGCCATTACGGCGGAGGATCCCTTCGTCACCGCAGACCTGTTCAAACAAGCGCTGGGGCTCGAGGAGATCAGCCGGGGCGACAGCGACCTGGCGCGCGAGGTCTATCTCACCGACGGGTACATCAATCTCGCCATCGTGTGCTGGAAACGCACGAGGACGAATCCGGATCCCTATCCTGAAGGTTACGGGCTCGACCATTTCGGCGTGCAGGTCGAGGACCTCGATGCGGCCGAATCGCGCGTCACCCACATCGGCGCCACCCTCCAGCCTCCGCCCAAGGTCGATCTGTCCAAGCTCGACGGCAGGATTTTCTTCGAGAAGAAATACACCCTCGCGGGCGTGAAGTTCGACCTGTCGAGCCACGGCTGGCCGACAGAAGCGGAATGAGGCCCGGATGAGCGCGATCGCCCTGGAGGCCCTGGGCGTCAGGAAGATCTACACCAAGAACGGCGTGCCCCTGGATATCCTCGACGTCGAGCGCTTCAGCGTTCGCGAAGGGGAGTTCGTGACCGTGATCGGACCGAGCGGCTGCGGCAAGAGCACCTTCCTGCACATCGTCGGAGGCTTCATCAAGGCCGAGAGCGGCAGCATCCGCGTATACGGCGAGGAAGTGAACGGACCCGGGCCGGACCGCGGCATGATGTTCCAGGAGTTCGCCCTGTTTCCCTGGCGTACCGTGGCAGGGAACGTTGCCTGGGGCCTCGAATCGCAGGGCGTGCCCAAGGCCGAAATCGAGTCCGTCGTCGGCAGGTACCTGGAGATGATGAGTCTTGGTGATTTCCGCAATCACTTTCCCTCGGAGCTATCCGGCGGAATGAAACAGCGGGTGGCGCTCGCCCGTGTGCTCGCCTTCGATCCCAAGGTACTGCTGATGGACGAGCCGTTCGGCGCGCTCGACGCGCAGACCCGCGAAACCATGCAGGAGGAGCTGACCCGCCTCTGGGAGCGCACCGGCAAGACGATTGTCTTCGTCACGCACGACATCGAGGAGGCCGTCTACCTGGGCGATCGCGTCGTCGTGCTCACGGCCCGCCCGGCACGGATCAGGGAGGAGGTCCGGATCGCACTCCCGAGGCCGCGCGGCCTCGAGGTGAAGAAGTCGGTGCAGTGCCTCGAATACCGCAACTATATCTGGGACCTGATCCGCAGCGAATCGGTCCGCTAGCAATTCCTAGCGCGGCAAGTAGCCCTGGTCGACCATCTCGCCGACCGTTACGGGCTTCTCCAGCCACTGCAGCTTCTCCAGCATGAACTTCGACAGCCGGTCCAGGCTCGCCACGTCCACGCGCGCATTGGGGTCCCGCTTCCAGTCGGCGTTCCTGAGGTAGATCTCCAGCGGCGTGCGCACGAAGGCCGCCTTGTGCAAGTCGCGTTTGGCCTGGCCGGTGTTGGCGAGGTAGTACTTCGTGATCGCGACGTAGTCCGCGAGGAAGGCGCGCACCGCCTCGGGCTGCGCCTTGAGGAACTTCTCGCCGAACCAGATATCGAGCAGCTCGTGGTCGTAGCCGACCGCTTCCACCGCGGTGAAGAGCTTCCGCAGTCCGCCTTTGGCAATCTCCGCCGAGTAGAACGGCTCGACGAAGGTTCCGGCGTTGATCTTGCCGGTGCGTACCGCGTCGCCCATGCCGGGGAAGCCCATGGGAAATATTTTCGTGTCCTTGTCGGGCACCACGCCGGCGTTGAGCAGTCCCGCGCGCGCCCACAGGTCGGTCGCCGTCTTGATGCCGACCACGCCGACCGTTCCGCCCTTCAGGTCCGCGGCGCTGCGCACAGGGCCGTCGTCCTTGACCATGTAGGTGGTGCTGAACCACTCCCTGCCCGCGGCTTCGAGGCAGATGCTGGCGACGATCTTCATGTCGACGCCCTGCGCGCGCGCGAAGATCACCGCGAGGCCGGGTGCGGTGCCAGCGTCGAGCTCCCCGGCCAGAAACGCCTGGAAGCGCTCGGGATTGGCCTGGAACAGGATCTGCGTGAGCCGGTATTTCTTGCCCTGGTTCGGCGTCAGGTCCGGGCGCGCGCTCATGAGCCACACCTGCTCCTCGGCGGCGAAGCCGCGACCGAAACGGATCAGCGGCGGTTCCTGCGCCGCGGCATCGAAACTGATGAACGCGGTGATCGCGAGGAGGCCAACGAGACGAAATCGTTTCACGACTCTCTCCTTCACACGTAATAGGTTTCGAGCTTTTCCCAGTATACCAACCGGTCGTGCAGCACCACGAGCGTCTTGTCCAGGAGCCATCCGAGAAGCGCGATCGCCACAACTACCGCGAGCATGCGGTCGGTCTTGAGCGACGATAGCGCGTAGATTACCTGGTAGCCGAGCCCGTCGGCAGAGCTGATCATCTCGGTGACGACGACGACGATCAGCGCGACCGGTAGGGCGACTCGGAACCCGGCGAAGATGAAGGGCGCGGTGGCGGGAAGCACCACGCGCCGCAGGATCTCTGCGCGGGAGGCCCCGGCGTTCTGCGCCGACCAGATCAGTACGCGGTTGACGTTGCGCGCCCCGTGGCAGGTGATGATGACGATGGGGTAGAGACACTCCAGGAAAACCAGCGCGACCTTGGAGAGGCTGCCGATGCCGAAGACGAAGATGAAGATAGGGAACAGCGCGAGCTTCGGCACGGCATAGGTGCCGGAGAACAGGGGATCGAGCAGTCCTGCGACGAAAGCGGAGCGCCCCATGAGCATTCCGACGACGACGCCCGCTAGCGCCGCGAGCGCGAAGCCGCCGAGCGCCCGGTGCAGCGAGACCCAGGCCTCGATCAGCCGGTCGGTTCGCGACAGGAACAGGCCGAACTCGTAGCCGATGCGCACCAGCGACGGGAAGAGCAGCGGGCTCCACAGGCCGCTGCGGGCGGCGATTTCCCAGCCGAGCAGCAGGGCGCCGATCAGGGCAAGCGGCGCGAGCCGCCTCACGCGCCTTGCTCCTGCCAGGCGAGCGCGCGTCCGCGGGCGAGGCGCAGCAGCCGGTCGCCCGCATAGCCGAGGATCGCGATGCTGAGGAGGGACACGTACATGAGGTCGAAGCGCAGGCCGTTCTCAGCGGCGCGGATCAGGTACCCGAGGCCGGAGCGGGCGTTGATCATCTCGGAGGCGAACATGACGATGAAGGAAAGCGCGAGCGACACGCGCATCCCGGCAAAGATCAGCGGCAGGGCGCTCGGCACCACCACCCTTGAAAAGATGCGCCATCTCCCTGCGCCCATGTTGAGACCGGACCAGACGAGGATCGCCGGAGTGGACTTCGCCCCGTAGTAGGCGTTGATAAACGTCGGGTAGAAGCACGCCAGGGCGATGATCAGGATTTTCGAGAAGTCGCCGATCCCGAACCAGAGCATGAAAAGCGGCAACACGACGATCTTGGGAACGGGATAGGTCAGGAAGATCACCGGGCTCAGCATCCTGTCGAGCCCGCGCGCGACGCCGGCCGCGAGGCCGACGGCGGTGCCCAGCAGCGTGCCGATCGCAAAGCCCGGCAGCGAGCGCATCAGGCTTGCCCCGATGTGGGAATAGAGTTCCTCGGAACCGAGCGCGGTGAAAAAATCCTTCAGGATCTCGACCGGTCCCAGGATGTACGCGGGCAGTCCACGGGCCCAAAGAAACTGCCAGAGGAGCAGGACGAGGAGCAAGGAGCCTGCTCTGGCGATTGCGAGATTCATGCTTGGCGGCCAATCATGCGCGCCCCGCGTGAGCCAGGTCAAGCGCCGGGTCACGCGCTGAGGGGCAACGCTCGGGCGAGCGCTGATAGACTCCGAATATGGACGAAAACGCGGCATCGGCAGAACCGATGAGCGGGCTGCCGGAGGCGGTGCGCCTGCAGATGGCGGCGGTTGGCCCGGTGTGGGGCGCCGATATCCAGAAGCATCGCGACATCGTGATCGGGGCCTATTCACCGCTCCTTGCGCAGTCACCGAAGGCGGGCGTCGCCGTGGAACGCGAGCTGAGCTACGGGGAGCATCCGCGGCAGCGCCTGGACGTCTACCGGCCGCAGCGCGCGGTCGCGGCGCCGGTGGTGATCTTCGTGCACGGGGGCGCTTTCGTACGCGGCGACAAGCGAGTGAATGACGAAATCTACGCCAACGTCCTCACCTATTTCGCACGGCACGGCTGCCTGGGAATCAACATGGAGTACAGGCTCGCACCCGAGGCGGCATTCCCCGGGGGCGCGCAGGACGTCGCTGCAGCGGTGGGGTGGGCGGTCGGGCACGCGGCCGGATTCGGCGGCGATCCGGGGCGGATCTTCCTGATGGGACACTCCGCAGGGGCAACGCACATCGCGAGCTATGCCTGCGATCCGAACGCCGGCGTCGGGCCTTCAGGCAGCGTGCGCGCGATCGTGCTCCTCAGCGGTCGGATGCGCGCCGACGCGCTCCCCGACAACCCGAACGCGGCCGGCGTGCGCGCCTATTTCGGAGCGGACGAATCGCTGTACGAAGAGCGCTCGCCCGTTTCCTGGGCCGCGCGCTGCACCTTGCCGGTCATGATCGCGATCGCGGAGTTCGAGAATCCCCTCCTCGATGTCTACGCTGCGGAGTTTTTCTGGAAGCTCGCCGCGGCGCGCGGAGAAGCGTCTCGCTTTCTGCGCCTGCGAGGTCACAATCACATTTCCATAGTGGCGCACTTCAACACCGCCGAGGAACTACTCGGGCGCGAGATCCTCGACTTCATGGCCACGCTGCGATGACCCTGCATCAGGTTTTGGGAACTATTCCCGTCGTCGCGTCGGTGGCCGCCGCGGCGCTCGACTGCGCGCCTGCCTGAGGTCGCGCATCGCTTTCTGCATGATCGATCCGCCGGGATTTGACTGCGCCGCCGCGTTCAGTATGCCCGGCTCCTCGCAAAAGCGAGGAGCGGGGAGTAAACTCGCTCCGCCGAAGGAGGAGGAGAAAGCGTCATGAAGCTGAAGCGGAGTTTCGGATCGGTCGTTGGAATTTTCCTGGCGATGACGGGCTTGCCCGCGCAGGCGCAGGACGCCTGGCCCGCGCGCCCCGTCAGGTTCATCGTGCCCTCGTCGCCCGGCGGCGGCACCGACCTGTATGCGCGTCAGCTCGCGCAGGCGCTCTCCGAGTCGCTCAAGCAGCAATTCATCGTGGACAACCGGCCGGGCGCGAGCGGCAACATCGGCGCCGAAACGGCCGCGAAATCCGCGCCCGACGGCTACACCTTCCTGGTCTCCGCGAATCCGGCGATCTCGGTCAACCCGAGCCTGTACAAGAACCTCGGGTACAACGCCGAGCGCGACCTCGTTCCGGTGGCGCGCGGCGTCGTCGCGCCCCTGGTCGTCTGCGTTCACCCTTCCGTGCCCGCGAGGACGCTCGCCGAGCTGCTGGCGCTCGGCAAGCGCGACCCGGGAAAGCTTTCCTTCGGCTCCGCCGGAACGGGAAGCCCGACCTTTCTCGGCATCCGCATGCTCGAGGAGGTCTCGGGCGCGAAGTTCCTGCACGTGCCCTTCAAAGGCATGGGTCCGGTGTTGCCGGCGCTTCTCGGCGGCCAGGTGAATTTCGCCTTCCCCGACGCCGCGATCGCGATCCCGCACATCAGAGCGGGAAAGCTGATCCCGCTCGCGATCATCGAACATGCTCCCCAGCTTCCCAATGTGCCCACGCTCGCCGAGGCCGGATTTCCGGGCCTGGATATCTACAGCTCGTTCAGCGTGGTCGCGCCGGCGGGCACGCCCGCAGCGATCGTGCAGCGCATGAGCGCAGAGATCGCGCGCGCGATGAAGTCGCCGTGGCTCGCCGAAAAGCTCGAGCACGAAACTCTGATCCCGGTGTTCGACACGCCGGAACTCTTCGCGGCTCACCTGAAAAAGGAAAGGGCCGCGTGGGAGGCGGTGATCCGCCGCAACGCCATCGTGCCGGATTGAAGGCTGGCGGCGAACTCGGGGAAATCAATCTGGAGGATTTAAGCAGCCGGGCGGATGCGGGTCTTCGCCTTGCTAAGGGCGCAGCGACGGCCCTGCGCCGTTGATGGCGCTTGACTTGCCCTCGGGGCGTCCGTATCGTTTCCGGCAGCTTGAACCCGGATCCTCCGGCGTCCCGCGCCGCCAAAATCAACAGGAGAATTCCATGATCTCGAAGAAGCAGCTTTTCGCCCTTGCCGCTGCGCTGTCGACCGCGCTCGCGGCGCAGGCCGCCGACAAGGTCAACATCGGTTTCGTCAGCACGCTCTCGGGGCCGAGCGCGGCGCTGGGTGTGGACATCCGCGACGCCTTCCTGCTCGTGGTGAAGCTGAACGGCGGCAAGCTCGGCGGCCTGCCCGCCAACGTGGAGGTCGGCGACGACCAGTTCAAGCCCGAGGTCGGCCGGCAGTGGGCCGAGAGGCTGGTCAAGCAGGACAAGGTCGACTTCCTCACCGGCTACGTGTTCTCCAACATCATGCTCGCCTCGGTGCCGGTGGCCTTCGAGAACAAGGTCATCTACGTGAGCCCGAACGCGGCGCCTTCGCCGCTCGCCGGCAAGCAGTGCAATCCCTACTTTTTCGCGGTGTCCTGGCCCAACGACGCGTATCACGAGGCGGCGGGCGAGCACGCGAGGCAGAAGGGCTACAAGAGCGTCTACCTGATCGCGCCCAACTACCAGGCCGGCAAGGATTCCCTGGAAGGCTTCAAGCGCTTCTACAAGGGCAAGGTCGTGGCGGAGGTGTATACGAATCTTGGGCAGCTCGACTATTCGGCGGAGCTCGCGCAGGTGCGCGCCGCCAAGCCCGAAGCGCTCTACATCTTCCTGCCCGGTGGCATGGGCATCAACTTCATCAAGCAGTACGTCGCGGGAGGGCTGTCGCGCGAGATGCAGCTGATCACGCCGGGGTTCAGCTCCGACCAGGACATCATCCGCCCGGTCGGGGAGGCGATGCTCGGCATCGTCGACACCGCGCACTGGGCGCTGGATTTCGACAATGCGGCCAACCGCAAATTCGTCGCCGCCTTCGAACAGGAGTACAAGCGCCTGCCGTCGGTGTTCGCCGCGCAGGGCTACGACACGGCGCTGTTGATCGACGCGGCGGTGCGCTCGCTGAAAGGCAAGCTCGACGACCCCGAGGCGACGCGGCGCGCGTTGCGCGAGGCGAAGTTCAACTCGGTGCGCGGCGCGTTCAGGTTCAACCGCAACCAGTACCCGGTGCAGAACTACTACCTGCGCGTGGTGGCGAAGGACGCGCAGGGGCGGCTGGTCAACAAGACCATCGGCACGGTATTCAAGGATCGCGGGGATGCTTACGTGCAGGATTGCGCGATGAAGTAATGGTAAATCCGGACGCCTTCGGCGCCGGTTTACCTCGGCGTGTTGGAGCGGGCACTGCGTGCCGCTCAACGCGCCGGGTTGGGTGGTAAGGTCTCCTCCAGATGTCCTGGATACTCCTCGTTGAACAAGCGCTGAACGGGCTGCAGTTCGGGCTGATGCTGTTCCTGCTGGCGGCGGGGCTCACGCTCGTGTTCGGGATCATGGACATGATCAACCTCGCGCACGGGTCGCTGTACATGCTGGGCGCGTTCTTTGCCTCCGCGCTGGTCGAAGCGACCGGGTCGTTTGTCGCCGGGGTGCTGCTTGCGGTTCCCGCTACCGCGCTCGCCGGCATGCTGCTCGAGCGCACGCTGCTGCGAACGCTGTACGCGCGCGACCATCTCTCGCAGGTGCTCGCCACTTTCGCGCTGATCTTGATCCTGAACGAATTGGTGCGCATGGTCTGGGGCTCCGACCGGCCGCTGGCGATGCCCTCCGCGCTCTCCGGGCCGGTGCAGCTCCTTCCCGGGCTGTACTACTCGTCCTACCGGTTGCTCATCATCGGCGTCGGCCTCGGAGTGGCGCTGCTGCTGCACTGGCTGGTCGCGAGGACGCGCCTCGGGATGTGGGTGCGCGCCGGGGCGTCCAACCGCGAGATGGCGCTCGCCATGGGCGTGGACATCGGCATGCTGTTTACTTTCGTCTTCGGCCTGGGCGCCGCGCTGTGCGCGGTGGCGGGCGCGCTGCTCTCGCCGCTGCTCGCTGTGCAGGTCGGCATGGGCGAGAACATCCTCATCGTCGCCTTCGTCGTGATCGTCATCGGCGGCATCGGCTCGATCCGCGGCGCCTTTGTCGGCGCGCTGCTGGTGGGCGTGATCGACACCATCGGGCGGGCGCTCCTGCCGATCGCCTTTGGCGCCTTTCTGCCGCCGCAGTTCGCGAGCGCTGCTGGTCCGGCGATCGCTTCGATATCGATTTATCTGCTCATGGCCGTGGTGTTGTTCTTCCGGCCGCGGGGCTTGTTCCAGGCGCGCGGCTAGGCATGCTCAAGCCCAAGCCCTGGGTGGGAACCGCGCTGGTCGCCGCCTTCGCGATCGCGCTGCCGCTCGCGCTGCGCGCGGGCGGGCAGGTCTTCTACATCAGTTTCGCCAGCCAGGTGCTGATCTACGCGCTCGCGGCGACCAGCCTCAACCTGGTGCTCGGCTACGGCGGCATGGTGTCTTTCGGCCACGCCGCGTTCGTCGGGGCGGGCGCCTATGTCGCGAGCCTTCTCTTGCACGCGGGTGTCGAGAGCGCCTGGATCGCCTGGCCGGCGGCGATGGCGGTCGCCGCGGCGATCGCGCTTGCGACGGGTGCGATCTCGCTGCGAACGCGCGGCGTGTACTTCATCATGATCACGCTCGCCTTTGCGCAGATGCTCTTCTACCTCGCCAACTCGATCAAGGCCTGGGGGGGCGACGAGGGGCTGACGCTCGCGCGGCGTCCCTCGCTCGGCTTCGGCATCGACCTCGGCGACGAGCTCGCGTTCTACTACGTGGTGCTGGCGCTGCTCGCTGCCGCGCTGTACGCGCTGCACCGGGTCGTCGGCGCGCGCTTCGGCCACGCGGTCGTCGCGATCCGCGAGAACGAGACGCGCGCCGAAGCGATCGGTCTACCCGTGTTCCGCGCGCGCCTCGCGTGCTTCGTCATCGGCGGCGCCGCGGGCGGCCTGGCCGGGGCGTTGCTCGCCTGCCACGACAAATACGTCAACCCGAACGTGCTGCACTGGACGCAGTCGGGCACGCTCATGATCATGGTCATTCTCGGCGGCGTCGGCCGGCTGTGGGGCGGGGTGCTGGGCGCGGTGGCGCTGCTCGGGCTGGAACGCCTTCTCGCCGACTTTCGCATTGGCTGGCTGGCGGCACTTTTTCCCAACTACGCGCAGCACACCAGTCTCGCGGTGGGCGTCGTGCTGCTCGCCGCGGTGCTGTTCGCGCCGCGCGGGCTGGCGGGCTGGCGAGGCTCGCACAATGCCTGAGCCGCTGCTTTCGGTCCGCGCGCTGCAGAAGCGCTTCGGCGGAGTGCTCGCCACCGACGACGTGTCGCTCGACCTCGCGCCCGGAGAGCTGCACGCCCTCATCGGTCCGAACGGCGCGGGAAAGACCACGCTGCTCGCGCAGCTCGCCGGAAGCCTCAAGCCGGACGCGGGCAGCATCGCTTTCGAGGGGCGCGACATCGCCGAACTCGCGCAGCACCGGCGCGTCGCGGCGGGAATCGCGCGCAGCTACCAGATCACCAGCCTGTTCGCACGCCTCAACGTGCGCGACAATCTCGCGCTGGCGGTGCAGGCGCGAAGCGGGTCGAGCTTCGTTTTCTGGAGGCCGCGTTCGGCCGAGGCCGGACTGTTCGAGGAAGCCGGCGCGCTCGTCGCGAGAATAGGGCTCGCCGGGCGCGAGGGCGTCCGCGCCGACGCGCTTTCCCACGGCGAGCAGCGCGCGCTCGAGGTGGGACTCGCGCTGGCGACGCGTCCGCGCCTGTTGCTGCTCGACGAGCCCATGGCGGGCCTGGGGCCGGAGGAGACCGCGCGCATGATCGCGCTCATCGAGCGCCTTCGCGACGGCACGACGGTGCTGCTGGTCGAGCACGACATGGACGCGGTGTTCCGCTTGGCGGCGCGGATCTCGGTCCTGGTCAACGGCCGGGTGCTCGCGAGCGGTTCGCCCGAGGCGATCCGCGGCAACGCCCAGGTGAGGCGGGCCTACCTCGGCGAGGATCTGGCCGCCGGATTCACAAGCGACCAGCGATGAGCGAGCCTTTGCTGCGCCTGGAAGGAATCGAAACCGCCTACGGCGCGAGCCAGGTGCTGTTCGGCATCGACCTGGAAATCGGCGCAGGCCAGATGCTCGCGCTCCTCGGCCGCAACGGCATGGGCAAGACCACCACGGTGCGCTCGATCATGGGCCTCGCGCCGCCGCGCGCCGGTGGCATCTGGTTCCGCGGCGAGCCGATCGCGGGCAGGCCGCCCGACCGCGTCGCGCGCCTGGGCATCGCGCTGGTGCCCGAGGGGCGGCAGGTGTTTCCCAACCTGACCGTGCTCGAGCACCTGCTCGCGTTCGCCGCGAACCGGTCGAAGCAGCGCGACCCCTGGACCTCGGCCCGGGTGTTCGAGGCGTTTCCGCGACTCGCCGAGCGCCGCGCGCACCTCGGCCAGGCGCTCTCCGGCGGCGAACAGCAGATGCTCGCCATCGGGCGCGCGCTCATTACCAATCCCTACCTGCTGATACTCGATGAGGCCACCGAGGGTCTGGCGCCGCTGGTACGCGAGGAGATCTGGCGTTGCCTGGCGCGCTTGAGGGAGGCGGGACAAACGGTGCTCGTCATCGACAAGTACGTCGAGCGCCTGGTGCGGCTCGCCGACCGCCACGTGATCCTCGAGCGCGGTCGCGTGGTCTGGCGCGGCAGCTCGGCCGAGCTCGCCGCCGACCGGAACCTGTGGCACCGTTACCTCGGCGTCTGAAGCGCGCCGGACAACTTGCGGCTGGACCGGTTCCAGCGTAGGGTTCCGACGCATGTCCCGCGCCGGTTTTGGGTCCGGCAGACACCCGACAGGAGAATTTTCCATGCTGCACGAGCGCATTTCCGACCTGGGCCGGTTCGTCGAAACCGACCGGGTGCGCAAGGAGGTGTACACGGACCCTGCGATCTTCGAGCTGGAGATGCAGCGCATCCACGAAACGGTGTGGATCTACTGCGGCCACGAGTCGCAGGTGCCCAGGGTGGGCGACTACCACGCGGTGCAGATCGGCCGCCAGCCGATGCTGATGGTGCGCGGCAAGGACATGCAGGTGAGGGTACTGTACAACCGCTGCCCGCACCGCGGCTCGATGATGTGCGGCGACCGCCGCGGCAACACCGGCGAGTTCTTCCGCTGCTCGTACCACGCTTGGACCTTCCACCACGACGGCCGGCTGCGCACCATCCCGATGATGGAATCGGGATACGAAGGCACGCGCATGAACCGCGACAATCCGGACTGCAACATGAAGCGCGCAGCGCGCGTCGCGAGCTACCGCGGCTTCATTTTCGCCAGTCTTGCAGACAAGGGGCCCGGCCTAGTCGAGTTCCTCGGCAATTCGAAGATCGCCTTCGACGACATGTGCGACCGCGCGCCGCAGGGCGAGGTCGAGATCGTGCCCAACTGCTTTCGCGTCATCCAGCACTCCAACTGGAAGATCTTCCTCGAGAACCAGCTCGACGCGCTTCACCCTTCAGTGACACACCAGTCCACCGGGCGCGCCGCGCGCGAGGTCGAGGTCGACATCGAGAAGCGCACCGGCAAGGCGCCGCTCTCCTACCACATGCTTTCGGCGTTCGCCACGGTCACCATCGACAAGTGGGACGCATTCCAGACGCTCAACTACCCGCACGGCCACTGCATCCTCACCGGCTACATGGGCTTGCGCCCGAAGGACCCGGAGACGCTGGAATACGAGCGCGTCATGGAAAAGGCCTACGGCAGGCAGCGCACGGAGGAGATCCTCGGGGTCAACATCCACCACGTGCTGCTGTATCCGGGGCTGTCGGTGCAGTCGCCCCTGCAGCAGCTGCGCGCCGTGCGGCCGCTCGGCGTCGACAGGACGCTCACCGAGATCTGGCATTTCCGGCTGAAGGGCGCGCCCGAGCCGATCTACCGCCGCGCGCTTGCCTACTACAACCTGGTGAACTCGCCCTCGACCATGATCAACGCCGACGACCTGGAGAACTTCTGGAAGGTCCAAACCGGGCTCTCCTCGGAAGGGGGCGACTGGGTCAGCTTTCACCGCCACCACGGCCACGACCAGGAGAAGAACGGCGTGGTCGAGACCGCGCCGGACATGGGCACCTCGGAGGCGCCGATGCGCAACCAGATGAAGGCCTGGGCGCAATTCATGACCGCGGAGAACTGAGATGGCGAAGAAACGGGCAAGCACCGCGAGGAAAAAGCCGGCGTCCGCGGCGAAGCCGGCGTCCGCGGC
The DNA here is from genome assembly GCA_041496705.1 of Gammaproteobacteria bacterium. Lineage (GTDB taxonomy): Bacteria > Pseudomonadota > Gammaproteobacteria > Burkholderiales > SG8-39 > VBDM01. The sequence continues at coordinate 64 of JBGQFD010000094.1, read as the reverse complement.
GAAGCCGGCGCGCCGCGCAACGAACGGCCACGACCTGCAGCACGCCGTGGAGCAGTTCCTCTAT
>JBGQFD010000093.1:0-14607 GCA_041496705.1 Gammaproteobacteria bacterium | reverse complement strand
CGGAAGAGATAACCGCTGAAAGCATCTAAGCGGGAAACTCGCCTCAAGATGAGACGTCCCGGAGGGTTAACCTCCCTGAAGGGTCGCGGAAGACCACCGCGTTGATAGGCCGGATGTGTAAGAGGAGTAATCCTTTCAGCTAACCGGTACTAATTGCCCGTGCGGCTTGATCCTATAACCTTGGGCACGGCTCAAGGTCACGCTTTGTAATCACAACCTGCTTCTTTCGAATTGGCCTCGCTGGCGATCGCGACGATCGACCAACGCGGCGACAAGCTATGTCTGGTGCCCAAAGCGCTCTGGAACCACACCTTCCCATTCCGAACAGGACCGTGAAACGGGGCAGCGCCGATGATAGTGCGAGGTATACCGCGCGAAAGTAGGTCAGTGCCAGACTCCCTTTGAAACAAGAAAGCCCTCCTCGCGAGGGCTTTTTTGTTTCAGACGTGCCTCCAAACTTTCGTCAGCGAGACTTTCAGGGTTTCTCATCCGCGGCCTCAAGCGTTTTGTGTCGCCGCACAGAGACAGCTCGAAGCAGCACGAAATCAAACCCTTAACTAGTGCTGTGAAATACTCACGTCGCTTCAAGACGACATTGCAGGTGCACGTCCGGTGAACGAGCCCACCGGAACTCCTTGAAGTAACACAACGTAGTGGAAATTGCCCGCCGTGGCACGGATGTTGCGCCCTGACGCACTGATGTTGCATCAGAAAATAGGAAACGAGATTTTTCAACTGCTGGACACCGGGTTGGTTTTCCTGCTCCCTGCGTTCAGATTGCTGGTTGAAACGGAAGCGGCTATGAAAAGATTGGCTGTTCCACTGCTATTGACGCTAGTGTTTGTCGGTTGCTCCAAGTCCAGCGGTGAAGTGGGGATCTCGGTCGCTCCGTATGTTGGCGCCCAGGATCCCGGCGTGCGCAGCGGAGCCGCAAGTGCCGGTGCGCCGCTCTCGGGACTGACTCAGACCGAACTTGCGTTTTTCCAGGCAGGCCTGGATGAATTCCAAGACGAGGACGATGTCGAGGAGGGCCTAGGACCGACAATGAACCTGAATAGCTGCGGCGGCTGCCATTTACAGCCGGCAATCGGCGGCACGAGCCCGGCTGTGAATCCTCAATTCGAATTTGCAACCACGGGCACTGCAGGTGACCGCGTTCCATCGTTCATCACGGCGAACGGGCCGGTGCGCGAGGCGCGGTTCGTGAAAAACCCGGATGGGACGCCGGACGGCGGTGTCCACGCGCTGTTCACCATCACCGGCCGGGAGGGTGCGGATGGCTGCGTGCTCGCGCAGCCGGACTTCGCGGCGCAGCAGGCGAACCACAACGTGATTTTCCGGATTCCCACCCCGGTGTTTGGCGCAGGCCTGATCGAACAGATCTCGGACAAGGCGATCCTTTCGAACCAGTCCAGCTATGCCTCTCTAAAGCAGGTACTGGGGATTAGAGGCCGAGCGAATATGGTCGTCTCTGGCAATACGGTCTCCGGACAAGCGAACAACAACGGCAACGACGGCACGATCGCGCGATTTGGCTGGAAGGCCCAGAACAAATCGCTGCTGTTGTTCTCCGGCGAAGCATACAACGTCGAGATGGGGATCACCAACGAGCTGTTTCAGACCGAGCGCGATGAAACCCCGACCTGCCAGTTTGCGACCGTTCCCAACACCGTCATCAACACCAATGCCCAGACGCCTGTTGACACGCTCAGTGCGATCGAAAAGTTCTCCATGTTCATGCGTTTCCTGGCGCCACCCTCGCCTTCGCCCGACACGCCGGGAGGAGCCGCTTCGATTGCAAAGGGCCGACAGGCGTTCACCGACATCGGGTGCGCGCTCTGCCACACGCCCAGTTTCACGACGGGCAATTCCACGGTCGTCGCGTTGCGCTATAAGCCGGTGAATCTCTTTTCCGACCTGTTGATCCACGACATGGGTGTCGGATTGACCGACGGGGTCAGTCAGGGACAGGCGGGTCCGCGGGAATTTCGCACCGCCCCGCTGTGGGGGCTGGGACAGCGGATTTTCTTCCTGCATGACGGACGGACGTCGGATCTGGTGGAGGCGATTCTGGCGCATCTGAGCGACGGCTCCGAAGCGAGCGGCGTAGTCTCAAAGTACAATGCGCTCCTTGAGAATCAGAAGGATGACCTTCTGAACTTCCTGCGTTCGCTGTAACCGAAGGCGAAACAAAAACCCGCGTTGATGCAAATCAACGCGGGTTTTCCTTTATGGCGTAGTCCTGGCATCATTTCGGCGCGGGTAACCTCGTATTTGTCCGGTGCCTTCATGCAGTATCGAGATCCGCCCATGAATCAGCTGCACGCCTGCCTTTCGGTGAGCGGCGCCCTCTTGCTCACCGCACTGTGTGGTCTGTTTTCTGCCCCACGCGCGCACGCCGAGGAGGACGCCCGACGGGCCACCCCGCCGCCTGGCAAGGCGCTGGTGTTCGTTTTTCGCAGCGAGCGTGAGCCGGTAGCCGCGCAGGTGCCGGTACTCGTGAACTTGGAGCCTGTCGGCAAACTGGCGAACGGTACGTTCGTCACCGCGACCGTCAGTCCCGGAAGGACTCACCTGCGTGTTGGCGATCGGGTGCTGAGCATATTCTCGTTCGAGGCCGCGGCCAACCAAAGCTATTTCGTGTGGGTTGAAGCCATCGCCGGGCTGACGCCGGTGCGAACCAAGGCGCGCGTGGTGAGTGCAACCGAGGGTCGTCGCTTGCTTGCGCAAAGTCGCTTCGTCGGGGTCGCGCCGTCGGCGATGGTCGCCGCACCGCGCCCCCCGCCGCCGCGCCGCGCCGCCGAGACCGCTGCAAGGCAACCGGCAGCTGCGCGGAAAACGCCCGCCTCTACCGAGTCAGGCCGCAAATGGGAGGTTGCGCTCATCGCAAGCGGGGGTACGTTCAAAATGGCTAACGGCAACCAAGTGCTCGCCGGCCTCGCAAGTACCTTCGATACGACTTCCAATTCCGTGTTCGATGTCGAGGCCGAGTGGCGCAGCAAGGCGGGCATTGCCATGGGCGCCGAGGTCTTCCACTACAAGAATGATCTGGTCGCGACCGGAATTCCTAGTGGCCGGCAGGAAGTGGTCGTAGCCCTGGTGAACGGAAAATACTACTTCCGTGTGGCAAACTGGTTCTATCCTTTCCTGGGCGCCGGTGTCGGCTACACCAATGCCACCTACGGCAATGGCTTCACAGGTAAGACGAAAGGCCTGGCTTATCAGGGCTTGGCGGGTATGGAACTCCGCTTCGAGCAGATCGGTTTCCAAGTGCAGTACAAGTATCTTGCCTCGACGACCGGGGACACCGGCAACGAGGTGAAGGTCGGCGGCAGGGGCATTCTTGCCGGTGTAAGCATTGCCTTCTGAATTTCGATTGTGATTCCGGCTGTCGCGGGTTTGCTCCGAACGACGTTGCCGACACCACGGACCGCGGACTTGCTGCGTGCAATTCGCGAGTATGCGAGCCAGCGTTCGGAAGCGAACGGCGTATTCTCGAACCTCAACAACCTGCGAGAAGGTCAGAAGCAGGACGTTCTCAATTTCCTGCGATCGTTGTAGCGGAAGGACCGTCGGGAATGACCGTGGCGACGGCAATCGTCGTGGGCTTTTTCTTGCGGGGGAAGGAGCGGAATTGGTGGGCGGTACTGGGATCGAACCAGTGGCCCCTCCCGTGTGAGGGGAGTGCTCTACCGCTGAGCTAACCGCCCGCCGAGCGCGAATTCTAGCAAACTCGCTGGCCTTGAGGGCCGGTGCGGGGTCATCGCGTAAAATGCATCGCATTCGCCATGATCAGAACCCGATTCGCCCCCAGCCCCACCGGCTATCTCCATGTAGGCGGAGCGCGCACCGCGCTGTTTTCCTGGGCGTACGCCCGCAAGCACGGCGGCCGATTTATCCTGCGCATCGAGGATACCGACCTGGAGCGCTCCACCGAGGCCTCCACGCAGGCGATCCTCGAGGGCATGCGCTGGCTCGACCTGGACTGGGACGAGGGCCCGTTCCACCAGATGCAGCGCTTGCAGCGCTACCGGGAAGTCGCGGAGCAACTGCTTCGCGATGGCCAGGCCTACCGCTGTTATTGCACCCGTGAGGAACTCGAGCGCATGCGCGAAGCGCAGCGCGCCCGCGGTGAGAAGCCGCGCTACGATGGCCGCTGGCGCGATTCGAAGGCGGCGCCGCCCGCCGGCGTGAACCCCGTCATCCGTTTCAGGAATCCGATCGACGGCGAGGTGACATTCCAGGATCTCGTCAAGGGACCGATCACGATCGCCAACGCGGAGCTCGACGACCTGGTGCTGCTTCGCGAAGACGGTGTGCCAACCTACAACTTCGGCGTGGTAGTGGACGACCTGGACATGAACATCACCCACGTGATCCGCGGCGACGATCACGTCAACAACACGCCGCGCCAGGTCAATATTTTTCGGGCGCTTGACGCCGAGCTGCCGAAATTCGCTCACGTCCCCATGATCCTCGGGCCGGACGGCGAACGCCTCTCCAAGCGACACGGGGCCGTCAGCGTGATGCAGTACCGAGAGGACGGGTATCTGCCGGAAGCTTTGACCAACTACCTCGCCAGGCTGGGCTGGTCGCACGGAAACGAGGAAGTCTTCTCGGGCCCACGGTTCGTCGAGTGGTTTGACCTCGTGCATGTCAGCCGCTCGGCGGCGCAGTTCAACCCGGAAAAGTTGCGCTGGCTGAACCAGCAGTATATGAAGCAGCGCGCCGATTCCGACCTGGCCGAGCTCGTCCGGCCGCGCATTGAGAAGGACGGCGGCACGTTCGCGGCTGGCCCGGACCTGGTCGCCGTGGTGGGCCTCTTCAAGGAACGCTCGGAGACGCTTGAGGAGCTCGCCGCGCAAGCGATGATGTTCTACGGTCAGGCGCGCGCGACGCCCGAGCAGATCGCACAGGCGGTAGCGGGCGAGGTGCGTCTGGCACTCGAGGATCTTCTGGCGAGGTTTTCCGCGCTCCCGGACTGGAGGGCAGAGTCGGTGATGAGCGCGGTCCAGGCGGTGATGGACGCCCACAAGCTGAAGCTGCCGAAGATTGCCATGCCGCTCCGCCTCATCGTGTTCGGGCGCGCGCAAACGCCCCACCTGGGTGCCGTGCTGGCGCTGGCGGGCAAGCCGCGTGTTCTCGAGCGGCTTCAGGCGCAACTTCCCGCATGATATAATCCGCGGCCTTGCGTGGGGGTATAGCTCAGCTGGGAGAGCGCTTGCATGGCATGCAAGAGGTCAGCGGTTCGATCCCGCTTACCTCCACCAGACCGGCCTCGCGGCCATCGTCAGTCCTTCGGGTCCCCATCGTCTAGAGGCCTAGGACATCGCCCTTTCACGGCGGTAACAGGGGTTCGAATCCCCTTGGGGACGCCATCTTTGTAGTTTCAACGCCCGCAGGCGCAGCTATCTCTTCGTCGAACAGGAGCGCCCAGCCGATCCAACGGCCTTTGCCCGAGGGATCGGGGACTGATCCTGCCTTACGTCCTGCTGCCCTCGGTCACGCTTGGGCGCCCCGGCTGAGAAGCGAGTGGATTTTCTTGACCAGTTTCTCAAAATTAACTGGTTTCGTTTCGTACTCGTCACAGCCAGCGGCGAACGCCTTCTCCCGGCTTTTCTCCGACGTATCGGCGGTGACGACGATGATCGGGATGTGTTTCGTTTCCGGCTGGCTTTTCAGACGGCGAGTCGCCTCCCAGCCGTCGAGCCCCGGGAGTCTCAGGTCCATTACGATGAGATCGGGCAGGAGCGTTTTCGCCCAATCGACCCCCTCCGTGCCATTTGTGGCGACTTTGACCTCGAATCCGGCGAAGCCCAAACGCCTGTGCAGCGTGAACAGGCTGTCCTCGCTGTCCTCAACGCAGAGAATCTTGGTCATCTCGGCCTCTCCTTTCCGGACTGCGCTCGCGCTCTTTCTCCGTGTTGGGAGAGCGACGGCTACGTCAGGCAACTCAGTGCACCTGTTGTACAGCAAGATGCCAGGAAGAGTGAGACTTTTTCACGTCTATCGTGCGCGCCGTTCGCCGAAGAAGACCCACGCGCTACGCCCGTCGGCTTACCCCGCCAGTCAGGGCTGGCTTCAGCCACCCCTCGCAGACAATGGACGGGCCTTCTAGTCCCGTTAGACATCGCCCCCCGATGTTGCCTATCGTCCGCGCCAAGATGCTCGGTATTGCCTATCATGATGCACGCTCCCACGCATCGCCATCGTCGTACCCCGCATCCCATCCGCCGGGCGTGGTGATGAGGTCTCCATGAGTCCCGAAGAGACGATAGCTGCAGCAGACGTCCGCCGTGTCTCGATACGGTGGGCTTCGCAATCTCACACGCTGGTCGCGGTCTCGGCCCTGATCTCGGCCCTGATCCTATGCAGCTGCCAAGGGGGCGGTCCCCAGGTTACGCGCGTCCAGGCCCGACCGCTTGCGTCGGCAACCACCGCCGCGCCTGGCGTCTATCGGCTCGGTATGGGCGCCAGGCGGCTGCGCGACCTTGTGAACCGTGACAGCACGCTCGTCATTCCCAAGCAGGCCGCGTCGCGACGGCCGCTGCCGCTCATCGTGCTGCTGCATGGTGGGGGCGGGGCAGCCGAGGATTTTCGGTCAAAGTTTCCGCTGGCCGACGAGTACGGCGTCGTGATGCTCGCAATCGACTCGCGCGACAACACCTGGGACGGGATCGACAGCCCGTTCGGGCCAGATGTCGTGGCCATTGACGCGGCGCTGCGATACACGTTCGAGCGCGTAGCGATCGATCCGAAGAAGATCGCGCTGGGCGGCCTGTCGGACGGCGGCGCGTACGCCTTGTCGCTAGGCATCGCGAACGGGGATCTGTTCACGCACCTCGTGGCGGTGTCTCCAGGGTTCTACGCGCCTCCGGCGCCGCTGATCGGCCGGCCGCGGATCTTCCTCGCCCACGGCACACGCGACAACGTGTACAGCGTGGCCGGAACCAGAGGGCGCATCGTGCCGCGGCTGAAGGACGCCGGCTACGACGTGACGTATTTCGAGTTCGACGGCCCGCACTGGGTGACCGAAGAGGCGGCGCGCCGGGCCCTGGAGTGGCTGGTGCGCTGATGTCGATTCAGCAAGGTGTGTCGCTTTGGTGCTCCGAGGTCACTCGGCCGTTTAATGCCAATTGTGAGATGCCTAAGGGAAGGAACGATAGCGCGCCAGCGTGCCGGGAAGCCGCTCAAGCCGGGCGCGGTCGCGCGCGGGGATCACTTCGCATAGAAGTCGAGGGCCCAGCCAGCGCGACACGCTAGGTAGGGGATTTTCGGGCCGCCGTCCGGGCAGTAGCTGTCGGTCGCGCCGATGAACGGCCAGAGGTAGTCGTAGGCGCCCTGGGCCCCGCTCCAGCCACTCTCGACGCCCATCATGAGATTCAGTCGCGCCTCGGGCCCGTAGTGGCCGGCGAAAGGATCGGTGTGGGATCGCGTGACGTTCCAGATCTCCGCCATGGTCTTGTAGTAGTCGAAGCCGCTGCCGTTCGGCGTGCCCACGCCGAGCACATACGGCGCTGCCCCGGCGCGCGGATAGTCGGGGTCGCTGGTGAACAGCCGCAGCTGGAGCCGGGCGATGGCGTCGCGGTGCGCCAGCCCGCCAGCGAAGCCGTGCTTGCTGGCGCGATCGATGGCGTAGGCCAGATAGTTCTGCTCCCACATCGAAATGAACTGGGGGCCATCGGGCCGCGTGCCGATCCACAGTATCCTGAATGGATTGGCCGCCGGATCCTGGGCGTTGGCGTAGTCGTCCAAGGCTTGGAGGTTGTTGAGCAGCTTCCGCCCCAGGTACGCCCGCACCGGCGACGCCTCCGGATAGTACGCGGCGGCGTCCGCGAGGTTGCGCAGCGCCCAGCCGATGCCCCGAACCTCATTGCTCAGCAAAAGGCCGCGCGCGTCGCGTTTGTAGGTCCGCAGCATCGCGTAGTTCGCCCAGAACGCCATCTCCTCGGCGTAATACCGGTCGCCGGTGATGAGGTAGGGCACGTAGGCGAGTGACGGCTGGTGCGCGTTGTCGGGGATCAGCGGCGACTGTCCCGGGCCGGGGTTCAGCGAGCCGTATTCTCTGATCGGCATCGGGCTGCCCTTGATGTGATCGACGCCATTGCCCGCGGCGCGCCCGTCGAGCCACAGAGTCGGCCGCTGATCCAGGGAGACCAGGCGCTCGGAGCCGAGCCCGCTGTTGACACCGCCTTCTGCCTCGCGCACGTGGATGGGCCACGAGCCGGAGAGGTCGCCGTTCGCCATCACCATGGCGCGCTGCGTGGGGTCCTGATGCGCGAGGTAGCGAGCGGTCCAGTCGGGATACGGTGCCAGCTCCTGGCGTCCGCCGTGCGCCGGCATGTTCGCGACTAGCGCTCCCTCTCTCAGGATGTCGTAGCTTGGCCCCGCCCCCGGCGTGACCACGTTCGTGATCATCGCCAGGAACGGCGGCAAGGCGCGCGCTTGGTGGAAGGGAGTCAGATTGAGCCTCACCGCCGACGTGGGCGTGGCGCCGACCTCGAACACCCTGCGCCAGCGCGTCAGGTAGTAGTGCTCAACCGCGCTCTTTGAGAAGACGCGCCGACCCGCCACGGTGATGGCAGCGTCGTAGGTGGTGGTCTTCGCGCCTGCCATGTCCAGGACGTTCTCCACCGTCACGTCGACCCGCGCTTTACCGTCAGTGTAGACGCGCGTGTCGAAAACGACGCGCAGGAATGGATGCGCCGCGGTGTTGGCCGACGACGTCGGCGCCACGACGCTGCGTCCTTCGTACACGAGCGGACCCGACAGCCAGGTGTCCGCCGAGGCTGAGCTCGGCAGGCGCGCCGTGTAGCTGACCGATCCGATGGTGAGCGCCACGCTGGCGGCCGGGATAAGCGGAACGAAGCTGCCCCTCGGCGCAGTGGCGGCGCTGATCGTGTAGGTGCCCGCCGTCTGTACGTTGGTGGTGAGCACGGCGAAGCGAATCGTTCCGTCGGCCCAGCGCGCCTTCACGTCGGTTTGGGTGCTCAAGGTGCCGATCTGCACGCCGGAGGTCGCAACGCCAGCGGGCAACGCCAAGCCGAACGTCGCCCACCCCGAGGTCAAGGCGCAGCCGCCCAATCCGTCGCCGCCGACCCTGGCGTCGCTGCTGTTAGGTCCGCTGCTTGCGCCGAGCGTGCCAGCGCCGGTGCTGCAGGCTGCCGACGCCAGCACCAACAGCAAGGCAAACCAGCTGACGACCCGGTCCTGTAGTGGATGTTTCATTGATCGATAGGAAATTTAATTCTGCTCTTTTCGTGCCCCTCCAGAAGACTATTTTTTCGCTGGCGGTCGCGATTGCGACGCGCGTTTCAAGCGTCCTTACGATAACGTAGACACCTCAGACTGGCCAACACGCGTCACTGATGCTGTCGATCTTCAAGCTCATCGGCGGTCCAGGTTCGCTCGGGTTCCTTTTCCTGTGCATCCTGGCCGGGGTGGTCCTGCTCGTCGCCTGGCCCCGCAAGGCCAAGCTCGGATCGTGGTGGCTGCTCGGCGTCGGGCTCGTCCACCTCGTGCTGGCGTCACCTTGGATGGCGAGCGCCATCGTGAACATGCTGCCTCGGTATACCCCGCCGTTGCCAGCAGCCTGGCGCCCGCTCGACACCCTTGTCGTCCTCAGCGGCGACAACAGCGAAGGACGGGTCAGCGCCGCCCGCCAGGTGTTTCGCGAAGCCAGACCGAGCGCGGTGCACGTGCTGGCCGACATCCCGTTCTATGACGACGTCCTGCTCGCAGGGATTCCGCGCGACCGCGTGCATCTGCACGCTTCAGGCGGGACGACGCGCGATCAGCTCGCCCAGGTAGCGCATATTGCCAGCGAGCCCTCTGCTGGCCGCGTCGCCGTGATTGCCTCTCGATTGCAGGCGCCTCGCGTGGCGGCACTCATCCGGGCGGCTGGCCTGTCGGCCCTCCTCATCCCATCACCAACCGACGCCCAGCCCCCGACGAGCGGAGTCTGGCGGTTCGTACCCACCTACGGATCGATGCTGCTCAGCCGCGATGCGATCTATGAACACGTGGCCCTCGCCTACTATCGGCGGCGCGGATGGATAGTGACGGCCCATGAGTGACGTCGGCGGCGGCCACCGAAACCTGTGCCTAAGCTTTCTACGCCGCTTCCCCGAATGGGAGGACGAAAGCATCAGCGGCAGCGCCGAATCCCCTTGGGGACGGAACTCCGTCAAGGCCGCTGACCTGGGCCTGCCCGAACGGCCTTCGGGGCACGATTCGCTGTCGACAGAACGTTGCAATCGGCGTATGTAGAGCAGACACGAGAATGTTTTTGGGATCCTTCCCGTGATCGAGCGACGGGGGGTGGTTGTCGAAAACTCGAACGAAAGGAGATGCCATGCGGAAGAGCACGATTATTCCCTTTGTGGTGGCGGCGACCTGCCTGACCGTGTCGTGCCAGAAGATCCAGGAGCCCGCTAAGGTCGAAGCCAACTTGAGAATGACCACCGCGCAATTCACCGATGCCATTCCTGTCGCGTACGGACAGCTAGTAGCTGTGACGGCGTCTCCGGACCCTTACGTCGCCGCATTGTGGTTCAGGAAGCCCGACGAGACCATTGTGGTAGTGAGAATCAACTACGCCCGGGGTGAGCTCGGCCCGAACGTCACCGAGATCCCGCGAAAATAGCCCCGCGGCGAGCTCGGTCCGTGTTGACTCAAAGATTTCAGGAGAAATGACTATGGAAAAAGCCTTTACCGGTGCCATCCGGATATTCTTCATCGTTGCCTTCGGCCTGCTAGCGATCGCGGTCTCCGAGGTATTGGCCAACTACCTCGGCTACACGATCATGCGTGGCACCTACAACGCCGGGAGGCTGCTCGAGTTCGCAACCGTCTTCTTGGTATTCGTCGTGGCGCTGCTTCTGCGTCAGATTCGAGACCAGTTGAATCGAGGCTCGGGAAGAGCGAGCTAGAGCGAGAGCAAAGTAAGAGAACGCCTTAGTTGGATTGCACCTCACCAGGTCCATTCCCGCAGCCACGTCTCGCAGGGTAGGGCGATGCGGGTCATATAGCCGACAAATCCCCTTGGGGACGCCACGCTGCTTTCAGTCGGGCTTCGCGCCGGTGTCGCGCACGACCTTGCCCCATTTTCCGATCTCGGCCTTCACGTATTCCGCGAACTGGGTCTGGGTTCCGCCGGCCGGATCGAAGGCGTTCGCCTCGAGCCGCGCTCGCATGTCGGCGCTCTGAATGCTGCGATTCACGGCGTCGTTCAGCTTCTGGACGACCGGCGCGGGCGTTGCCGCCGGTAGGAAGATGCCGATCCAGGTGTAGTCCTCGATCCCCGGGAATCCCGCCTCGGCGAGGGTCGGCACATCGGGCAGGCTGGCGATGCGCTTGGCGCTAGACACGGCGAGCGCGCGCAGGCGTCCGGATCTTACGTGCTGCAGCGGTCCCGAAATTGCGCCGCAACCCACCAGCGGTTCGCCCGCGACCACCGCGGCGATCGCCGGACCCGCGCCGCGGAAGTGGATCGGCGTGATGTCGAGTTTGGCGAGCACGCGCAGCACGTTCTCGCCGGTAAGGTGCGGCGTGGTGCCGCTGCCCGGGGAGGCGAAGGCGAGCTTCGCGTTCTTCGCGTACGCGATGAACTCGGCGAGCGTCTTCACCGGCACGTTGGCGTTGACGAAGATCAGGTTCGGCTGCGAGGCGACCATCGCGACCGGAATGAAGTCGCGCTCGGCGTTGTAGCCGGCGTTGGGAAAGAGGCTCACGTTGACCGCGAACGCCGACGTAGTGAGGAGCGCCGTGTAGCCGTCCGGGGCAGACCCGGCGACCACGGCCGCGCCGATGTTTCCGCCGGCGCCGCCACGATTGTCCACGACGATCTGCTGGCCCAGGAACTCAGGGAGCTTCTGCGCGACCAGGCGCGCGGCGATGTCCGCGGGCCCGCCGGGTGCGAAGGGAACGATGAGGTGTATCGGCTTGGACGGCCACGCCTGGGCGTGACAGAGGACCGGGAAGAGCAGGGCGGGGAAGAGCAGGGCCGCGCCGCATGCGGCGCGCATCATCGGTTTCATGTCCGGCACCTCCTAGGATCCGAGCGGCAATGGTACCACCGCGTGACGACGCGCCGGACGGGCCGCAGGCTCAGGCAGGATCGAAGACCGGCACCGGTTCCTGGGTCGCCTCGCCGTCTGCGCCGGCTTCGATGTGGGGGGTGGCGTACTCGAGGAAGCTCTGCGGCAACGCGCCGCCCCAGTAGACGCCGGTGCCGCGCTCTTCCTCGTTCCAGGTCACCGGCTCCCAGTCGGGGGCGAACACCAGGTAACTGCCGGAGTAGATTTCGATGCGGTTGCCGCCCGGCTCGTAGGTATAGAGGTAGAACCCCTGCGAATTATTGTGCATCGATGGTCCCGCCTCGATGAAGACGCGGTGTTCGGAGAGCAGGCTCGCGGCGCGCAGCACGTCTTCGCGGTTGTCGACCCACATCGAAAAGTGATGCAGCCGGCCGCGCCCGCCCCTGATGTCCTGGACGTAGGCGACCTGGTGGTGCACCGGCGAAGGGCTGAGCCAGGAGCCGACTTCGGTGGCGCCGTGATTGAACACGACCTGCTCGCGTAGTTGAAAGCCGAGTTGCTCCTGCGCGAAGCGGCGATTCGCGCCGACGTCCCGCGCGAGCAGCGCCAGGTGGTCGATGCGCCGCACGCCGACGCCGCGCCCGGTGTATTTCATCGGCAGGTTCTTCAGGGCGGAGCGCATGTGCTCGGGCGCGCGGTACGGGGTTTCCTCGTAGTAGATTTCCATCAAATGGCCGTCCGGGTCGCGGAAGCGGTAGCTCCGCCCGCGGCCGTAGTCCCCGTCGCTCCATTCCTCGCCGAGCCCGGTCTTCTCGATCGCCGCCGCGCGGCGCTCGAGGGCTTCCGGACTCTTCGCGCGCCAGGCGATGCAGCCAACGCCGGGCGCTTTCGCCTCGGTGAGCTTCACCGTGCTCGCGGCGTAGTCCCCGTAGGCGCGCAAGTACACCGAGGTCCCGGTCGCGTGGACGATCTCCATGCCGAGCACGTCGCAGAAGTACCAGCGGCTGTCGGCAAGCCGCGGGGTAAGGAGTTCGACTCTGCCCAGGTGCGCGATGTCCTGGATCGGAGCGGGAGAGCGTGTCATGTTCGGCATCCTCATCGAGATCGGCGATTCGTCCAAGGTATTCCCCGCGGGCGCCGCGGAATTTGATCTGGATCAAACGCCGCCGCATACGCGGGGGCGGGATTCGGTAGTAGACTGTGCGGCGATTTTCTTCACCGCCGCCCGGACCGCGACAAGGCAAGCCGTTCCGGGGGAATCCGCGCCAGCGGGAGCACGGGAGTACTCCTCCAGGCGCGCGCGCGTACGTTTCACCGGGAGAAGCTTCATGGCCGGCCGCAAACTAACTCGACAGGATCTCCGCGACGCCGCGGAGAAGTACAAGAACTGGGGCAAGTGGGGCGCGAACGACGAGATCGGCACGCTCAATCACACGCAGCCGGAAGACATCGTCGCCGCCGCGCGTCTGGTGAAGAAGGGCAAAGTCATTTCGCTGGCGCTCAACTTCGACGCGAGCGGGCCGCAGGGCGCGAAGAGCAAGTATCCGTCCATGGGCCGGATCAACCCGGTGCACACCATGCTGCGCACCGGCACCGACGCCTACTCGGGCGTCCTCGACCATCGCGGCATCCGCGCCGCCGACGACATGGTGGTGATGCCCCTGCAGTGCGGCACGCAGTGGGACGGCCTCGGTCACGTGTTCTACGAGAACTCCATGTGGAACGGCTACGACTGCCGCGAAGTCACCTCCAACGGCGCGCAGAAGTGCGGTATCGAGAAGACCAAGAGCCGGATGGTCGGGCGCGGAGTGTTTCTCGACGTCCCGCGCGCGCTTGGCATGGAGGTCCTCGAGGACGGCTACGCGATTACCTGCGCCGACCTCGACCGCACGGCCGAAGCGCAGAAAGTGAAGCCGAAGCGCGGCGACTTCGTGGTGGTGCGCACCGGCCAGATGGAAGCCAAGCTCAAGGCGGGCAGCTGGGACGGCTATCCCGGCGGCGACGCGCCGGGGTTCGCGTTCGAGACGCTCGAGTGGATCCGGCGCACCGAGCTCGCGGCGCTCGCCTCCGACACCTGGGGCTGCGAAGTCCGGCCGAACGAATCCGAGCCGGGCATCAACCAGCCCTGGCACTGGATCACCATCCCGATCATGGGCATGACCATGGGCGAGATCTTCTACGTCAAGGAGCTCGCCGAGGACTGCGCCGCCGACAAGGTCTACGAGTTCCTCTTCGTCGCGCCGGCGATTCCGATCACCGGTGCGGTCGGATCCCCGACCAACCCTCTGGCCATAAAGTAAGGTAATTCCAGTGGCAAAGATGACCGGAGCGCAATGCCTCGCCGACATGCTGCAAGGCTACGGTGTATCCCACGTTTTCATGGTGCCGGCGGTGCTGCGCCGGACCTTCGCCGAAATGGAGCTGCGCACCAAAATCAAGCGCATCCACACCCACGGCGAGAAGTCCGCCGCCTACATGGCCGACGGCTACGCGCGCGCGTCCGGCCGGCCGGGTGTGTGCATGGCGCAGGTGATCGGCGCGCTCAATCTCGCGGCCGGATTGCGCGATG
>JBGQFD010000092.1:0-14620 GCA_041496705.1 Gammaproteobacteria bacterium | reverse complement strand
GACGCGACCGCGAACTTCACCGCGGGTGCGTTCACCGCGACGATCACCGGGACGGTGGGTGCGGAGACGCTGACCATTGCAAGCGGCACGGGCACGGTACCGAGCGCCAACGTTGCGGCCGGCCAGACGCTCACCCTCGGCACGCTCATCCTCGGCAACGGCACCGGTCTGGCGTCCAACTACGCGCTCTCTGGGAGCGGAAACACGGGCACCATCACCGCCAAGCCGGTGAATCTCGCCGGCACGCGAGTCTACGACGGCACGGCGAACTTCGTTACAGGTTCGTTCACGGCGACGATCACTGGGACGGTGGGCGGACAGACGCTGACCATTGCAAGCGGCACGGGCACCGTGCCGCTCACGGGCGTTGCCGCCGGCACGCAGACGCTGACCACGGGCACGCTCGCGCTGGGAAATGGCACGGGCCTCGCTTCGAACTACACGCTGGTCGGTGGCACGAACACCGGCGCGGTCACTGCCAAGCCGGTGAATCTTGCCGGCACGCGAGTCTACGACGGCACGGCGAACTTCGTTTCCGGGGCCTTCACTGCAACGATCACCGGGACGGTGGGCGGGGAGACGCTGACCATTGCAAGCGGCACGGGCAGCGTGCCGCTCACGGGCGTTGCCGCCGGCACGCAGACGCTCACCGCGGGCACGCTCGCGCTGGGCAATGGCACGGGCACGGCCACGAACTACACGCTCGTCGGGGGCACGGACACGGGCACGATCACGGCGAAGCCAGTGAATCTTGCGGGCACGCGAGTCTACGACGCGACCGCGAACTTCACCGCGGGCGCGTTCACCGCGACGATCACCGGGACGGTGGGCGCGGAAACGCTCACCATCGCGAGCGGCACCGGCACGGTGCCCATTGCCAACGTGGCGGCCGGTCAGACGCTCACCCTCGGCACGCTCACGCTCGGTAGCGGCACGGGTCTCGCCTCCAACTACGCGCTCGTCGGGGGCACGAACACGGGCACGATCACGGCGAAGCCGGTGAATCTTGCCGCCACGCGCGTGTATGACGCGACACAGAATTTCACAGTGGGCGCGTTCACCCCGACGATCACCGGCACGGTAGGCACGGAGACGCTGATCATTGCGAGCGGTGCGGGATTCGTGCCAAACGCGAACGTCTCCGCGGGCACGCAGACGCTCACCATCGGAACACTCGCGCTGGGCAACGGCACGGGCCTCGCTTCGAACTACACCCTCGTTGGGGGCACGAACACGGGCACGGTCACGGCGAAGCCGGTGAATCTTTCCGGTACGCGAGTCTATGATGGTACGGCGAACTTCGTTTCGGGGGTCTTCACCGCGACGATCACCGGGACGGTGGGTGGGCAGACGCTGACCATCGCGAGCGGCACGGGCACGGTACCGCTCACGGGCGTCGTCGCCGGCACGCAGACGCTCACTGCGGGCACGCTCGCGCTGGGCAATGGCACGGGCACGGCCACGAACTACACGCTCGCCGGCGGCACGCACACCGGCGTGATCAACCCGAAAGTCGTCAACCTCGTCGCGGTGCGGCTTTTTGACGGAACGACAAACTTCACCGTGGGCGTCAGTCAGTTCACCCCGACCGTCACCGGGACGGTAGGAACGGAGACGCTGACCGTTGCGAGTGGCACGGGGACGGTTCCCAGCCCGAACGTGTCGGCGGGCACGCAGACGCTCACTTTTAGCGGCGTGACGCCCTTTACGCTGGGTAACGGGTCTAACGGCGGACTCGCGTCGAACTACACCTTCACTGGCGGCACGCATACCGGCACCATCAATGCCGCATTGACGGCGGTGAACCTCATCGCCAGCCGGCCGTATGACGGCACGGTGAACTTCACCGCTGGCTCGTTCATCTATACGATCAACGGGACTCTCAATGGGGAAACGCTGACGATCGCGAGCGGCACGGGCACGGTACCGAGTGCCAACGTATCGGCGGGCACCCAGGTGCTTAGCATAGGCACCTTTACTCTCGGCAACGGCACGGGTCAAGCATCCAACTACACGCTCGTGGGCGGCAGCTCCACGGGTACGATCACGCCGAAGACGGTCACGCTCGCCGGTACGCGCGTCTACGACGCGACCGTGAACTTCATCGCGGGCGCGTTCACCCCGACGATCACCGGCACGGCAGGGGCGGAGACGCTGACCATTGCGAGCGGCACGGGCACGGTACCGAGTGCCAACGTTGCGGCCGGTCAGACGCTCACCCTCGGCAGCTTGACCCTCGGTAGCGGCACCGGCCAAGCCTCCAACTACACGCTTGCCGCAGGCGGGAACACCGGTACGATCACCGCGAAGCCGGTGAGTCTCTCCGCCGCGCGCGTCTATGACAACACGACCAGCTTCACTTTCGGCGCGTTCACGCCGACCATCACCGGTACGGTGGGCGCAGAGACGCTGATCATCGCGAGCGGAACGGGCTCGGTGACGACCGAGCACGTAGGCACAGGCAAGCCCCTCACGGTGGGGACGCTGACGCTCGGTAGCGGCACTGGGCTCGCTGCGAACTACACGCTCGTCGGCGGCACCCACACCGCCACCATCACCGCGCGTCCGATCACGGTGACGGCGGTGACGAACGCCAGGATTTACGACGGCACCACGGGCGCTGCGGCGATCCCGACGATCACCTCTGGCTCGCTCGCCGCGGGAGACACGGCGGCGTTCACTGAGGCCTATACGGACAAGAACGCGGGGACGGGCAAGACGCTCATCCCGACGGGGACGGTCACCGACGGCAATGGCGGGGCGAACTACGCGGTGACCCTGGTGACCAACACCACCGGCGCGATCAATCCGCGCCTGATCACGGTGACGGCTTCGACCAACAGCAAGATCTACGACGGCACGACGAGCGCGTCGGCGCCCCCGACGATCACAGGGACGATCGCTCTGGGTGACACGCCGGCGTTCACCGAGGCCTACTCGGACAGGAACGCAGGCGCCGGCAAGACGCTCGCTCCCGCGGGGATCGTCAACGACGGCAATGGCGGGGCGAACTACACGGTGACGTTTGCAAACAACACCACCGGCGTGATCGGCGCGCGTGCGATCACGGTGATCGCGGTGAGCGACACCAAAATCTATGACGGTACGACGAGCTCGGCGGGCGCGCCGACCATCATCGTCGGTGCACTGCAAACCGGGGACACGACGACCACCTTCGCGCAGACGTTTAATAACGCCAGCGCGGGCAGCGGCAAAGTGCTCACCCCCAACGGTGCGGTAAACGACCTCAACGGAGGCTTGAACTACACGGTAAGCTTCCAGACGGTCGCCACCGGGGCGATCACCCCGGCCCCCCTCACCATCCGCGCCAACGACGCAAACCGGCCCACGAATGCGTTCAACCCGGTGTTTACGGCAACGATAAGCGGCTTAGTGACCGGGGAGACGCTTGCCAACCTGGGCGGCACTCTGGTGATCAGCACCACGGCGGTTCCCGAATCGCCGATCGGCATGTACCCGATAACGCCTTCGGGCGTGTCGAGCAGCAACTACGCGATAACGTTCGTGAACGGCACCCTGACCGTCGGCGTGGTCATTGGCGACCCCTCGAACCCCTCCTATAATGCGTTTGGCAGCATGGCGCAAAGCGGCCAGGTCGGTGGATACACCGGGGACGCGGAGGCCGGCCCGTTTGCGGTGCACCGCTCCAGGCGGAGCGGCGCACCCGAGGGCAGTGCGGCGCTGATCAATTACGGAGATTGGGTGAGCTTGTCGATTCGCAATGGCGGCATGCGGCTTCCCAGCGGGGTGATTTGAAAAATCAGGCAGGTCGCAGCGCCGGAAACGATACGGGCAGCACGCAAGGGCGCGACAGCCGCACAGGGCCGATGTCCCGGGCTCGATTGTCCGCGCGCACCGCGGCCGCGATGGCTCTCGTCCTCGCCGGCACCGCGCTCGCGCAAGTCCGGCCGCCGGACGCCGGCCGCGTGCTGGAAGATTCGCGAACAGGGGGGCCCCCGCAGCCGCCGCGTGCGGCTCCGCGGCTGGATCTGGAACAGCCCGTGCGCCCGGCCCTCACGGCGCCGGATTCCTTTCGCGTGCAGGTCAAGGGCTTCCGCATAACGCGCAACACCGTTTTCACCGAGAAGGAGCTGACCCCGCTCCTCAAAGCCTACGTCGATCGCGAGCTCAGCCTGGCCGATCTCGAGGAAGCCGCCGCCGCGATCAGCCGTTTCTACCGCGAGCGCGGCTATTTCGTGGCGCGCGCCTACGTGCCGGCGCAGGAGATCAGCGAGGGCATCGTGGAAATCACGGTGCTCGAAGGCCGCCTCGGAGCGGTGCAGATCTTCGTGCCGCCCGGGAGCCGCGATTTCAGCTCTCCGCGCGTGGTCCGGGGAATTCTGGCCGCGCGCCAGCCGCCGGGAAGCGTGATCCGCAACGAGGGGCTGGAACGCGCGTTGCTGCTTCTCAGCGACACCCCCGGGGTCTCGGCGCGGGCGACCCTGCTGCCGGGCGCCGAGCCCGGAACCTCGGACCTGTCGATCGACGTTGCCGATACGCCCGTCGTGAGCGGCGGCGCGGATGCGGACACCTTCGGCAACCGCTTCACCGGCGCCGCGCGAATCGGCGCCAGCGGGCAATTGAACAGCCCGACTGGAATCGGCGACGTCGCCACGGTCCGCATGCAGGTATCCAGCGGAAGCCAGAACGCGCGTCTTGGCTACCAGATTCCACTCACCTACGACGGGCTTCGGCTGGGGGCGAGCTATTCGATCGTCCGCTACAAGCTGTGCTGCGATTTCGCGGCGTTGCAGGCGAACGGCGACGCGGGCGATCTCACCGCGACCGCCCAGTATCCGTTCGTGCGCAGCCGGATTCGCAACGTGTACGGAACCCTGAGCATTTCCGGAAAGCACTTTGTCAACCGCGTCTCGGACGTCATCGCCATCAGCGACAAGACCACACGCGCGCTGGTCCTCGGCGCGTCGGTCGACGATCGCGACGAGCGCTTCGGCGGCGGCCTGAACGCGTATTCCCTTGCCGTGACGAACGGCAAGCTCGACCTGTCCAGCCAAGAGTCGGACCGCGTCTCCGACAGCATCACTGCGCAGGCGGACGGCGGCTATTCGAAAGTGAACTACGCGCTGTCGCGTTTGCAGCGGCTGGGCGCGACGATGAGTCTCTACCTTTCGCTCAGCGGGCAATTCGCGTCGAAGAACCTCGATTCCTCGGAGCAGTTCTCCCTCGGCGGCCCGACCGGCGTACGCGCCTACCCCACGGGAGAGGCGATCGGCGACGAAGGCATGCTCGTCACGGTGGAGGGCCGGTGGCAGATCGCGGAAAATTGGCAGGCCTCGGCATTTCAGGACCGGGGAACGATCCGCCTGCACAAGAACCCGTGGGCCGGCTGGGAAGGCGCGAACACGACCATCACGAACAGCTATTCCATCAACGGCGCAGGTCTGGGGCTGACCTACTCGACCCTCGGAAATTTCACCGTGCGCATGTTCGCCGCGATGAAGATCGGCAGCAACCTGGGCCGCAACGCCAGCGGCAACGATGCCGACAACCGCAACTCGCGCTTTCGCGCCTGGATACAGGCGGTCAAGTACTTTTGATGCCGGCCGGCGCGCTTACGCGCCGCGCGCGGTGCAGGAGCAGGAGCGCGATCGTCGTCGTCACCAGGTTCCACGCCAGGCCGTTGGCGAACGCCGCGCGGTACGAACCGGTCATGTCGAAGATCCATCCCGGCAGCCAGCCGCCGAGCGCCATGCCGAAGAGGGTCGCCATCAGCACCGTGCCGGTGCGCACGCCCGCCTCGCTCGGGCGAAAATATTCGCGCACGATGATCGGGTAGGAAGGCACCAGTCCCCCCTGGAACAGTCCGAACAGCGCCGAGATGACATACAGCGCCGCGAGCTGCTGGAACGGCAGGAACAGCGCGAGCGCGGTCGCCTGCAGGGCCGCGCCGAGCAGCAGCGTCTTCAGCCCGCCGATGCGATCGACGATCCAGCCCGAGGCGAGGCGGCTCGCGATGCCGAATCCCAGCATGAGCGAGAGCATCTCGGCGCCGCGCGCCGCCGGGTAGCCGAGGTCGCCGCAGTAGGCGACCATGTGCACCTGCGGCATCGACATCGCCACGCAGCAGGCGACGCCCGCGATGCACAGCAGCGCCTGCAGCGCGCCGGGCGAGAAACCGAGCGGCCGGTCGGTGTCGGCGGGTGCTTTCACGACGTGCGGCGTGGCCGCGCCAGACTGCGCGACCGCCTCGATTGCGGGGGGCTTCCGCCGCAAGCCGAGCGCGAGCAGCGGCATCGCCGCGAGGCAGAACAGGCCCGCTCCAAGGTAGGTCGCGCGCCAGCCCTGCGTGTCGATGAAGTACTGCATGAGCGGCGGCCAGACGGTGCCGGCGAGGTAGTTGCCGCTCATCACGATCGCCACCGCGATGCCGCGCCGGCGGACGAACCACAGCGCGGTGTCGGCCACCAAGGGCACGAAGGATCCCGCGATGCCGAGAAAGCCGATCAGCAGCCCCTGAGCGACGGCGAACTGCGCGAGGTTCTGCGCGAACCCCGCGGCGACGAAGCCGAGCGCCAGGCTCACCGAGCCGATCAGCACAGGCACCATCACGCCGAAACGGTCGGAGAGCTTCCCCATGAACACCCCGCCCAGGCCGAAACCGATCATGGTGAGCGTGTAGGGGAGCGAAGCTTCCGAGCGCGCGATGCCGAACTCCGCCTGCAGCGGCGGCAGCACCACCGCCATCGAGTACATGCCCGCGCCGCTGATGGTCATCAGCGCGAGCGCGACGCCCAGGCGCCGCCAGGCATAGGCCGAGTCCGCGCCGGCAAGCGCGTGGGGATTCGGATTCACGGTCCAAGGATAACCGAATGCCGTGCCCCGTCGAAGGCGATGCCGGGCCTTCCGCGCCTTCCGCGCCTTCAGCGCTTGAGCAGCGCGCTGCCGTACAGCCCGGTCGGCTTGATGAGCAGGATGAGCAGCATGATGGCGAACGGGGCCATCTGCGCGAGCGGCGCGTAGACGAGCGACCCGAGCGACACGACCTGCCCGACGATCAGGGCGGACACGAGCGTGCCCTTGATGCTCCCCAAGCCGCCGATGATGACCACCATGAACACGAAGGCCAGCACTTCCAGCCCCATCTGGGGATCGACCATGATGAGCGGCGCGTGCAGCCCGCCGGCGAGTCCCGACAGGCAGCCGGCGACGACGAAAGTGAGGGTGAAGAGCCGCGACACGTTGATGCCCAGTCCCTCGACGTGCTCGACGTTCTCGATGCCGGCGCGGATCGCCTTCCCGGTGATGGTCCGGTTGAGGAACAGCCAGATACCGAGGTAGACGAGCGCGGCGATGCCGATGACGACCAGGCGGTACACGGGGATCTCGGTTCCGAAGATGTCGAGCTGCGACATGATGGGAACGGGCACCGGACGCGGCACCACGCCCCAGACGGTCTTGATGATGCCCACGCCGCCGATGACGATGCCAAAGGAGGTGATCATGCTGAAAGTGAGCTCGCGCTCGTAGATGCGGCGGAACACGAGCCGTTCCACGGCCAGGCTCGCCAGCCCCGCCACGGCGACCCCGCCCAGCACGCCCAGCCACACGCTGCCGGCCGCGGCGGCGATCGAATAAGTGAGGTAGGCGCCGATCGAGTAATACAGCAGCTGGTCGAGGCTGATGATGCGCATCAGTCCGAAGCAGAGCGACAGCCCGATCGCCATGAGGAAGAAGATGCTCCCCAGGCTGAGCCCGAAGACGACTCCGGAGGCCAGCAGTTGCGCGTCCATGGTTTGCGAGTCGCTCCGCGTCGGCTCAGGACGAGGCGCGCCCGCGGTACAGCGCCTTCTTCAGCAGCGGTGCCAGCGTTCCCCAGATGCCCTTTTCCCCGGCGAGCATGATGAATACCAGCAGAAAACCGATGAAGAGTTCCCAGTTGCCGATGAATTTGCTGATCACGTCCTTCATGCCGGTGTACGCGATCGATCCGACCAAGGGACCGTAGAGCGTGCCGACGCCGCCGAGGATCGTCACGATGACGGGGTCGGCGGCGCGCGACGGACTGGCGATCTCCGGGCTGACGAAACCCAGGTATACCGCGTACATGGCGCCGGCCAGGGCGGTGGTGGTATTGGCGATCACGAAGGCGAGCAGGCGGATGCCGAAGTCGCCATAGCCCAGGAACTTCAGCTTGTCCTCGTTGATCTTGGTCGCGAGGCAGCAGGCGCCGAAGATCGAGTCGTCGAGGTACTTGTAGAACGCCCACACGGCCAGCGCCGTCAGCAGCGCAAAGGTGAAGAACTGGCCTGGCCGCGTCAGATCGAGCACCGGCGTGGAGGCGATGTTGGTGAGGAACCACAGCCCGTTGTCGCCGCGGGTGATGTCGGCCAGCACCTTCTGCGTGAGGTAAAAAATGATCACCGCGAGAGCTAGGTTAACCAGCGCGAAGTAGTCGCTGCGCAGCCGCACGAACAGCGGGCCGACGAGCAGCGAAGCCGCCACTCCCGCCGCGACACCGACGAGCATGCCAAGGTAGGGATTGCCGCCGAAGTAGAAAAGGTAGAACGCGGTCGCGTAGGCGCCCACCGCGAGGTAGGCCGGCTGCCCGAAGGAAATGTAGCCGACCCGGCCGAGAAGGAAATTGCAGCCGATGGCGTAGATCGAGAAAATGAGGACCTCGTTGAGGAAGGGCAGCGGCAGGAACGCGCGCGACGAGCCGAGCAGCGCGAACGCGAGCACGATGCCCCACCACCACCGAAATGCCTTCATCACGTTTCCTCCGCGTCGAGTGCCTGTCGGCCTACAGATATTTCTCGCAAACCTCCGGACGGATCGAATCCCCGTCCGCCAGCTCCGCGACGATGCGTCCTTCGTTCATGGCGTAGACCTTGTCCGATATCGCGCAGACGAGCGGCAGGTTCTGCTCGACGATCAGCAGCGCGGTGCGCCGGCTCAGCTCGCGGAACACCTCGCGCAACTGCGCAACGATGCTCGGCGCGAGTCCCTCGGTCGGCTCGTCGACGAGCAGCACCCTCGGGCTGCCGAGGAGCGCCCGGCCGATCATCAGCATCTGGCGTTCGCCCCCGCTCAGGTAGCCCGCCTTGCGCTCCATGAGCGCGGCAAGTTTTGGAAAATAGCCGGTGACGCTGCTCCAGTTGTAGTCGCCGGTTGCGTAGCTCCCCAGCTCCAGGTTCTCCCGGACGGTGAGATCGGAAAAGACTTTCTTGTCCTGCGGAACGTACTTGATGCCCATTTTCGCCAGGGTGTAGGGCGGCAGGCCGACCAGGTTCGCGCCGCTGCAGGTGATCGAACCGGCAAGCGGTTTCAGGAATCCCGAGATGGTCCGCAGCAAGGTGGTCTTTCCGGCACCGTTGCGGCCGACGCAGGCGACGATCTGCCCGGCTGCAAGCTTCATGTCGACGCCGAACAGCACCTTGGATTCGCCGTAGGACACCGCGAGGCCGCCGACCGCGAGGAGTTCCTCGCCGCTCATGGCGTGCGGGCCGGCTCGTCGGGGACGTCGATCTGCCAGTAGCTCCTGCGCACCGCCGGGGGACGCATGCATTCCTCGTAGCTGCCGTCGGCGATGACCCGGCCTTCGTGCATCACCGTGACTCGCTGCAGGAAATCCTCGACCTGTGAAAGCTTGTGCTCGACGATGAGGATCGTCTGCCTGCCGATGTGCCTGCGAAGCACCTCGAGGACGCTGCGGATCTCGGATTCGGCCAGGCCCGCGAGCGGTTCGTCGAGCAGCAGGACGCTCGGCTCGGCAAGGATGGCCATGGCGATTTCGAGCCGCCTTTTTTCACCCAGGCTCAGGTGCCGCACCTCGCGGTCGAGCACGCCGCCGAGGCCGAAGGTATCGACCGTGGCGGCGATCTTTTCCTCGTTGCGATGGCGCCTACGGGTGTGCACGAGCAGGTGAAACAGCGACGCCTTGCGGTTAGCCCGGAAGAACGCGAGCACGAGGTTGTCGTTGACGCTCAAGTTGTCGAACGTCGAGGTCAGCTGGAAGGTGCGCATGATGCCGCGCGCCACGCGCTGCTGCGGCGTCGCGCGGGTGATGTCCTCGCCCCGGTACAGAATGCTGCCTTCGTCCGGATGGAAATATCCGGTGAGCAGGTTGAAGAAGGTGGTCTTTCCCGCGCCGTTGGATCCTATGATGCCGGCGACTTCGTTCTCGCGCAGCGAATAGTCGACGCCGTTGACCGCGACCATGGCGCCGAAGCGCTTGGTGATGCCCGTCGCCTTGAGGACTTCCAAGCCGGCAGCCATTCTCAGGCGATCGTGCGCCGGGGCCGTCGGCGCACGAGAGCCTTCGCCTGCGCCCCGTCGCTCTAGTAGCCGAGCGACTTCAGCGTCGGCATGACCGACTCGCCGCCCTGCGAGCCGATCACGCTAAAGAGGTCCCACTCGTTCTTCTGCTCCTTCGGGCCCTTGCCCTTCACCAGGAAAGCCGCGTGCTTGTATACGGCGGCGTGGTCCTGGCGCCATCTCGCCGGGCCCTTGACGGTGTTGAATTCGCCCTTGTTGGCGGACAAAGCCGCGGACACCTTGGCCGGATCTAGGGACTTCGCCGCCTCGAAGCCGCGGAACATTTCCGAGTAGGCGATGTAGGCGATGGTTGCGTAGGCGTCGGGCGGCGTCTTGTACTTGGCGCGGAAGAGGGCGGTGAACTCTGCTGCGCTCTTTGCGACTTCCTTGTCGGCGAATCCTGTCAGGTCGTAGTAGAAGTAGTGCATCGCGTAGACGCCTTCGAGCGCTTCGGCCGGGAGGCCCTTCGCCACCACGTTGGTGATGAAGGCGTTGAACAGGGTCATTTCTTTGCCGAGCCCCATCTGGTGCGCCTGCTTCAGAAGCGCCACGGCGTCGGCGGCGAACTGCGCCGAGATGAACACGTCGGGCTTGGCCGCCCGCACCTTCTGCAGGATGGTGGTGAAGTCTCCGGTGCCCAGCGACACCTCGTCGTAGCCGACGATCTCGCCGCCGCTTTCCTTGATGGCGGTGTAGGCGCCGTCGCGCATGTCCCAGCCCCAGCTGTCGGCGCGCGCGAGGAAGTACACGCGCTTCTTGCCCAGGGCCTTGACCGCCGACTGGCCCGCCATGTAGCCGACCGTCCACGGGCTGAACGCGGCGGCGAAAGTGGAATCGGCGAGCTTGCCTTTCTGGAACGCCTCCTTGGACATCACGCACACCGGGAAGTAGGGCATCGGATCCCGGGTCACGATCGCGTTGATGGCGTAGGCGAGCGGCGCCCAGGTCTGGCCGCCCACGCCTTTGACGCCCTCGTCGACGAGGTAGCGGTAGCGGCGCACGCCGATATCCTGCTTGGCCTCGTCGTCGGCGACCACGCCTTCGACCTGTACTTTGCCCCAGGGCATGGCGAGCCCGCCCCTCCTGTTGACGACGTCGACGGCGAGCTCGGCGCCCTGCTTCTGGGTCTCCGCGACCGCGGCAAAGGTCCCGGTGAGCGGCAGCAGGATGCCGACCTTGATCTTGCTCGGCTCGGCAGCTGTTGCAGTACCGTGCGCGAAAGCGCAGAAGGTGAAAATCCAGAGTACGGCGGCGATCTTCTTCATTGTCCCCTCCAAGGTCTCGTGGATCCGAATCCGGAAATATAGCTTGCCCGCCGGACTCCTCCGGGGTTTGATCTAGATCAACGATGCGGGGAACAGCGGACCGTCGTGCGCGTGCGGGCGTCTGCGCTATAGTGCCGGTCGATGCGCAAGTCCCTCGGTTTCCCCTCGTCTTTGGGAGCAGCGTGATGCGCCCCCTCGCCGACTTCCCGCGGGAAGCGCGCCGCGGCGTGCGCGCGCTCCTGTGCGACATCGACGACACCCTCACCAGCGGCGGCCGCCTGACGGCCGCGGCGTACTCGGCGCTCGAGGCGCTGCAGCGCGCGAGGCTGTGGGTGGTGCCGATCACCGGGCGCCCTGCAGGGTGGTGCGATCACATCGCTCGCATGTGGCCGGTCGACGCGGTGGTCGGCGAGAACGGCGCCTTCTATTTCCGCTACGAGCACGGCGCGCGCCGCATGCTGCGGCGTTACGCCGACGACGAAAACACGCGCGCCGCACATCGCGAGAAGCTCGCGTCGATCGGCGCGCGCATCCTCGCCGCGGTGCCCGGCTGCGCGCTCGCGGCCGATCAGCGCTACCGCGAGACCGATCTCGCCATCGACTGGTGCGAGGACGTGCCGCGCCTGCCGCTGCCCGCGGTGGAACGCATCGCCGCGCTGATGCGCGAGGCCGGGCTCACCGCCAGGGTCAGCTCGATCCACGTCAACGGCTGGTTCGGCGTCTACGACAAGCTGGCGATGACGAAAATGCTATTTCAGGAACGCTTCGCCACCGATATCGACGCGCACAAGGACGAGTTCGTGTTTGTCGGCGACTCGCCGAACGATGCTCCCATGTTCGCTTGCTTTCCTCACTCAGTCGGCGTCGCCAACGTGCGCGCCTTTGCCGGCCGGCTCGCCGCCGAGCCTGCTTACGTAACGCAGTCCGAGAGCGGCGCCGGTTTCTGCGAGCTCGCCGAATATCTCCTCAGGGACCGCTGAAGGCGCATCAGGGGATGCGCCGGCGGATCGCGGTGACGCCGATTTCCGCGGCGATGACCACCGCGAAGATCGCGAGCAGCACCATCGCCTGGGGAGGGGGTTCCCTAACGCGCCTCGAGCGCGATGTGGCGGCGCAGCTCGCGGTAGCCGGCCTTGGCCTTGTCGCCGAACAGCGGGTCGCGTCCGGCGGGACCGGCGGCCTGCACTTCGTGCCAGTCCTCGGCGCTGAGGACACGGGCGGCGCGCGGCAGGACTTCCTCCTCTTCGGCCGTGATGTGATGCCGGTAGTAGACGAGGTACATCGCCGCGATCGACTCGACGACCGCGCGTGCGATCACCGCTCCGGAAGTCACGTCGTTCAGCGTCTTCAGTAGTTCCTCGCCGGCCGCGGCGATGACGCGGTGTTCCTGGCGCAGGCGTTCAAGTGCGACGCTCAGCGACGGGTCGTGCTTTGCGATGCACATGAACATTACGTCCTCGCGCGGATGGTGGTGAACGTCGGGGAAATGCCGCAGGTAGCTCACGATGTCCACCATCAGCTCGTAGTTCGGCTGCGCGCCTCCGTGGAAGGCGTCGAGTTCCTTCTGCAGGATGTCGAGCAGCCTCAAGAAGTTGGCGTGCTCGGCGTGCCAGTGGGCGATGTTATCCATGGAAACCTCAGGCGCCTCGTTGCCAGCATCGCGCAGCCGGGCTTCTCGGAGCTTGATCCAGATCAAACACCATTCGAGCCGCAAACCGGCCGGCAGCCCGCCCTAGGAGGTCGCTTCGATCTCCTCGAGCCGCTGCTGCTGCTCCAGCCACTCGGCCTCGAGCCCGGTCAGCTCGCGCGCGACGTAGGCCTGGTCGAGGACGAGCGCCTTGAGCGCTTCCTTCCCCGCCTCGCTGTAGATCGCCGCGTCGGCGAGCTGCGCGTCGATGGCGACTTTGCGCGCATTCAGTCTTGCCAGGGTTTCTTCGAGCCGCTTGAGGCGCAATTCGATCGGCTTCCTGGCGGCGGCGATCCGCTGCCGGTCCCGGGCTTCCCTGCGTTTCTGTTCGCGCCGGTCGGCCGCCGGCGCGGCGGGTTTCTCCGGCACAGGCTTCTTCACTTCGGTGAAGGCAGCGGCGCTGTCGTCCGTCGACGCGAGCTTGGTCCGGAACAGCCACTCGCGGTAGTCGTCGAGGTCGCCGTCGAAAGCCTGCAGCCTGCCGCCGGCGACGATCAGGAACTGGTCGGTGGTGGCGCGCAGCAGGTGCCGGTCGTGCGACACCAGCACCAGCGTGCCCTCGAACTGCGCCAGCGCCACCGTCAGCGCCTCGCGCGTTTCCAGGTCGAGATGGTTGGTCGGCTCATCCAACAGCAAGAGGTTGGGGCGTTGCCACACGATCAGCGCCAGCGCGAGGCGGGCCTTCTCGCCGCCCGAGAAAGTCTCTATGGACGTGGTCGCCATGTCGCCGGGGAAGTTGAAGCCGCCGAGGAAATTCCTCAGTTCCTGCTCGCGCACGTTCGTCGTAATGCGCGACAGATGCCACAGCGGCGATTCGTCGTGGCGCAGCATTTCGACCTGGTGCTGCGCGAAGTAGCCCACGGCGAGACCCTTGTTGAAGGTCGCGGCGCCGCGCAGGGGCTTCAATTCGCCCGCGATGGTCTTGATCAGCGTCGATTTCCCTGCCCCATTGACGCCGAGCAGGCCGTAGCGCTGGTCCGACTGCAGCGAGAAATTGATGCCCGACAGGACCGTCTTTTTCCCGTAACCCGCGTCGGCGTCTTCCAGCACCAGCAGCGGGTCGGGCGACTTGAGCGGCTCGCGGAACTCGAAAGAGAAGGGCGCGGAGACGTGCAAGGGCGCGAGCTCTTCCATCTTCGCCAGCATCTTCATCCGGCTCTGCGCCTGCTTCGCCTTGGTGGCCTTGGCCCTGAAGCGGTTGATGAAAGATTCCAGGTGCTCGCGCTCGCGCTGCTGCTTGTCGTACTGGGCTGCCGCGAGCACCACCGCCGCGGCGCGCTGGCGCTCGAAGGCCGAATAGTTCCCCGAGTAGCGCCTGAGCTTCTGCTTGTCGATGTGCACTACCGTGTCCACTACGCCGTCGAGGAAATCG
>JBGQFD010000091.1:0-14689 GCA_041496705.1 Gammaproteobacteria bacterium | reverse complement strand
TTTTGCGGTCTGCCGGTCGGTCTTGCTTGCGCTGATGTCGTCGATTCGCCGCACCATGCTGGGGAGGGAGTTCACATTCTTGGTCATGGCTTTCTGCTCCTTGTCGCGTTGCGTTCCCGGTTCTACCCGGCCCATGCAAACTTTCATTTGCACGGTTACCAGCTTAGGTCTCAGGCAGGCACAAGCGCTGTTGAGCCTTCCACTGCCTTCTTGTGGAATATGCACATCGGGGGAAGGAAGAGCGACCGGGGCTACCCGTTCCGCGGTAGCGTCCGGTTCGTTCGGGGGCGCGCCTGGAATGACGGCCGCGGCGGCGAGCGCGAATTCTAGTAGAGCAGTCTCACCGATGCCCTTCGTGCCGGATATCGCGCCCGTGGTCGTGTCCATGGTGGTCCGTCTCGCTGTGCGAGCGCTCCCACGGGCGCCCGCCGCCCCGGTGGTAGCCGGTGCGCCCACCCCATTCGCCGTACCAGCACCCGACGCAGTACGAGCGCGAGTAGTAGTACGGGGCAACCGGGTCAATCACCACGCCCGGGACTGGAACCTCGAACCGGACCTCCCCCGGCACCGCGACCGGTACGCAGGCGCTCGACAGCAGCGCAGCAGCACCAAGCATTGCCCATAGCGTCCTCATAGGACCCTCCAGCTGTTGGCAGCACAAGTCAAGAAACGAATTCCGAGGAAGGCTACGCCTATCCCGCGGTCTAGGAAAGACGGGCTCTCCAGGATGGTTCTCCGGACACCGCTTTCTTGACGGCGCGAGGCCTGTTGTCAACAATACGTTCCGGAGAGCGAGGAATGCGACGTAAACTGCGCAGCAATTTCGAGCCCGGAACGCCGCGCTGGGCCGCCCGCCGCGCCCAGTGGAAGGCGCTCGGCTTGAGCGACGCCGACATGGAAAAGCCCAAGATCGCGGTCGTCAATTCATCCTCGGAGCTCTCCAGCTGCTTCAGCCATCTCGACGGCGTTGCGGCGATCGTGAAGGAGGCGATCCGCGCGGCGGGAGGACTCGCCTTCGAAGTGCGTACCGCGGCGCCGAGCGATTTCATCACCAGCGCCGGGCACCGCGGCGGCTACATACTCCCGACCCGCGACTTGATCGTCAACGACATCGAGGTGCAGGTCGAAGGCGCTCTGCTCGACGGGATGGTGTGCCTCGCCTCCTGCGACAAGACCACGCCGGGGCAGCTGATGGCCGCGGGCCGGCTGAATATTCCAAGCATCGTCGTGATCTGCGGCTATCAGCCGAGCGGCCGCTATCGCGGCGAGCATGTCGACATCGAGGAAGTGTTTCTCAAGTCGAGCTATGTGTCTGCCCGCCGGGTGAGCGTCGCGGAGCTTACTGAAATGAGCGACAACGCCGTGCTCGGGCCGGGAGTGTGCGCCGGCATGGGAACGGCGAATTCCATGCACGTCGTCTGCGAGGCCTTGGGCATGTGCCTGCCCGGCAGCGCACCGGTGCTCGCGAACGGCGCGAAGATGACCGAGCTCTCCCGGTCTTCAGGCAGGCGCATCGTTGAAATGGTCTGGGACGATCTCAAGCCCCGCGATATCCTGACGCGCGACGCATTCGTCAACGCGACCATGATGGTCCTCGCCCTGAGCGGCTCGATCAATTGCGTCAAGCACCTTCAGGCGATCGCGATCGAGGCCGGGTGCGATGTGGACGTATACGGTCTCTTCGAGGAGTATGCGGACAAGATCCCCCTGCTTGCTGCGATCCGGCCGAACGGCGAGCGGCTGATTGAGGAGTTGGAAGCGGCGGGCGGCGCTCGAGCAGTGATGAAGCAGCTTGGGCGCGTCATCCGGATGCAGGCGCGCACCGTCACGGGCCGTGCCGTGGCAGAGATCCTGCGCGAGACGAAGGTGAACGACGAGGAAGTCATCCGTCCCTTTGAGCGAGCGCTTTCGACCCGCCCCTCCATCGTCATCGTGCGCGGATCGCTCGCGCCGCAAGGCGGTATCGTCAGGCTCGGGGGAGCGGGGGAACGCAGACTTCAATTCTCCGGACCGGCCAATATCTATCACTCCCGCGACGAGGCGCTGGAGGCGCTCGCCAAGAATGAAATCAGGAAAGGCCAGGTCGTCATACTGCGGGGCATGGGGGTGAAGGGCGGTCCGGGCCTCGCGATGTCCTCCGCGCTGGTGTTCGCGCTGGACGGCGCCGGCCTCATCGAGGACGTTGCAGTGGTGACCGACGGGCAGCTCTCGGGGCTGGTGAACCGCGGCCTGGTGGTCGGCGAGGTTTCGCCGGAAGCCGCCGAAGGCGGACCGCTCGCGTTGGCGCAGAACGGCGACCTGATTTCGATCGACGTGGTAAAACGGATCGTCAACCTGGAGGTGCCGGAAACCGAGCTCGCCCGGCGCCGCCTGCGCGTACAGCGGTTCGGCCGCATGGACGAAATCGGCTATCTCGCACAGTACAAACGGAACGTACAGCCGCTTCCCAAGGGGGCGGTGCTTTTCAAAGAAGTTTGATTCGAGGTTGCGATGAAAGCACTCGCGCAATTGATCCGCCTTGCCGCAGCCGCCGCTGCAATCGCGGCCCTGGCCGCCCCGATCGCCGGGACGGCGCAGACATTCCCGAGCAAGCCGGTGCGCCTCGTCGTTCCCAACCCGCCCGGGGGCTCGATCGACATTCTGGCGCGCGTGTTCGCGAATTCCCTGCAACCGATGTGGAACCAGCCCGTGGTGGTGGAGTACAAGCCCGGCGGCGGCACCGTCGTCGGCACCGATTTCGTCGCCAAGTCCGCACCCGACGGGCACACCATCGGGTTCGTCGTGACCGCGCACGTGATCAATCCCAGCGTGCGCTCCAGCATGCCCTTCGACACGGTCAAGGACCTCTCAGGTGTCACTCTGATCGGAATCGCAGACGTGCTCATGTCCGCAACGCCGGGACTGCCCGCCAACAGCCTTCCGGAAGTGATCGCGCTGGCGAAAAAGCAGCCCGGAAAACTCAACTACGCATCGCCGGGCTCCGCGAGCGCGATGCACTTGGCCGGCGAGCTGCTCAAGCTCCAGGCGGGAATCGACATCGTCCACGTTCCGTTCAAGGGGAATGCACCCGCTTTTCCCGAGGTTTTCGCCGGGCGGGTCGAGCTGATCATCGATCCGCTCTTATCATCCATGCCCCACGTCAAGGCGGGCCGGATGAAGCCGATCGCCGTCACCGGCGCCAAACGCTCCGCGGCGGCGCCCGACATTCCCGCCATCGGCGAATTCTTCCCCGGCTATAACGTGCAGAGTCTGAACGGCGTGGTCGTGCCGAGCGGCACGCCGCGCGAGACGGTGCGCAGGCTCAACGCCGATCTCCTCAAGGCGATGCAGCTGCCGGAAATGAAGACGCGCATGGCTGAATTCGGCCTGCAGCCCGTCGGCAACACGCCGGAGGAGTTCGACGCGATGATACGCAGCGAGATCGAGAAGTGGGCCAAGGTGGCCAAGGCGGCAAATATCAAGGTGGATTGACGCGAACATGACCCCGAAAACTCTCCGAGAAGAACGCCGGCAGACGCCGGTCATCGGCGAATACGAGGTGGTGGTGGTGGGCGGCGGGCCTGCGGGCATCGCCGCCGCGATCGCCGCTGGCCGTGCCGGCCGCTCGACGGTGCTCATCGAGCGCTACGGATTTCTCGGCGGCGCCGGCACCGCAGCGGGCTTGAGCACGTTCTGCGGACTGCACGCCAACGTGGCGGGGGAGCACCGCCAGGTGGTCCACGGCATCTGCGACGACATCCTGGCGCGGATCGAGCGCATGGGCGGCCTGAACGCGCCGCACCTGTCGGTGCAGGACCGCATCATGGCGCAGGCCTACGATATCTCGGCCTACAAGATCGCAGCCGACGAGCTGATTCTTGCGGCCAAGGTCAAGCTCCTGTTTCACGCCTTCGCGGTCGCGGCAATCATGCGCTCGAAAAATGAGATCGAAGCGGTGATCGTCGAGACCAAATCGGGGCGCGGCGCCATTCTCGGGCGGACTTTCATCGATTGTTCCGGCGACGCCGACCTCGCAGCCTGGGCGGGCGCTCCCTACGAGCTGGGCGACGGCAAGGGCAACTTCCTCTATCCGTCCACCATGTATCGCATCAGCGGCGTGGACCCGCAGAAGGCGGGCCGCGCCTGGGAGCTGATCCCCAAGCTGATGGAGGATGCCGAGAGGAAAGGCCGGCGATTCCCGCGCAAGAAGCCGATCGTCAGGCCGCAGAAGCATCCGACCGAATGGCGCGCCAACCTCACCCAGATCAGAAACCCGGACGGCACGGCGGTGAGCGGCATCGACGCCGAACAGCTCGCCTACGGCGAGGTCGAGGGCCGCCGCCAGTGCTGGGATTCCTTCGAGTTCATCAAGAGCGTGACGCCGGGCTTCGAGCGCGCCTACATCGTCGAGATCGCGCCGCAGATCGGCATCCGCGAGACGCGGCGCGTGCGCGGCGAGTACATGGTCAGCGAGGAGGACATTCTCGAGTGCGCGGACTTTCCCGACGCGATCGGCGTGCAAGGATGGCCGGTGGAGGCGCACGTGACGGGAGACGTGAATTTCGTCTTTGCCCGCAAGGAGCGCGGATTCAATCAGCTGCCTTACCGCATGATCGTGCCGCTCGGCGTGGACAACCTCCTTGTCGCCGGGCGCTGCGCCTCGATGACGCACGAGGGCCAGTCTTCGGCGCGAGTCTCCGGCCCGTGCTTTGTCATGGGGCAGGCCGCGGGCACCGCCGCGCACCTTGCGATCAAGGAGGGCGTAGCACCTCGCGCCGTCGAAGTGAAATCCTTGCAGCGCCGGCTGGAGGCCGACGGAGCGTATCTCGGCGCGGATGGCTCTTCATCCGAAGTTCCCGCGCGCCGCGGTTCACGGTCTGCAGTGGTGTGAGGAGTGTTGTTGCGCTTCGAGCGAAGGCTACGAGGCGCAGTCCCGCCGGCTATTGGGAGCAATAGTCGTAACCCGTGGCGAACCCGCAGCGGCCCTCGTAAGCCCACTCGAGCCGCTGGTCTGTGACGCGAGACCGCGATACGGATTCCTCACCCGGATGGTCATGCCCGGGTATGCCACAAGTAACAGTTCCCTGGTAATCCGCCAATTTCTCGACTTCTGCCGAGGCGAATTCATGCACCGAGATTCGTTCGCGACGTTTTGTGTGGTCGAGCCCGATGTCGGCCCGGCGAACGGCAATAACGTCGACGATATTCGCCGTGAAAAGGATGTTACCGCCCCTTTTCCCGAGGAAAATCCCGGATAGAGCATCAAACGCCGCGTCGCCGGCACTCCGATCTATATAGAGCGCCACCGTCCAGGGTGACCCCGTTTCGTCGCTATCATAGAAGCCTGCCATGGCGACGCTGCGCCCGGCGAGATCAACGCCCTCAGCGTAGCCTTCAACAACGTGCCACGACAAAAGAAACTGGCAAAGGCGAAAGCTCGACCGGCCGCCCGGCTTTCCATTGAGCCGGCGGCAGGGACAAACCGCTTCGCAATTGCATGACTCATAGTAAGTCCCCGAAACGCGCCAATTGGAGGCTTCGCTCATCGTTTCACCTTATCACACGGCGCCTATACTGCGGTAGATCGCGGAAATCCGATGCTGACCCTGTTTACCAGGGCGCAGCGATCAACACTCCCCAAGCCAGCAGGACTGCCCCGGCTCCCTGCGCGAACAGGCGAGGTTGCGGCAGAATTTTTTCCAGGAGTACCAGCACGGACAGTGCGGCGATCCAGATCAGATTCATCACGCCGAACGCGAACAGGAGCGCCATCAGCAGCCAGCAGCAACCGAGGCAATACGCCCCTTGACGCAGCCCCAGGCGGAATGCGCTCATATAGCCCTCGCGCCACTCGTTCAGCAGGACGCTTATGGGTGAACGGCAACGCCCCAGGCACGCAAATTTGAGCGGCGTGAATTGATACGCGCCCGCTGCCAGGAGCAGTGCGCCAGTCATCAATTTGCTCGAACTGTCCATCATGGGCGAGACCAGCTGCGCCTCCAGCAATCTCCATTGCGAAAGGGTGGCAAGCAGGCTGAAACCTGTCCACGCCGCGAGATAGCCCAGTCCTGCAACACCGGTCGCAACAGCAGCCCGCCGCCGGCTGTAGCGCGAATAATTTATCTTGGCGAGTATCAGCATCAACGGCGCCGCGGCGGGAAGCATCATCGCAGCCATCATGATCGTCCACATGACAAAGACAAGCAGGAGGTCCGCGCCGTCCCAATTGTCCATGCCCGGCATGAGGATCGAATCGGCGGCCATGTCCATATGCGCCATGCCCCATACCATATAGAAAACATAGGCCCAGCAGAGGGCGGCGGCGAGCGCGATGCCGGCGCCCACCGGCAGCGCGCCCTGCCGATGATTCGCGGTGCGGGCGTCAGGACTGGTACGAGAAGGCGGAATAGAATCCATTCCGTGGCGGCGTTGCGGGTTTGTCAGGCGGGCTCCAAGCCATGCCTCCTGATGACCGATGCGGCGGCCGGCGCGGTGATGAATTTGACCAGCGCCTTGGCTGCGTCCGCCTGCCTTGCACCCGCATGGATGCCAGCTGAAAACATGGTCATCCGCTGGAGGTCGCCCGGCAGCGGGCCGACGTAGTCGATGCCGGCGAAATGCACCAGCTCGCTGATCTGCTGGAAGCCGACCTCGGTCTCGCCGCCGGCGATCAGGGTGCCGACGAACACGCCCGACGAGGTCTGCTTGAGCTTGCCCTTGACCTGGCCGGCGATACCCAGCTTCTCGAACACGCTGAGCATATAGAGCCCGCTCGGGCCGGTGGAATAGCCGATCGACTTGACCGCCAGCAGCGTCTTCTTCAATGCTTCGGCCGACCCGATGTCGGGCTTTGCAGCGCCCCTGCGAACCGCGAGCCCGGTGCCCGATTTTGCGAAATCGACACGGCTACCAGCTACGGCCCTGCCGAGCTTGATCTGGTCGTCGATCGCCGGGCCCGCCATGATGATGAGGTCGCAGGGCTCGCCGTCCGCGAGACGCTTCTGGACGTTGAGCGTTCCCGAGAAAACCGTGGTGACCTTGTGCCCCGAGGTCTTCTCGAATTGCGCCACCAGTTCAAGATAAGCCTCCTGGGTCGCTTGAGTGGAGACCACCTTGATTTCCGCGCCGCCAGCCATGCCTGAGAACAGCAACGCACTTGCCGCGCCGATGATCGATGCAGTTTTCATGATGGTCCTCCCATGATGATTTTCGCGCTATCGGGCGCCAGTTTATGCGGCTGCGGCCCGCGGCGATAGGTAGCCGGAAAAATCATGCCCCGCCAGTCGCGGCGAACTTCTGGGCGGGGCCCGCGTCAATTACACATTTCCCGCTTTTCAAACTTTCCGGTGCGGTCGTTGAGTATCTCTTTTACTACGCATTTCCGGGGACCGGCCGAAGGAGGCGGGGGCACCTCGGGAACAACGCGAGGCATCGCGCAAAAACGCGGGGGGCAGACGGGTTCGGGTTCGGACGCATAGGCGCACACCGCGCGCACCTCCCCGTTTATGCACTGGCAGGTGCAGGCCGCTTCCGCTGTCCCGATCGGCGGAGCGCCAACCAGCAATGCCACCAAGACCCAGAGCCTTTTCACGATGCCCCCTGCAAGAAACCTTAACATCCGCATCCTTGATCTGCAATCTTGGTTCGCCCACCACGATGCCCGCATCGATCGCGGTCTGGCGGATCCGGCGCGCGCCAGCCTGTGCTCGGCCTTCCGAACCTCAGGCCGGCTCAGTTGCGGATGCCGATGGTGCTCGAAGCGACAACGATTGGGCTCTGCCTGCTTGTGGCGGCGGCTCGGCCCGTCACCGCGCGCAGCATATCCTTGAGCGGCGAACGCGGTTCCCCTACCACCGCGCGGCTTCCGCCGCGCAGGATGAATTTTTCCGTGGTGACCGTGAAGACCACCTCTGCATCGTTTGCCGTCTCCACGATGTCGCCGGTGTTGATCGGCGTCGCCAGCGTAGCCGGGCGCCCGTTCACCAGAACGCGTCCTGAGAGGTGTTGTATCGACTGTCCCAGCGAGAACTTCCTGAGCGGCGCGTCGGGCAAGCTGCGTGCAGCCGCATCTCCGGCTGCAGAGAAAATGCCCACCGCGAGCGTGCGAAACCACACGCGGCGGCGCGGATCATGCGGCGCACCTAACGGCTTCACGGCCGCTAACCCCCCTCGAGGCCCGAACTATCAGCAAAGACATCTTCCTGCAAGCCTGCCCGCACCCCGCGCTGCCGTTGACGACCGGCTTATACGCCCCTGCTCAGTGCCGACAAATGTGCATTAATACCGGGTACGTTCGTGTATTAATACCGGTACATCATACTATGTACTAAGCCTGACTTTGGGATCGGAGCAAGAAAATCGCGAGCGGCACTGGCAGCGCGCCGTCGCGCAAATCGTCAGGCTGCATTTATAGTATTGATTATATTGAGATAATACTGCACTGCGTGGGACGAACCCGCGAGAACCCGCACCAAGGCAACCCGACCACCACCCCCCTTCGGATAGCCGATCGCATAGCCGCCGCTGAATTTCTGCGTCTCGTTCTCAACTCGCGAGAGGAAAGGCCGGCACCCGCTACGACGCAGTCTGATCGGCTTTTCCGGCAAACACGACAACCCGATCCCGGCCCGCCTGTTTCGCTTGATAAAGAGCAATGTCGGCCGCCTTGACCAAAGCTTCCGCCTCAGATGCGTGGTCGGGGAAAACGGCCATCCCCACCGAAATAGTGATCGTGCCGAGGCTTTTTCGGGCGTGACGCACGTTCAGAAGCTTCACGCCATCGCGTAATTGCTCCGCGCGCATCCGGGCGCCTTCCATCGTCGTCGGAGACAGGAGCAGCAGGAATTCCTCGCCCCCGTAGCGACAGATGACGTCGCTGCCACGCACCTGTTTTTTCAGATAGACGCCAAATTCACGCAAGACGGCATCGCCGCCGTCGTGACCGAAGCTGTCGTTGAACTGCTTGAAGTGGTCGATATCGAGCATCATGACCGCCAGTTGAGCGGACTGACGTTTCGCGCGAAACAGTTCCTGCACCAACGCTTCTTCCACGTAACGGCGATTGAAGAGTCCGGTCAGCGGATCCCGGATCGACAAGCTGCGCATCGCGTCCCTCAGCTTCAAGTTGGCGATGGCGAGCCCGATATTCTCGGCGAAGCCCTTGGCCAGCCTGAATTTCTCCGTCATGCGATCTTCGCCGGCCTTGTCGTCCGCCGCTGGGCCGTTCGAAACATGCAATACGCCCAGGGTTTCCCCCTGCGCCACCAACGGCAGGCAGGCGTACATGCGGCCGTCTTCGGCGACGTGCCGGCAGCGCACCTCGTTGCCCAGGACAAGATGGCCTTGTCCGCGCCGAAGCGCCCAGCAATCGTTGGGAGGAAAAACGACGTGAGCCGGGGGCGCCGGGCCCCAGGTCGCATTCGCTTCCACCATGTTGCGCGAAGGACTGATGACGAAGAGCGCCCCGGAGTCCTCGGGAAACAACTGCGTCGCGGTCTTGGAGATGACCGAGTAAGCCTCCGCTTCGGTATCGCTTGCTTGGAGAAAGTCGTTGATCTTGCTGAACAGCGTGATCTCCCGGTTGCGCTCGGAGAGCTCCGCCGTGCGTTCCGCGATTTTCGATTCGAGCTCGCGCCCGTAGGCCAGCAGCTTGCCCTGGGATTCCTTCAGTTCAACGGCCATGTCGTTGAATGCCTTGGCAAGGACGCCGATCTCGTCGCGTCGGTCAACGTCCACCTTCGTATCGAATTTTCCCGAAGCAAGGTCCGCGGCGGCGCGAGTAAGAGCAGTCAAGGGTCTTGTAATGCGCCCCGCAATCATCAGGCTGGCAAGCAGAGCCAGGACGACGCAGACGGCGGCCGCGACGACGATCAGGCGGATCTTGGTTTTCGCGATACCCAGCAGCTCATCATAGATCGGGGTGTATTCCATGATGACCGCCCCGATAGTGGGACTGTCCCCCTTGGCTTGATCCCTTCTGATCGGAGCGACGATTTGCCGGGTCCCCGACGGGAAAAGTGGACTCACTTCGGTGAAGTGCCTGATCCGCCCGTCCTTGAGCGTCTGCCCGACTTCGTTGTCCTGGTCGTGCTGGTACACGTTGCCCACGTCCCCCGCGTCCGAATCCGCGATCCTCACCTTTTTCGGGTCGACGATGGTGATATCGCGGTGGTAGAGCTGGTGCAAGCCTTCGACGTAGTTCTGCAGCGGCTTCTTGTCCCTGTTAACCACTTCGTTGATGGTGCTGTAGGCGAGAGCGGTCGCCACGTGCTCGGCTTCGAGCCTTGCGGCAACCCCGGCGGTGTCTAGTTGCACCTGTACCGCGAAGAGCGCAACGAACCCGACCAGAAGAGATATCAGCAGGGCGCCGAGCAGCAACCTGGATTTGATGCTGAACCCGCGCTTCAGTCTGTCCACCGGAGACTATCGCCCCCTCATCGGATGCCCTCCGGATTATAGAACTTGAACGAACCGTCCGCCTTGACGGCGCGGGAATCCTGCGCCGCCGGAGCGACGGGCTTTGCGCCTCAGCTTCTCGGATCGGGCGTGAAGCGGAACCCGGGAAAGGGATTGGGCTCGGCGCGCGGCGCAGGCGCGATGATGCCGCGCGCGATCAGGTTGGCGCGGCTGTCGTAGTAGATGGAAATCACCTCGGATGGACGCTCGCTGGCGCGGCGGAAGTCGGTCCAGCGCGCCGCCGAAGCTTCGCGCTCGCCATGGCCGGTGCCGAGTTTCTCCTCGGGCTTGGGCATGGCGCGGATCGACGCCTCGGGTGCCGCTGCCGAATCCCGCGCTGCGTCGCCGGCGGAGGACTCGCGCGCTGCGTCGCCACGCGCGCCCGAAGGCGCGGGCTGCTGCAGGGACGCGGGCGGACGCGGTGGCTGGTATTCGCGAAACACAGCGACCCCAATCACGCCGACGTTGTCCGGCCGGTCGGTGCGCGCCGCGTAACTCTCGGGCAGCGGCGTGAACACAAAGGCCGCGACCTCGCCCATGTTCTTGCGCCAGCCGCTGATGTCGACGCTTCCCCGGGGCTCGAGCACGTAGCCGCTTTGCGCCGGCGTGGCGGTCTCCCCGGTGATGACGTTGACGCCGTCCACCGAAACAACGCCGAGCAGGCGCGTGGAAGACTTGCTGGCGACCAGCAGGGAATACTTCTCGCCGGGCGTGCCCGGGACATAGAGGCGGCCGCGATGCGCATACACAGGGATGCGCTCCCCCGTGGCGCGGTTGAGGACGGCCACATCGACGAGCGCGCCGGCGTGGACGGCTGCCGTCCACGCCGGCAGCAACGCTGCGAGCACGGCGATCAAGGTCTTCTTCACGTTCTTCTCCTTTCGGTTGGGACCACATCGCTGTAAACGATGTGCGAAGGGAGAAGGGGTTAGACGTCAGCGAAGGTCTTCAGCTCGGGCCCGACGCTAAGGCAGTCCGATCACCGACCCCTCCTTCGGATAGCCGATCGTGTAGCCCACGCCGAATTTCAGCGTCTCGTTCGGAGCGATAGCGCGCGTCCACGCGACCACGCCCTGCCGCTGCTCCCAGTTCTCCATGGTGGGCTTCGGATCGAAGCTTGCCTCGACCTTGATCTGGTCGTTCGTCGCGACGGGCGAGGATTCGAGCACGAGCACCTCGACCGGCGCCCTGTGAAAGCTGGTCAGCGTGAATAGATCCCTGACCTCGCGCTCGTTGCGCTGCCCGATCAGCCCCCCCGAACCGTTGCGGTCTTTCACGCGATCGACTTTCACCCGAACCAGGCCGTCGCGGCCGAAAGGCAGCACCAGTCCCGTGGAGGTTTGCGGATTCCAGCTCGTCGCGCCGACGTAATTGCCGTCGCGGTAGAGCTGGATGTCTCCGGCGAGCCACACGCCCTCGGGACGCTCGGCCGCCGCGATGACCACCGCCGCCGCTTCCAGCCGCGGCACGACGCGCAGGCGAATTTTCACCGGGAGCGAAAGCTTCGCGAGCGAGACGGTGAGCTTGCGGCCGTCGGCGGGCAGGCTCAACAGGCCGGGCACTTCGAACTCGGTGGTGAACGCAGTCTGGATTTCGAGGGGCATTTCCTCCTTGACCTTGAGTTCGTCCGCTCTTTGGCGCATCAGCGCGGCGGGTGATGCGGCCAGATTGCTCGCGCTCCCCGACATGCTGCTCGGACGCGGTTCGAGCAACGACACCTTCCAGGGACGCGGCTCGGTCCCTTGCGGCGAGAGCCGCGGCTGGCCGGTTGAAAGTTTGAGCTTGACGTTGGTCCAGTCCTCTCCCGTGGTCTGCGAGATGGCGCCCTGGCGTTCGAGCGACACTTTCGATCCCGCCGAATCCAGCCCAGCGCGGTACGCCGGGCGCCATCCCGCGCCGTTCACCTGGTAGGACACTCTCACCTCGCCCGGCCGCTCGGCGGAAACGCCGACCGCAATTGTACGCACGTCCTTCGCGCCGCTCTTCAGCCTCGCCAGATCGCGCTCGAGCGCGCGGATCTCCTTGTCGATCTCGCGCTTCTGCACCTGCACCTTTTGAATCCGGCCGAAGGCGTCGCTGCCACCGCGGCGGATCGCCTCGATCACCTCGGCGACCGATTTTCCGTTGAGCGCGGGTGCGGCCTTCTCCGCAGCCGGCGCGCCCAGGCGCGAAATGTACTCGGCTGCCATTTGCGCCGACTTTGCGTCCACGTCGAGCACGGCCTGCCGATCCTTGAGCGCCTGGATTTTCTCCTCGATCGCCGACTCACGTACGTTCGACGCCGTTGAGCGGCTCTGGTCCTGCGTGGAGACCTCGCCTATATGTACGCCCGCACCCGATTCGACCCGCACCGTCTGCGGATCGAAATTCGCCGGCAGCCCGGAGATTTCCAGGCGCGTCATGCCCGGCGCCACCCGCGCGGTGCGCTCGACCGTTGCGCTGCCTGGATAGAGCGTCACGGCGGTTATTCGGGATGCGTCCTGCGCCAGTGCCGCGGTGCAGACGAGCGACATTACGGCCGATGCGGCTCCGATACTCTTCAATCGATGAAGCACCATTGTTTAACCCCTTTTCTCTCGGCGTCCGCCGTTTTGAATGTCGCCCTTTGATCGTATCGAGGGCATGGAACGGTAAACGCGCGGGCGGCGCGAGCGGGGTTAAACTTTCGTCACTCTTGAGTGGGCGGGAGAACTCGACCCCGCGCGGAAAGCAGCGCCAGCAGCATCGCGACCACCGCCAGCGCCATCACGCCGGTGGCGAACCAGCCGAGAATCTTCAGGCGCCGCCCCACGGTGAAACGCCCCATGATCTCCGGGCGCACCGCCATCAGCATCATGACGGCCATGATCGGCACCGAGATGACGCCGTTGATCACCGCGCTCCAGATGAGCGCCTTGACCGGATCGATCTCGGTGAAGTTGAGTGCGACGCCTATCGTCGTCGCGGCGATGAGGATGCCGTAGAAGCCGCGCGCTTCCATCAGCCTCAGGCCCAGGCCGATCGGCCAGCGAAACGATTCTGCGACGGCATACGCCGCAGACCCGGCTAGCACCGGGACGGCGAGCATGCCGGTCCCGACGATGCCCGCCGCGAACAGCAGAAACGCGAACTCGCCACCGATGGGGCGCAGCGCCTCGGCCGCTTGCGCCGAGGTCTGTATGTCGATGATGCCGTGCGCGTGCAGAGTCACCGCGGTGGTCAGCATGATGAAGAACGCCACCAGGTTCGAGAACGTCATGCCGATGTAGGTGTCGATCTTGATCCGGCGCAGGTGGGCCGCGGCCTGCTCGGGCGCCTCGCGCAGCGGCTCTTCGCCGTCGGCGGCGCGCTGCTCTTCCACTTCCTGCGAGGCCTGCCAGAAGAACAGGTACGGGCTGATGGTCGTGCCGAACACCGCTACGAGCGTCAACAAATAATCGGCGCGCAGCGTCACCTCCGGAACGAACGTATGCAAGCCGACCTCGAACCACGGCACGCGCACAACGAACACCGTGGCGACGTAGGCGAAGAGCGCGAGCGTCAGCCACTTCAGGAACGGCGCGTACCGGGGAAAGGGAATGAAGACCTGCAGGCCGAGCGACACCAGCGCGAACGCGACGATGTAGAGGCGCGTCGAGCCTCCGATGAGTAGTTGCAGCGCCGCCGCCATCGCGCCGAGATCGGCGGCGATGTTGATGGTGTTGGCGACGAGCAGGAGCGAAATCACGGCGTACAGCAGCGATTTCGGATAATGCTGGCGGATGTTGGCGGCGAGACCGTGCCCGGTCACGCGGCCGATGCGCGCGCTGACGATCTGGATGCCGATCATGAGCGGCAGCGTGAACAACACCGACCACAACATGCCGTAGCCGAACTGCGCGCCCGCCTGCGAATAGCTGGCTATGCCGCTAGGATCGTCGTCGGCGGCGCCGGTTATCAGGCCCGGCCCCAGCTGCTTAAGCAGGGGCAATCGGGCCACCGATTTTCCCGCTGCGGCGGAAGCTGGAGGTTTTCCCTCTTTTGCGATCATGGCTGCGGTCGTGGAACGGCGCGCCGCGCGGCGCTGCCGCAGTGTACGGAGAAAACCCTGACAAACGATTGAACGCAACGTACCGCTTCGGCGGCACGCGAATCAAACCTCAGCGAAGGTCTTCCGGCAGACGGTAGTCGGGGTACCGCTTCTTGAATTCGTTCAGCTCGCGCTCGAGCTCGGCCGTCTTGCCCTCGGTCTTGAGGCGGCGAATGTCCTCGAGCCATTTTTCCGGCGTGCGCTCCT
>JBGQFD010000090.1:0-14735 GCA_041496705.1 Gammaproteobacteria bacterium | reverse complement strand
TATAAGACAGGACGGTTCGGATTTCCGCCGCAATCATCAGCAACGCACAGCGGCTGCGACGAGGTGATCGGCGGTGCGCCGGTCTTCGCGATCGAAATAGCTCTGGGTTAAGTGTGCCAACGAAC
The DNA here is from genome assembly GCA_041496705.1 of Gammaproteobacteria bacterium. Taxonomy (GTDB): domain Bacteria; phylum Pseudomonadota; class Gammaproteobacteria; order Burkholderiales; family SG8-39; genus VBDM01. Next base: position 14,610 of record JBGQFD010000090.1, on the reverse strand, counting down.
AGTGCGTCCTGCAACGGAAGGGGAGACTTGCCGTTACGACGTCCGGCGCCAAAATATCGGTGCCGTACGCGGGGATCCGCGGCCGCAATGAATCAGCTGCACACCGATACCTTTCGGGATCCCACTATAAAAAAGGCAATCCAGATGATGAACTTCGGCAAGAGTGTCACCGCAGCAGTGCTCGTGTCCGCCCTGACGATAGTGCTATCCGGCTGTCAGAAGGAAGGCCCGGCGGAACGCGCCGGCAAGCAAGTGGACAAGGCAGTCGAGAAAACCGGACAGGTGCTCGAGAAGACCGGCGAGAAGATCCGCGACACGGCGAAGAGCGCCACAAAATAGCCGCTCCTGCCGCCTCACAACGTGCGCGCTTGATGCGCACTCGATAAAGGCAAAATCAACATGCTGTATACCATTGCGGTTGTCCTATTGGTGCTTTGGCTGCTGGGCATTGTTTCCTCCTACACCGTCGGCGGTTTCATCCACGTGCTGCTGGTAATCGCGATCGTGGTCATCCTGCTGAGAGTGATCAGCGGGCGAAGACCCGTCTGAGGATTTCTCCGTCAAGGCGTCGGAGCGATCGTTCCCGCTCTGCGCCTCGACTGCTGGAAATATTACCGCCGCACATGCGGACCTCAAGCCTTGTGCGATTCCAGCTGCTGCTCGATCGCGATGCTGGCGATCGCAGTCCCGATTGCCGTACAATCCCCTTCCTCGGCCCGCAACGAAGGCCGCCACCGGAGAGACACTCATGTCATCGACAATCCGCTTCAGTTCGCTTGCGCTTGCAAGCCTCTTCGCATATACGCTGGCATCGCCGGCGAGCGCGCAACTCCTCCAGCGCAAGGACCTGTCCGCGGCCATGGCCTTGACCATCGCGCAGACCGCGATTGCGACCTGCAAGACCAACGGCTACGCCGTGTCGGTTACCGTGGTCGGCCGCAACGGCGAGACCCTCGTCCAAGTGCGCGGCGACAACACCGGGCCGCACACGATGGAGAACAGCATGCGCAAGGCCTACACCGCGCGCACCTTCCGCATCCCCTCGGGCGACATGGTCACGCGCGTGAAGAACGACCCCACCCTCGGCTTGATCCATCTCAGCAACGTCATCGCCAATCAGGGCGCGCTGCCTATCAAGGTCGGCGACGAGACCATCGGCGCGGCCGGTGCGTCGGGCGCACCGGGCGGTGAGAAGGACGAGGCCTGCATCAAGGCCGGGATCGACAAGGTGGCCGACCAGCTCAAGTGAACGCGGCCCCCGGTAGGACCGGCGGCGGCAGCCGAGGGCTCTCGGATTCCCGCCGCCGCTTCCACCGTCCTTGCCGCCCCGCCCGAATGACTCCCTCCTAGGGCGCCACCTCAAACGCCTCGTGCGCATCGGTATCGAAGCTTGGCCCCTTGGAAAGGGGGACGATGGCCGATTCGACGACCCGCCTGCGACGTGGCGCATTCGCGCCTCATGACACCGGGTCAAGTATTTGCGCGCCTTGCAAAGCTCGGCCTGAACGCTGGGCTAGAATGCGCGCATCGATGGCGAGCCAGACGAAAACCCGGTTCCGACTGTTTCCGGGCCCCATGCGGGATTGGGGTTTGCCCGCTGTGGTTTCTGTGCCCGTCGCGATCGTGGTACTGCTCGCCGTCCAGAGCTATCTCTCCATCGACCGCGAGCTCACCGACGCGGCGCTCGCCAGGAGGGGCGCCATCGCCCGGCTCGCCGCCGTCACTTTGCATGAGAAATTCGACCGTCTCGTCGACATCGCCGCCGCGTTCTCCACGCGCGTGCGCTTCCGCGAATTGGTGGGCCAGGGAAAGTGGGCCGAGGCAATCGGGATCCTCGCGGTTGCCCGCAATGAGCTGCCGTACATCGACCGCATCATCCTGACCGACACTCGGGGCGTGCTGCTCGCGGGCATTCCGGAAGACCCCAGCGTGATCGGCCGGAGTTTCGCCGACCGCGACTGGTACCAGGGCGTGAGCAGGGAATGGAAGCCCTACGTGTCCGACGTCTACCTGAGGGCCGCGGCGCCGCGGTCCAATGTCTTCGCCGTCGCCACGCCGCTCCGCAGGACCGACGGCGGGATCGTGGGCGCGCTGGTGCTGCAGGTGCGGCTCGACAATTTCTTCGACTGGGCCAGGGACGTCGATCTGGGGAAGGGCGGCTTCCTGTACATCGTCGACCGGAAAGGGAAGGTGGCGTTTCACCCGAGGATCCCCGCACAGGGAGAGATCGCCGATTTCTCCGCGCGGCCCGCCGTGCAGCACGCGCGGAAGGGAGAGCGCGGCATCGAGACCGTCGCCGCCGACGCGGAAGCGGAAGCGCGCGTGGTCGCGTACGAGCCGATGCAGAAGCACGGCTGGGCGGTGGTCGCGCAGCAGCCCGCGCGCGACGTGTTCGAGTCGCGCGACCGCCAGCTGCGCTACCTGCTGATGGCTTACGTGCTGGTCGTCCTGCTGTGCGCTTTCGTGGGGGCGCTTGCCGCCAGGCTGATGGTTCAGCGCCGCAGCCTCGTGGAGCGCACCGCGCAACTGGAGGCGGCGAACCGGGAACTGGATGCGTTTTCCTACTCGGTGTCGCACGACCTGCGCGCGCCGGTGCGCGCGGTGGACGGCTTCGCCCGGATGCTGGAGGAAGACAATGCGGCGCAACTCGACGCGGAGGGCAGGCGCCGGCTGGCGGTGATCCGCGACAACAGCCGCCGCATGGGCGCGCTGATCGACGACCTGCTTGCCTTCGCGCGCCTGAACCGCCAGACTCTCCGTCCGGTCCGGCTCGACATGGAAGCGATCATCGGCGAGGTCTGGAGCGAGCTCGGTGCCGGCGCGCCCGCCCGGCTCAAGACGGCGCCGCTGCCCGCGGCGCGCGGCGACCGGGCGCTGTTCAAGCAGGTCTGGTCCAATCTGCTCGGCAACGCGCTGAAGTACAGCGGCAAGCGCGAAGCGCCCGAGATCGAGGTCAGCGCGCGCAGCGAGACGGGCGAAGTCGTCTACTGCGTCCGCGACAACGGCGCCGGCTTCGACATGCGCTACTACGACAAGTTGTTCGGCGTCTTTCAGCGCCTGCACCGCGAAGACGAGTTTCCGGGCACCGGCGTGGGCCTGGCGATCGTGCATCGCGTCGTCACGCGCCACGGCGGACGCGTGTGGGCCGAAAGCAAAGTGGATGAAGGCGCCAAATTCTATTTCAGCCTGCCCGGAGGGAGCGCAGCATGAACCAGTTGACGGCCGTGGAGATATTGCTGGTCGAGGACAATCCGGCGGATGCGGAAATGACGCAGCGCGCGCTCACGAAGGGCCGCCTCGTCAACCAGGTGGTGTGGCTGCAGGAAGGACCCGAGGCGCTCGACTTCCTGTTCCGTCAGGGACGCTACGCCGACCGCGGCGAGGGCAACCCGAGGCTGGTGATGCTCGATCTGAAGATGCCGAAGATGGACGGCATCGAGGTGTTGCGCCGGATCCGGGCGGACGAGCGCACCAAGCTCGTCCCGGTGGTGATGCTGACCTCCAGCGCCGAGGAGAGCGACATCGTGCGCAGCTACCAGCTCGGCGTAAACAGCTACATCGTGAAGCCGGTCGACTTCGAGAAGTTCCTTGAGGAGGTGGCCAAGCTCGGCGTCTACTGGACCGTCATGAACAAGGCGCCGGGCGCTCCCTGAGGGCGCTGATGGGCTTTATTCGTCAATGAAGGGAGGGGTGCCGCGATGCCTGCCCGATGCGCTCATTTGAATTCTGTAAAGACGGATGCGCCCAACGCTCGCGGCTGCGAGGAATGCCTCGCGACCGGAGACACCTGGGTGCACCTTCGCCTGTGCCGGGCCTGCGGGCACGTCGGATGCTGCGACGACTCGAAGAACAAGCACGCCACCAAGCATTTTCGCAAGACTGGGCATCCGATCGTCACCTCGCTCGAGCCGGGAGAGAGCTGGAGCTGGTGCTACGTCGACCAGCTCGACATGGAGCTTGGATGAGCGGGGAGACCGATGGCGGGGAAGCCGCGCCGCCCAATCCCATCCAGGCTCGCTGGGAACAGGCCTTTCCCCGGCTGAGCTCCGCGCAGATCGCCCGCCTCGAGGCGCACGGGAAAAGGATGCGCACGCTCCGGGGCGAAGTACTGGCGGAGCCGGGCGAACGTCACCGCGGACTGTTCGTCATCCTCTCGGGAAGCGTCGAGATCGTGCGTCCCGGCATGGTCGGTGAAGTGCCGATCGTTGTGCACACGCCGGGCCAGTTTTCCGGAGAGATGAGTTCCTTGCGCGGCGTCGCCAGCGTGGTGCGCGCCCGCGTCCGCGAGGAAGGCGAGATCCTTGCCGTCGACTACGAGAATCTTCGCGCGATTGTCCAGACCGATTCCGAGCTGAGTGAAATCCTCATGCGCGCGTTCATTCTGCGACGCGTGGGATTGATCGCTTCCCAGGGCGGCGATGTCGTCCTGATCGGTTCCAGCCATTCGGCCGGCACGCTGCGCCTGCAGCAGTTTCTCACGCGCAACGGATTTCCTTTCGTCAGCATCGACGTCGAGAAAGATCCGTCGGCACAAGCGCTGCTCGATCGCTTTCACGTGAGCGTGGACGACATCCCCGTCGTGCTGTGCCGCGGCGAGCAGATTCTGAAGAATCCCGGCAACGAAGAGCTCGCGGCGTGCCTGGGCATGAATCCGCAGATCGACGAGGCAAAGGTCCGCGACCTGGTCGTGATCGGCGCCGGCCCCGCCGGGCTGGCCGCCGCGTATACGGCGCCTCGGAGGGGCTCGACGTGCTGGTGCTCGAAGCCAGCGCCCCCGGAGGGCAGGCCGGATCGAGTTCCAGAATTGAAAACTATCTGGGCTTTCCGACCGGCATTTCCGGGCAGGCGCTCGCAGGACGCGCGCTGGTTCAGGCGCAGAAGTTCGGCGCCGAAGTCACCATCGCAAGCAGCGCCGTGCGCCTGCGCTGCGAACAGCGTCCCTATGAGATCGATCTCTCGAACAAGCACGTCGTCCGGGCGCGGACGATCGTCGTCGCCACCGGCGCGGAATACCGGCAGGTGGCGCTGGGGAATCTGGCGCGCTTCCTGGGCGTGGGTGTCTATTACGCGGCGACCCCGGTCGAAGCGCGTTTGTGCAAGGACGAAGAGGTCATCGTCGTTGGCGGCGGCAACTCGGCCGGCCAGGCCGCGGTGTTCCTCGCGAGCGGCTGCCGGCACGTGCACCTGCTGGTGCGCTCCCAGGGGCTGGCGGAGGGCATGTCCCGGTACCTCATCCGCCGCATCGAGCAGAGCCCGAATATCACCCTGCGCGTGCGCACCGAGATCGCAGCACTCGAGGGCGACGCGCAGCTCGAGCGGGTGACCTGGCGGGATCGCGCCGGCGATGAAACCGAGACGCGCCCGATCCATCACGTGTTTCTCATGACCGGAGCGGTGCCCAACACGCGCTGGCTGCAGGGATGCGTCGCTCTGGACGGCAAGGGATTCGTGCGGACGGGTTCGGATCTACACGCGGAGGATCTCATGCCGGCGCAGTGGCCGGCGGGGCGGGCGCCGAATCCCTTCGAGACGAACTGGCGCGGCATCTTTGCCGTCGGCGACGTGCGCTGCGGCAGCACGAAGCGCGTCGCGGCGGCGGTGGGCGAAGGATCGGCCTGCGTCCAGATGGTTCATCGCGTTCTGCACGAATGACTGACTCATACCAAGGTGCTCTTCGCCGCGCCCAAACCAGGATTTCGATCCTCCCGTGAGCCACCCTCCGCCTTTTGAGCTAGCCGTTCCCGTGAGCCACGCCGATCACCTGCTGGGTTCGGAGCATGCGGCCGTGACCGTCGTCGAATACGGCGATTTCGAATGCCCGAACTGCCTGCAGGCGGCGCCGGTGGTGAAGATGCTGCTCGAGCGCTTCGTCGGGCGCGTGCGGATCGCCTACCGGCACTTCCCTCTCGACGAGATCCACCCGCACGCCCTGGGCGCCGCGCTGGCGGCCGAAGCCGCGGCCGGCCAGCGGAAATTCTGGCCGATGCACGACCTGCTGTTCGACAACCAGCGCCACCTCAAGCCTTCCCAGATCCACGGCTACGCGCAGCGCCTGGAGCTCGACATGGTCCGCTACGACGCCGACATGAAGGACACGCTCTATCTGCAGCGCGTACGCGAGGATATCGACGGGGGCCAACTGAGCGGGGTGCGGGCCACGCCGACTTTTTTCGTGAACGGAAAGCTGCAGGACGTCTCGTACGGCTTGCAGGCGCTGGCGCAGGGCATCGAAGCGGCTCTCGATTCGCGGGTGTAGCCGGCGGCGCGCAAGGCGCGGCTGGACGAAAAGGAAGGATCAGGTTGGAGCCAGCGGAGGGAGTCGAGACGAAGCCACCAAGGCGCGCGTCGATCTACCCGATCCTCGCGGTCAATTTCGTCGGCACGCTCGGTTTCAGCATCGTGCTGCCGTTTCTTGTCTATCTCGTCACCAAGCTCGGTGGGAACGCGCTCGTCTATGGGTTCATCGGCGCGACTTACTCCTTCTTCCAACTGCTGGGCGCGCCGGTGCTGGGGCGTTGGTCGGATCGCTATGGGCGGCGGCGTATCCTGCTGTTGGGTCAGGTCGGGACCTTGATCTCATGGGGAATTTTCCTGGTGGCGCTCTGGCTTCCGCCCCGACCCATTGTCGAAGTGAATTCTTCGGTGCTCGGCGCTTTCACGCTCACGGTGCCGCTCGTGGTGCTTTTTGCGGCGCGGGCGTTGGACGGGACTACGGGCGGCAGCGTCTCAGTCGCGAATGCCTACCTTGCTGACATCAGCGATGACACCAACCGCAGCGCCAACTTCGGCAAGATGGCGATGTCGGCGAATCTCGGGTTTGTCTTGGGACCCGCGATCGCCGGAGCGCTCGGGGCCATGGCAACGGGGGAAACGCCGCCCGTCCTGGCCGCCTTCGTCATCTCGGTGATTGCCGGTCTGATGATCGCCTTCTGGCTCCCGGAGGCTGAACCTTGCGTCTTGCGGACCGATCCGGAGAACTTTAGCGTGCGCAGGGTCCTTGGCCAGGATCACAAGCAATGCTTTCGCCTGACAGCCGCGCCGAAACTATCGATCGCCACGATCCTGGCGCTACCCTCGCTGGGGCTTCTGTTCGCGCTGTACTTCCTGGTGTTCCTCGCCTTCAATCTGTTTTACGTCAGCTTTCCCGTGCACGCGGCGACTGGAATCCGCTGGTCGCTTGCCGAAACCGGTGTGTTTTTTTCGCTGATGGGATTCATGATGGCGTTGGTGCAGGGTCCTGTGTTGAAGCGCGCCTCGAAAACTTGGTCTGACCGTACCCTGGTCCTGGGCGGCAGCCTATTGCTGGCCGCCAGCTTCCCGTTTTTCAGCGCGGCCAATACGGCGGCCGTCTACGTCGGCACGGCCCTGCTCGCCCTCGGCAACGGCGTCATGTGGCCCTCATTGCTGGCGGTCCTGGCAAAGGCCGTCGACCGGAACTTGCAGGGGACGGTTCAAGGGTTCGCCGGCAGCGTGGCAGCCCTGGCCAGCATCATCGGTTTGCTCGCCGGCGGGCTGCTTTACAACGCCCTTGGTTCTTATGTGTTCGTAATTTCCGCGGCGCTGACGCTTCTGACATTCGTGCTGGCCTTCGCGATTCCCGCAGCAGCGCGCAAATGACGGGCGCACGCCAAGGATTTCGCAGGTGCATTGGGTCGGGTTTCCTACTTCTTCGCGAATTTCGAGGCGAGGACGGCCCACTGGTCGGCCTGCAGGCGTGCGACCACCCGGTAGCCGCCCTTGCCGTCGGGCTTGAAGACGCTCGCCTCGCCTTCCTTCACTTCGAACCAGTCCTTGCCGAAGGCGTCGATGACATTCGGTTTGTGCGTGACGTACACGTTGTTCTTGCCTGCCGCCGGTGGCGTTGACGCGAGCTTGCGAAGCGCGCCTGCGCGCTTGTTGTTCTCGTTGGGCGAGATGATCTGGTTGCCTTCGGTGATGTCCCAGCTCGTCGTGACCTCGCCCACTTGCATGAGCTTCGCGGTTTCCTGCGCGCGGTACAGCTTGCTGGTGGCCACCGTTCCGACCGGAATGCCCAGCTTGCGGAAGCTGTCGCCGAAGTCCTTGGCGAGCGCCTTGCCCTTGTCGTTCAAGTGGCGCTGCTTGGCTTCGTTGCCGGGCTTGTCGGCATTGAGCGGGTCGGTGTCGGCCTGGTCCGGGTGGGTCGCGCCATGACGGAACACGATCACGTAACCGCCGCCGCGCAGTGCATCGGCGAGAGCGGCATCGGCGAGTATCTGCGCGCTCGCCAGCGGGGCGGCGAGGGCGAGGGCGAAAGCGAGAAACAAACGGCGTTGCTGGCGAATCATGGGTTCACTCCTCCGTGTGGAGCGCACGATTTGAACGCGATGTGCGCTTCCGAAAAGTCTAGCGCAAGTCCCGACAGGCCGGGAGAAAATATCCTGACGCGATGAAACAAACGAAATGAAAGTGGCCTTCTCCTGAAATCTTCCGGATGCACCCCGTCGATATCATGGACGGTTTTCATTTGGCGCGACGAACATGGGTGCAAGAGAATTCGTGATGGTCAAGGGTGCAATGTTGAGGATCGACCCGCTCGCGGGCGACAGCCTGCGCGTGCGGTCAGGCGAGGTCTGGGTCACCCAGTTCGAGGACTCCAGGGACTACATGCTGAAGGCCGGCGACTCGCTCGTGCTCAACGACAAGGGCGCGACGCTCGCCGTCGCGTACCGGCCAACGCTGCTCGATCTGCTTCTCGACCACCGGGCTGGAGGTCGCGAGCAGACAGAGCGCCGAGCGGGGCGCGTGCGGGCGCTGCTGCGGAAGGTCTTGGCCCTCGTCAATCCATCTTAGCGAGGTTTCATGAGGGCCGCGGGCTTCCCGCCGCCGCTTCTACCGCACCGCCTTTTCAGGGCGCGACCTCGAACGCCTCGTGCGCATCGGTATCGAAGCTCAGGCCCTTGGGAAGGGGGACTATGGCCGATTGGACGGACCCGCCTGCGACGTGGATCCGATTGCCCAGGACTGCCATGATGGCCTCGTGCCGAGGCAGGAGCATCGGGGGCAACTGCCACCAAGTGTCGCTCGCCGGATCGTAGGCTTCGAACGCGCGAAACGCCGCGAGGTAACTACCGTTCTGCACCTCGCCCCCGGCAGCGTAGATGATGCCGTTCATAGCGGCCGTGTTGAACCCGCTGCGCGCCGTCGGCATGGGGGTCTTGGTCACCCAGGAGTCCGCCGCCGGATCGTAGGCTTGCACCAGGTTGATGTTGCCCGGAAAGCCGATGATGAACGCCCCGCTCAGCCGCCCGCCGATCACGTAGATCTTGCCGTTCACGGCCTCGCCGCCCATGTGGTTGCAGGGCGTGGGCATCGGGGCGCGAGCGCGCCACGCGTTCGTCGCCGGGTCGTACTCCTCGACGCTGCCAAGGGACCGCTGCGGTTGGCGCAGGCGGATCACCGGGGTGCTCGCGTCGGGCATCGGGCCGGCCCCGCCGATCACGTAGATCTTCCCGTTCACGACGGCGGCCATGCTGCCGCCGCGCGCCGTGGGCATCGGGGCCCGCGCCCGCCAGCCGTCGGTCGCCGGATCGTACTCCCAGGCATCGTTGACCGGGTTCCAGCCCGGCGGCCCCGCCGCAGGAAGGTCGAAGCCGCCGAACAGATACATTTTTCCGTTCAGCGCCGTGACCGCCGCGTGGTGGACCGGATGCGGCATCGGCTTCTTCTGCGTCCACGCGTCTCTGGCAGGATCGTACTCGACCACGAGGCCGGCCGGCTTGAACCCGGGCAGGAGCCCCTGGGCGGCGTAGACCTTGCCGTTGATCGCGACTCCCAGCAACTCTCCGGTTGCTTGGGGTAAGGGCGCGAGCCTGATCCACTTCCCCTGCGGAGGTCCCGCCGGCGCGATCGCAGGTTGGGCACGCAGGCCCGCCCCTGTGAAGGTCCCCACGAGCCCTTGGCTCGCGGCCGCGGCCAACAGTCCCAGGCCCGAGGTCACAAAGATTCTTCTGCGCATGCCGCTCACCTCTTGGCTCCGATCCGCGGGACATGAACTTACTCCGCCAAGCTTGCCCGCGCAAGTGCATGGCGGAAGTCTTTCCGGGAACGGCGCGGGCGGCGTATAGTTCAAACCTCGTCGCGAAGTCCCAAACAACAGGCGAAAGAATCAAGGCGTATTCCACTCTGTGTTCCAAGTGACAAGGGGGCGACAACATGGCACAAGACAATTCATCTGTTCGTACCGGTTCCACCCTGATGTTGATTGCTGGTCTGGCTTTCGTTGGGTATGCCGTGGTCTTTTTTATCCGCAGTTTTGTCGGTACTGGTTTTGAGCTTGGCGTAGAGACCTTGAATGGCGTAACCAAGGACCAGCTCAACGCTCTCAACCCTGCGGTGGTCTACTACATCAATCATCTGCACATCGCGACCGCTGGTTTCATTGCCGCCACCGGCATCGCCGTTGCAGCCCTCTCCTGGTGGGGGGTTCGCAAAGGGGAATGGTGGGCGTGGTGGGCCGCCTTGGTTTCCCCGGTCGTGGGCTTGGCCGTTGCTCTGCCGATGCATTACTTTGGCCACTTTGCCTTTGACTGGGTGACTCATCTGGGGCCGATCTATGTGGCAACGCTCGTGTTCGTAATTGGGGCTCTGCAGGCTCTCCGAGGCCTGCTGCAAAAAGGCGGCACGTAATGCGCCGGCCTCTCCTCGAATCTAGCGGGATTCCAGCCGCCGCTCGACCGCGATGACGGCGATCGCGAGCACCGCGATCGCCGCCAGCGCGACTTGCGCTCCCCAGCGCGTGCCGGCGAAACCGAGCACCACGGCCAGAGCGGCGCCCGCGCAGCGCACGGCGATGGGCCGCATGCCCATCACCCATCGGAAGAAGACGTCCCCGAGCATGAAGAGGGCCATGCCGCCCGAGAGGAGCCCCATCCCCGGATGGCCTTCGAGCAGCTGCCGGATCCCGGCTGCGATCAGGATGATCCCCGCGATCAGCGCGAGGTGCGCGTACCAGTAGCCGAGGAGCCCCATGCGCGAGCGCTGCTCAGGCGCGGCCGCCACCAGATCGGCACCAGCACCAGGAGCGCTCTCAGGAAATCCATCGGCCCGAGCGGTGCCGTCTTCTTAACTTGGTGCGAACGTCTGGCGTCTTAAGAGTCGAGTTGATTCAAATGCGCGCCAAGTAGGCTTTTGCCTGCGTGAGCTCGGGACGCTCGCCGTTGGATTTCGCGGTAAATCGGCAAATGGCCAGGGCTAGGCCGGTCAGGGCGAGGCGGCCGTGAGCTTGCACCGATTGCTTGCTGTTCACAAACTCCGTCGAAGTATCCTATTCACGAGGTGATCTGCTATCTGCGCCGGCATCTTCTTGCCCGGGCGATACCAGATTCGGGTCCAGTTGAGCGCGCCGAGAAGGTTGAGTCGCAAGAGAGTCCGGTCCACATCCGACGGCAGCTGGAGTCCATCGATCATCTCGCGAAACCGCTCCTCGTATGCAGTGCGCTCGCGATTCAGCTTTCGTTGCAAAGCCGGCCCTGCAGAATAGAACAGGCTCGTCCCGGTGACGGCGAGCACCTTGTTGTCTCCAACGAGGCTGGCAATATGAACAGCGACCGCTGCCTCCAGCTTACGCCAGGGGTCGCTCTTGCCTTTCACGGCTTTGTCGACCGCCTCGTTCAGTTGGCGGAAGCCCTCTGCATGCACGGTGACGAACAGGTCTTCCTTCGAACGAAAGTGGTAATACATCGAGCCAGGAAGAATTCCTGCTGACGCGCAGATTTCACGCAGAGACGCGCTGCCGTACCCTTTCTCGCTGAAAACGCTTGCCGCGACTTCGATCAGCTCACTGCGCCTCGGATTACTGGAGAAGTCGCCATTCGCGCCGGCGCGCGCGGTTACGCGCCGGCTGATCGTCGCTCGGCGAAGCAATGCCTGCTGCGAATGAGAGAGGGCCGCTCTACTGGCCGCGCCGCGGCCGGCTCTGAATTTGAGGCGCTCATAGCTGGTTGCGAGACCGTGCAGCTTCCAGATGGCATGGACTGCGGAGGGCGACAATCGAATGCCACGACTGCGCAACTCGCGCGCGGCGCGCACCTTTCCGAGCTCCGGGCGCTTTTTCGCGAGTGCTAGGGCAGCATTCCTTGCGGATTGAGCGAAACTCGTCAAGCGAAGCACGATAGCATCGTTCGACTTCGGCTGCTAGTTCAAAGAACTTTACGGTCGGATCAGTCTGATTAGTCTGATCCGACCGTAACCAATGCGTACTACATGGGAGGGAAGATTCGTGAATTCGAAAAACGTTGGTCTTAGTCCTTCAATCACTATCGTCATCATGGTCACGATCGTTGTTGTGTCCATCGTGATCGTGGTGATGCGGAAACGCGCAATGGAAACTGGCCGCGTCGTCGATGTTACCCGCACCATTGTAACGAGCGTATTGCGGATACGGGCACAATGGACGGCTGCGGCCAGCCGGAACCGGCGTATTCAATATCGCCAGTTGGTCATTGGCGGGGTTGGCGCTGGCGACCACGCTGTCGGGCGCAACACCGTGTTCCACCCAATTGACCAAAGGTGTCAGCATGTCGAATTGGTCGGTCGCGATACCGCCACCACAGTGGTTCATGCCCGGCACCAGAAATAGCCGCGCAAACTTCTTCGTCGCCGCCAACCCACCGTTCTCTTCCACCAGTTCGTTGTACCAACGAATATGATACTTGCTGGAAAACACCGGGTCGGCCTGGCCCGTGTAAGCAAGCAACTTACTTCCGTGTCTCTTGAACTTCTTATAGTCGGTGCCGCTCGTGCCCATAAAATCCATCGCCGACTCTTGGTAGACACCAATCTCTCTGAAGATCTTCGGCGCGTCGGTATCCATGTTGAAGCCCAACACCCACGGCACGTAAGCATCCCCGAAGCCTGCGGTGCCGGGACCCAGGGGACTAGAGGTGGCAATGGTAGTACTCGATGCAAGGTCGGTCCCACCGGTTTGGGAATTCGGCGGTGTGGTGAAAATGAATGGCAGCGCGCCACCGCCCAGGGTTACGTTGAGAGCACTGTTGCCCGGGACCGGGAAACCTGGAAAGAGAGGGCCTATCTTCCATTGGCGCCAGCCAAACGCGGCGATGCCGGGATCCCAAAACCAGCCGGCATAGAGGTCCTTCCCCTTCGAGTTTTTCGCGCCGCGAAAAACTTCTTCAAGCGCAGTGACCTGCGCCGCCGACAATACCCGACTGCCGGCGGGGCCCAACGCCGCCGGAACAAAGTGGCATGCCGAGGGATTGTTCACCATGCCGTCGACCAGCCCGTCCGCGGCATCGCATTCGGCAAGAATGGCGTTGCCGACCGCCGCCAATTCGGCGTTGGTGAAGGAACTGGCGAGATCCGGATTGCCGAACGGCGTAGTGGCTCTGGCGGCGCGGGCGAACGCTTGTGAATCCCAGGCCTCGGCGACTGCCGCCTTCGGCAGATCCATGCCGGGATTACCCGATACAATACCGTCGAAAAGCGTGGGATAGCGCTGCGAGAACATCAGGCCTTCGCGGCCCCCTTCCGAGCATCCGACGAAATACGAGCGCGTTGGCACGGTTCCGTAAAATCGCTCGATTATCGTCTTCGCCTTCTGCGCAGCTTGCGCAGGTCCGTTGAAGCCGTAGTCGAGCCGCGCCTGCGGATCGAAACCGAACTGGAAGCTGCCCGCTACCCCGGAGGTGTTAACCGCATTGTCGTGCCCGCTGTCGGTCGAGACAACCGCATAGCCCTGTTGAAGCTGAGGGCCGCTCGCGTTGCCCAGATTGCCGTCGGTACCGCCACCGCCCGAGTAGAAGAATTTCTTGTTCCAACTCGTCGGCATGCGCAGGTGGAACTTGATCGCATAGGGTTGCCCGTCCACCGGGCTCACGCGCTGATTGATCGCGCCGATTATTTCGCAGTGCTCAGGCGCGGTCGCCGTGGCGGCGTTCAATTGCGCCAGGGTGACTAGGGTGTCGGGAAGCCCTGCGCTCGCTAGCTGAGTGCAAGATAAAGTGGGGCCACCGGCCTGCTCATGCTCGTGGGCAATGGCATTCCCGCTGGCAATTGCCAGCCCCAATAGCGACGCTCGAATCGGGTGTTTCACGGCTTCCTCCTCCCTGGTTGCGGATGCTTGGTGGAACAGTCAAGCTGCGATGCAGACGATTGCCGGAAATATCCAATCTAACGAACGTTTGTTTGGTTACGCTACGCCGGCCTCGGGCACGTGTCAACACGTACTCATCGACCCGGATTTTGCTGTCGCCTATGACCAGCGCTCCAAAGGCGGAGTGATAGACCGCGCAAGGTTCCAGCGAAACATCGCTCTAGCTGCGCTGTTGCAGCGCCGCACGCCGGAAATTCGAACGCGCGACTACGGTTAGAAGAGTCCGGTGCCGAACGCCGAGCTCAACCCTTGCGGGGTTCCATCTGCCGCTCGATCGCGATCACGGCGATCGCCAGCACCGCGATTGCGGCCAGCGCTGCTTGCGCTCCCCAGCGCGTCCCGGCGAACCCGAGAAAGATTGCAACAGCGGCGCCGAGCAAGCGCACGACGACGGGCCGCATGCCCATCACCCATCTGAAGAAAACGTCCCCGAGCATGAAGAGCGCCATGCCGCCCGCGAGCAGCCCCATCCCGGGATG
>JBGQFD010000089.1:0-15215 GCA_041496705.1 Gammaproteobacteria bacterium | reverse complement strand
GTCGTCGGCGAGCGATATGCCGGCCTTGACGGTGCGCGCGTCGCCGAGGAGCTCCGCGATGACGGGGTGGCATTCGGCGCGGCGCAGCTGGAAGAGCCATACCCTACTCGCGGTCGCGACCTGCACCAGGCTCGGGAGGTGGCTCTCCCCCTTCTTGAAGGCGGGCCGCGTCTCGGTATCGAGGCCGACAATGTGCTCCTCGCGCAGGTCTCCCCTGGCGCGCTCCAGGTCTGCCTGAGTCGCCACCACGCAGACCTCGCCCGGGTAGCGGCCGATCGGCAGCTTCGCCATGGCCTCGCGGGAGATGGAGTGGCGCAGGTGGGTGGGGGAATCCATGCAGGCGTGCAGGGTAGCGCATCTTCGCCGCCCACTGTCCGCCTTATACTGGTGGGCGGTCGATCCGCCGCACGAGGTCCCATGCCCCGCACCCTCCTCCCCGAAGACAAGATCCATCCCGCGGTGCGCGAGAAGATCGCCAACTACCGCAGCGAGGTCGTAAGAGAAGTCCAGGCGGCGATTGCCGCGAACGACATCGTCGTCGTCGGCATGCGCCAGAACCCGTTCCCGGGGCGTGCGAGAAAGGCCCTGGACGCGGCCGGCCTCGCGTACAAATATCTCGAATACGGCAGCTACCTCGGCGAGTGGCGCAAGCGCCTCGCGCTCAAGCTGTGGACCGGCTGGCCGACCTTTCCCATGGTGTTCGTCAGGGGCGTGCTCGTCGGCGGCGCGGAGGACCTCGCGCGCCTGATCGCGAGCGGGGAACTCGGCCGCAACAAGTAGATGCCTCCGGCCACGCCCGAGCAGCTCGCCGCCTACGCAAAGGCACTGTACGTGGTGTTCGGCTCACCGGAGCTCGAGCTGCGCATCGGCGAGCCGAACGCGGATCTCGACGCGCTGCTCGCCGCCGAGGGCGCGAGCACGGCGGCGTTCGTCACCGCCGAGAACCCGGGCGGCGTCGCGGCGAGCGCCTGGAAGAACGAGATCGCCAACGCGGCGCTGGTGGAGTCGCAAAGCGCGGCCGGCTACCGCTGCTTCGAGGGAGAGGGACGCGACCCGCAGAAACGCTGGAAGCCCGAGCGCAGCGCGCTGCTGGTCGGCATCTCGCGGGCGGACGCGGAGGCGCTGGGGCGGGCGTTCGGGCAGAATGCGATCGTGTTCGTCGAAATCGGCCGCGAGCCGCAACTCGTCGTGTTGGGCGCCTGATGCCCACGATGCCGCGCGTCGTGCTCGACACCAACGTCTGGCTCGACTGGCTGGTCTTCGACGACCCGGCGATAGCGCCGCTGCGCGCCCTGGTCGAGGCCGATCGCGCGCAAATCTACCTTGACGCCTTGTGCGCCGCGGAACTGGAGCGCGCGCTCAGCTACGACCTGAAACGCGAGGTCGACGTCGCCGCCTGCATGGCCAAGGCGAGGCGCGCGGCGTACGCGAGCGAGGCCACGGTGCCGTCGGCGCAGGTGGCGAAGCTGCCGCGCTGCCGCGACCCCGACGACCAGAAGTTCCTCGAGGCGGCGCTCGCCACGCGCGCCGATTTCCTCATCACCAAGGACCACGCGCTCCTCGCGCTGGACGGGCACGCGGCATTCCGCATCGTCACCCCCGCGGGGTTTGCCGCCGCGACCTGAGCGTTAGACTGGCGCTCCCATGACCGCGAACGCCGACGCCGCCTCCGGCGAGAGTTCCCTGCAGATCCTGAAGCGCGTCTTCGGCCACGCCGCCTTCCGCGGCGCGCAGGAGGACATCGTCGCCCACCTGGCCGCGGGCGGCGACGCGCTGGTGCTCATGCCCACGGGCGGGGGCAAGTCGCTGTGCTACCAGCTGCCGGCGCTGTTGCGCACGGGCACCGCGCTCGTCGTATCGCCGCTGATCGCGCTGATGCACGACCAGGTCGCGGCGCTCAAGCAACTTGGCGTGCGCGCGGCGTTTCTCAACTCCACGCTCGACGCCGATGGCGTGCGCGAGACCGAGCGCGCCCTGCGCGCCGGGGAGCTCGACCTCCTCTACGTCGCGCCCGAGCGGCTGGTGATGCCGCGCATGCTCGAGGCCCTGGAGGACACGCAGCTCGCGCTCTTCGCCATCGACGAGGCGCACTGCGTGTCGCAGTGGGGCCACGACTTCCGGCCGGAGTACCTGCAGCTCTCGCTGCTCCACGAACGCTTCCCCGACGTGCCGCGCATCGCGCTCACCGCGACCGCCGACCCGCAGACGCGCGCCGAGATCGTCCGGCGCCTGAAACTGGAAGGCGCGCGCGTGTTCATCTCCAGCTTCGACCGGCCGAACATCCGCTACGCCATCGTCGACAAGGACGAGGCGCGAACGCAGCTCCTGCGTTTTCTCCGCGAAGAGCACGCCGGCGAGGCCGGCATCGTCTATTGTCTTTCGCGAAAGAAAGTCGACGAGACCGCGGCGTGGCTGGCGACGCAAGGGCTGAAGGCTCTGCCCTACCACGCCGGCATGGACGCGGCCGCGCGCACGCAGCACCAGGCGCGCTTCCAGGGCGAGGAGGGCATGGTGATCGTCGCCACCATCGCCTTCGGCATGGGCATCGACAAGCCCGACGTGCGCTTCGTCGCGCACCTCGACCTGCCGAAGAGCATCGAGGGCTACTACCAGGAGACCGGCCGCGCCGGCCGCGACGGCGCGCCGGCCGACGCGTGGATGGCCTACGGCCTGGGCGACGTGGTGCAGCTGCGCAGGCTGATCGAGCAATCCGAGGGCAACGAAGACTTCCGCAGGATTTCGCTAGCCAAGCTCGACGCGCTGCTCGGCTTGTGCGAGACCGCCGGCTGCCGGCGCGTGCGGCTGCTCGAGTACTTCGGCGAAGATTACTACGAGAAAAACGGCGGCCCCTGCGGCAACTGCGACAACTGCCTGGAACCGCCGCAGACCTGGGATGCGACCGACGCCGCGAGGAAGGCGCTGTCGTGCATCTATCGCACCGGGCAGCGCTTCGGCGCGGTGCATCTGGTCGACGTGCTGCGGGGCAAGGCGACCGAGCGTGTCGCGCAGTGGCAGCACGACCAGCTCGGCGTTTTCGGCATCGGCGCGGAGATCGACGAGCGCACCTGGCGCAGCGTGTTCCGGCAGCTGGTGGCGCTGGGTTACGCGCGGCCCGACCACGAAGCCTTCGGCTCGCTGCGGCTCACCGACGCGAGCCGCGCGGTGCTGAAAGGCGAAAAGCTCGTGGAGATGCGCCGCGCGAGCCCCGAGCGCGCGCGCAAGGGCAAGGCGGCGAAGGCACGCAGGCGCGGCTCATGGCAGGACCCGCAGCCCGATGCGAACCCCGACGCCTGGCTGGGCGGGAATGCCGGCGCGGAGGCGGACGCGGATGCCGGCGCGCAAATCGACGCAAGCCTGTTCGCGCGGCTCAAGGCCTGGCGCAGCGGGCAGGCGCGCGAACAATCGGTGCCGGCCTACGTGATCTTCCACGACAGCACGCTCGCGGCGATCGCGGCGTAGCGGCCGCGGGACCTCGATGCGCTCGCCGGCATCTCCGGCATCGGCGCAAAGAAGCTCGAGCGCTACGGCGCGGCCCTGCTCGAAGTGCTCAGCCACTAGCGGCGGCGGCGACGCCTGCGCCGACGCATGAGGTTCCCTGGTGGAATTGGAATACCATTGTAGGCGTCGAACCGCGTTCAAGAGACCGCATGAGCGACAAGCCGCCGTTCCGCGCCGATCACGTCGGCAGCCTGCTGCGCCCGCCCGAGCTGCGCGAGGCGCGCGCGAAGGCAAAGGCCGGGCAGCTCGCAGCCGGCGAACTCAAAGCGGTCGAGGACCGCTCGATCCGCGAGGCGGCGGCGAAGCAGGAGGCGATCGGGCTGCTCGGGATCACCGACGGCGAATACCGGCGCGATTTCTGGCATCTCGATTTCGTGAAGCAGCTGGAAGGCGTCACCTTGAAGGCCGCGGTCGGCATGAGCTTCGCGGCCGAGGACGTTCCACCGATGGCGACGGTCTCGGGCAAGCTGCGCTGCACTCACCCGATCATGACCGATCATTTCGCGTTTCTGAAATCGGTGGTGAGGAAAACCCCCAAGCTGTGCATTCCCGCGCCCGCGACCCTGCACTTTCGCGGCGGGCGCAACGCGATCTCGCGCGAGGCCTACCCGGACCTGGCGGAATTCTGGGCGGACGCCGGCGCGGCGTGGCGCGTCGCCATCGGCCACATCGGTGCGGCCGGCTGCACCTACCTGCAGCTCGATGACGTGAGCTTCTCCTACCTGTGCGACGAGAAGGTGCTCGAGAACTTCCGCGCCCACGGCGACGACCCGGCGACCCTTCCCCGCGCCTATGCCGGGGCGGTCAATGCCGCGCTCGCCGATCGGCCCGCCGGCATGACGGTCACCCTGCACACCTGCCGCGGCAACTTCCGCAGTACCTGGTTCGCCGCGGGCGGCTACCAGGACAAGGTCATCGAAGCGATGTTCTCGACCGACGTCGATGCCTACTTCATGGAGTACGACTCCGCGCGCGCCGGCGGCTTCGAGCCCCTGCGCCTGCTGCCGCAGAACAAGAAGGTGGTGCTCGGCCTGGTCACCACCAAGGTCGGTGCCCTGGAGGAGAAGGACGAGTTGAAGCGCCGCATCGACGAGGCTGCGAAATTCGTCCCGCTGGAAAACCTGTGCCTGTCGCCGCAGTGCGGCTTCGCCAGCACCCACCACGGCAACGCGCTCAGCCCGGACGAGCAGTGGCGCAAGCTCGAGCGCGTGGTCGAAGTGGCGCACGAGGTGTGGGGATGAACAAGCCCAACCCCACCGCGCGCCTTGTCTCCGCCCTCGCCTTTGCCGCGTTCAAGCACCGCAACCAGCGGCGCAAGGACTCCGAGGCGAGCCCCTACATCAACCATCCGATCGCGCTCGCACAGGTGCTCGCGGTCGAGGGCGGGGTGACCGATGCCGATGTGCTCGTCGCCGCGATCCTGCACGACACCGTCGAGGACACGCGCACCACGGTTGCCGAGCTGAAGAAGAAATTCGGCGGCAAGATCGCCGGCATCGTCGTGGAAGTGACCGACGACAAGCGGCTGCGCAAGTACGTGCGCAAGCGCCTGCAGATCGAGCACGCCCCGCACCTGTCGAAAGCGGCGAAGCTGGTGAAGCTCGCCGACAAGATCTGCAACCTGCGCGACGTGGCGCTCAACCCGCCGAAAAAGTGGCGCATCGCGCGGCGGCGCACCTATTTCGACTGGGCACGCTCGGTGGTCGACGGCCTGCGCGGGGTGCACCCTGCGCTCGAGCGCATCTTCGACCGGGCGCATTCGCGCAAGCCCTGAGGGTGCGCTGCCAAGGCGCCGACAAGGCGTCGACAAGGCGTCGGATTGCCGTCGCGGTGTTGCACCGCGTTTCTCCCGGCGCGCGCCCCCGCGCTGACGTTGCAGCGCCGCATCGGCACGGAATGCAGTCCCGGCGCCAACTAGTTCACACAATCCGCGACTGCCTCCGCCCCGGGCACGGGCCTTGCTCCGCTTCCCCAGGAACGGGATTTCATGGGGGAGCACGGCATGGGACAGAAGATTTCGGACCTGGAAGAGCTGGTTGCAGATTTTCGCATGATGCTGCCGGAAAGAAGCCGTACCGCGCAGGCGATCGACCAGAACGAGCCGTTCAAGCAGATCGCGCTGCGCGCGGTCGACGACGGCTACATCGAGTTCTCCCACGAGCTCGTCGGCTTCATGGAAGTGTGTCTCAGGCGGAACATGTGAAGACCGAAAAGCAAACGCTGCGGCGCCCGGCGCCGCGGCCCCCGGCCGCCGGCGAAACCGGCAGCCTATTCGACGCGGTGCGGCGGGCGAGACCCGCGAAGCGCGGCAAGTCCGCCCCCGAACTCGTTGCGGCGCGCGTGCTCTGCCAGCAACTCAAGCGCAAGCGCATCAGCGCCGACAAGAAGCGCCTGGTGCACCTCATCTGCCTCAACCTCCTTTCGATCCTCAGGCGCCGCTCGCAGCAGACGTAGGCAGCAGTCGCGGGCGCGATGGAACGCAGGTTTCCTCGGTTATGATGGCGCTCGATGCCCATCGTCGCCGCCTTTGCCACCTCGCACGCCTACACCTTCCAGGAACCCGAGACCTGGGACGCGCGCCGCGAGCGCTCGAAGAAGAACGTCGAGCGCAAGGCCGGGCGGCCGGCGAAGGATACGCCGCAAGCGCAGGCCGAGACGCTCGAGGACAACCGCGGGCGCTACGCGCGCATCCGCGCGGCGCATGCTCGAGTTCGTGAGCGCCTGGCGCAACTGAAGCCCGACGCAGTGCTCCTGGTCGGCGACGACCAGCTGGAGAATTTCACCGCCGAGGCGATGCCGCAGCTCCTCGTGTATACCGGCGGCGATTACATTGCCGACGACTGGGACCGAAAGCAAACGGCTCCCATCGCCAATCACCCGGAACTGGCGAAGCACCTCGTCGAAGCCTGCCTCGAAGAAGGCTTCGACGTCGGCTGGTGCACGAGCTTCCGCGAAGGACGGCTGCTGTCGCACGCGCACACCGAGCCCATCCTGTATCTGATTCGCGGCAGCGGCGTGCCGGTGGTGCCGCTGTTCGTCAACGCGGTGCACCCGCCGGCGCCCTCGGCACGGCGCTGCTACGCCTTCGGCCAGGCGCTCGCGCGGGTCCTCGAACGCGACCCGGAAAAGCGCCGCGTCGTGCTGTGCGCCTCGGGGGGCCTGTCTCACTTTTCGCCCTCGCATCCCTGGGCGCACCACGTGGGCGGGCGCTACGTCGGCGACATCAGCGTCGAGTTCGACGAGAAGATCCTCGCCTGGATGCGCGCGGGTGAAGGCGAGCGGCTGGCGGGGATCACCTCGCGCGAGCTGATCGAGCACGGCGAGGGCGAGCTGCGCCAGTGGATCGTGATGCTCGGCGCTCTCGGAAACCGCAGGCCCGAGTTCCTGGTCTACGAGCCGCTCTACCGCGGCATCATGGGCATGGGCGTGGGCTGGTGGGGAGGCGCGGGCTAGCTGTGTTTTGCGGCCGCCGGCGCGTTCGAGTCGACGCGAAGCGAGGCGTGCGACAGGTACTGCCGGCGGAAGGCCTCGAAGGGCAGCGTGTCCGCGGCTTCGGCCTCGCGCTGTTTCGCGATCGATTCCTCGGCGACCTTCGCAAAGCGCGCTTCGACATCGGCGGGCAAGGGCTCGGCCGCCAGCGAGCGCCGGTGCTCGACCGAGAGCGCCCGTCCGAAACCCGAATACAGGTTGGCGTGGCTCTCGCGCATTTCCGCGAGCATGCGCGCCGCGGGCAGGCGCGAAGGATCTTCGACGCCGGCCGCTGCAGCGGCGAGGGCTTCGCGGTGCAGGCTGCCACCCGCCGCCGCGTCGAGCGCAGCGGCCACCGGCTCGCACTCGGCGAGGAGCTGCCTGCCCCATTCGCTCAAGCTCGCCATCTCGCCGCGGCGCTCGAGGCGCATGCCGGGCTCGCGCCCGCGCGAGGCGACGCGCTGCTTGTTGCGGCCGACCGCCTCGATCTCGGCGCGCGTGTCCGGCGGGCTGTCGGCGAGCAGGCAGTGCAGCAGGAACACGTCGAGGAACCTGCACGTTCCGGCCTGGATGCCGATCGGCGAAAACGGATCGAGGTCCATGGCGCGCACCTCGACGTACTCGACGCCGCGCTCGCGCAGCGCGTGCAGCGGGCGCTCGCCCGAGCGGATGACGCGCTTGGGGCGGATGATGCCGTAGAACTCGTTCTCTATCTGCAACAGGCTCGTCGAGAGCTGCCGGTAGGTGTCGGGGACGTCGCCGCTCACGCCGGGGGCGCGGATGCCGATCGCCTCGTAGGGCGGGTAGGGCTGGGTGAGCGCGTCGTAGAGCGAATCGGCGTAGCTCTCAAGGCTGTTGTAGCTCACCGCGAGCGAATCCTGCGCTTCGCTCAGGTAGCCCAGCCGTCCCATGCGCAGCGAGGTGGCGTGCGGCAGGTACAGGGTTCCCGGAACGAGCTCCTCGAGGGCGTGGGCGCGGCCCTGCACGAAGCTCGTGCACACCGCGGGAGAGGCGCCGAACAGATAAAGGAGCAGCCAG
The DNA here is from genome assembly GCA_041496705.1 of Gammaproteobacteria bacterium. Lineage (GTDB taxonomy): Bacteria > Pseudomonadota > Gammaproteobacteria > Burkholderiales > SG8-39 > VBDM01. The sequence goes on along the minus strand of JBGQFD010000089.1, from coordinate 7,211 downwards.
CCGTGGCGGCGGAAGTTGCGGATCAGCGCGAAGTAGGCCTCGTTGATGTCGCGGTAGCCGGGGAGCGGCCAGGCGGCCTGCGGCAGCGACCAGTTGTAGTGCACTCCGGATATCGTCTGCATGCGCCTGCCGTAGCGGTGGCCCAGGCCTATCCTGTACACCATCTTCGCGTAGGCGACATTCGACGTTCCATAGCGCGCGATCGGGATGGTGGTCTCCGCCGGCAGGGTGCAGGGCATGCTCGCGCACCACAGCAGCTCGTCGCCGATGCGGGGAATGACGAACTGGTGGATGCGCTTCAGCTCGGCGAGGCAAGCGTCGACCGAGGTGTGCGTGCCGGTGATGAGTTCGAGCTGGGCTTCGCTGTAGTCGGTGGTGATGTGCGCGTGCTTGAGCTTGGAGCCGAGCGCCGCCGGGTGCGGCGTGGCGGCGAGCGCGCCCGCAGGCGTGACGCGCAGGCTCTCCTTCTCGATGCCCCGGCGTATCCCCTTGAGGTGCGCGGGCGCGAGGGCACGCAGGCGTTGCTGGAAGGAGGACGTAGGGGACATGCCGGCGGGACCTTCAGGAGCGGCATTATCCTACGAGGCGCGCCCGCGCGGAACGAAATGTCGCCCGAGGCGATTGGCGCGGCGCCGCGCGTCGATTACACTCGGCCGCAGAGGGACCTTACGGAGGTATTCGATGCGGAACGTCCAGCGTGCGGCGGCCGCCGGGCTCGCGCTGCTCGTCGCGCTCGCGGCGCCGGCCGCGCTCGCCCAGGGCAAGGCCGAGAGCGCCTTTGCGTCGCGCCCGCTGCGGCTGATCGTCGCGTTCACGCCCGGCGGCGGCGCCGATCTCACCGCGCGCAGCGTCGCGCAGAAGATGTCCGAGGGCCTCGGCCAGCCGATCGTGGTGGAGAACCGGGCCGGCGCCAACGGCACCCTCGGCGCCATTGCCCTGATGGCGGCGGCGCCCGACGGCTACACCCTGATGCTCACCGACCGCGGCGCGCTCGGCATCAACCCGAGCCTCTACCGCAAGCTTCCCTACGACCCGTTGCGCGATTTCGACTACGTCGGGGTGGTCGCGGTGGCCGCCTACGTGCTCGTCGCCGATCCGCGGCTGCCGGCGAAGACGCTGGCCGAATTCGCGCAGCTCGCCCGGTCGAAACCCGGCAGCCTCAACTACGCGAGCTTCGGCATCGCCAGCATGGCGCACTTGAATCTCGAAGCGCTGAAGGCGCGCCTCGCGCTGGACATCACCCATGTGCCTTACAAGGGCGCGGGGCCCGCGGTGCAGGCGGTGGTTGCCGGGGAGGCGGCGCTTACCATCGCTTCGCCGCCGGGCGTGATGGGCTTCGTGCGCGACGGCCGGCTGCGCGCGCTCGCCTACGGCGCGCCGCACCGCTCGCCGCTGCTCCCCGACGTGCCGACGCTGAAGGAAGCCGGCGCCGAGGACGACACGCTCGCGTCGACGTATTTCGCCTTCGTGCTGCCCTCGGGCACGCCGCGCTCCGTGGTCGAGCGCCTGCACGAAGCGATGCGGCGCGCGCTCGCGCAGCCCGAGCTGGTCGAGCGCCTCGGCCAGGCCGGGCTCGAACTCGTGGGCGGCAGGGGCGACGAGCTGCTCGAGCTCGTGCGCAGCGACATCCCGCGCTTCCGCAAAATCATCCGCGACGTCGGCATACAGCCGGAATAGGCGTCGCGGGACTACCACCCCCCAAAGAAAGGAAACCGCGCATGGCCAAGGGCTACTGGATCGTCTGCTACCACTCCATCAAGAATCCGGACGCGCTCGCCGCGTACGCCAAGCTCGCCGCGCCTTCGATCCAGGCGGCAGGCGGAACGTACCTGGTGCGCGGCAACCCGACCAAGGTCTACGAGGGAGGCATCAGCCAGCGCACCGTGGTGATCGAGTTCGCGAGCGTGCAGCAGGCGATCGCCGCGCACGACGCTGCCGGCTACCAGGGCGCGCTCAAGGTGCTCGGCGACGCGGCGAAGCGCGACATGCGCATCGTCGAAGGCGCGGCGTGATGCGAACTCCCGCCGCCTACCTGGGCGCGCTCGAACCCCGGGAGTCGGGTGCGGCGTAGTTGAGCCGCGAGCACAGGTGCTGGAAGCGGCAGCGATGCATGTTGGCGAGCGACGGGTTCGCCTCGTTCCCGATCGGCTCGCCGGTCTCGGTAAACACGCGCGTGCAGCCGACCGCGCGCGCTTCGCGGATGCGAAGCGCCATCAGCTCGAGGTGCGCGCCGCGGCCGCGGAACTCCTTCAGCACGCCGCCGGCGCCGAGCCACGCGTCCCTTTCCTGCACGTAGAGCAGCCCGCCGCCGACCACCCGCGCCGCGTCGAGCGCGACGTACATCCGCCAGCGCGGGCGCAGCGCCAGCGCGGCGAACCAGCCGGCGAACACCGGCGGCATGCCGAAGGCGCCGGCGATCGCTTCGCCCGCGGCGTTCTCTTCGCCGGGGTTTGCCCCGCGCACTTCGAGCGCGCTGCTGAACCGGGGCAAGGAATCGACGCCGCGCGCGAGCTTCGCCCAGCTGCGCCGCGGCGCCAGCACGAAGCCGCGCGCCGCGAGCCACTGCGGTGCGTTCTCCGGCGAGCCGAGCGGGTTCCAGTGGATCCAGTAGTTGCTGCAGCCCGCCGCGGCGAACTCCGCCGCGATGGAGTCGACGGCTGCTTCGGTCGCGGCGGAGTGCATGCCCAGGCCGATGGCGCGGTTGAACTGGTTGTCGGGGATGCCCGGCGCGATGAGCAGCGTTGCGCCGCCTGCCGTCGCGCTTTTCAGGCCGACCGCGTGAGCGAACTCCTGCGGCGCCGCGGCGATCATGTCGCGGAACGCCGCGGCTTCGATGCCGTCGGCCGCGGCGGCGAGCGCCGTCGCGTTCATGCGCGGGACCCGGAGGTCCGGGGCGGACGATGCAAGCATGATTTTTATCCTGTCCCTGAAAACAACTCGTACCTCCCCGGGGGCGATGCGCCACCGGGTGAGGGCGTAAATCCGGTCGATGCGTTCGTCGAGGTCTTTTCAGCTTCTCCGCTTGATCGCGTCGGCGAACACGACGTAGCGCAGCGGCCCGCTCGCGCGCAGTGCATCGAACGGGTAGCCGGTGACGAGCGTCATGTGAGTCCAGCCGTCCTGCTTCATCACCCAGGTCTCGCGTTCGCCGAACACTTCGGCGGCTTGCACGCGATAGTGGCGCCGCGCGCCGTCGCGGCGCTCGACGATGATTTCGCTGCCGCGCTTCACATCCTTGAGGAAGGCGAGGTGGGTGTCGAGCTGTCCGCCGATGACGCTATTGCCGTCTTCGCCGGGGAGCGCCGTGCCCAGGATATGGCCCGGGCCGAAGGCGTTGGCACCGGTGAGGACGTACAAGCTGAGGTTCCTTTCCGGGAGGGTGAGGCGCGCCACCGGCCAGGTATCGGCCCACGGCCAGGGCTGCACTTCGCGCTCGCCCGCGAGCGTGCGCTCCCAGGCGCGGTCGAGCAGCGCCTGCGCACCCCAGGCTTTCGCGTGCACGTACGCTGCCTGGCCGAGCATCCACAGGCCCGCTACCACCACCGGCGCGGTGGCGACCAGCACGAGCTTGATCCAGACGGTCAGGCCCTTCGGCTCGGGCCTGGCCACCGCCGCCGGAGAAGGGATTTGCGGCAGCGCACACTCGACACCGAGCGGAATCTGATCGGTAAGGCGGCGTCTAGGCATAGGCATCATGCTCCTGCCGTAACTAGAAGCAAACAATGTGCCGCTCCTGCCGCTTCCTGGAATCGGCAATGACCACAGGCACTTGCGCTTCGAGGGTGAAGGCTAGCGGGGCGACTTTGGCGAACCCGGGACGTCGGGGACCAGACAGTGTTGCGCGCCCTCCGTCTGCCGCGGTCGCACTGCCTTGGCGTCGACGATCGGCGCCAGCGCGTTCCGATCGGCGGCAGGCCGCGCCGGAGCGCGCTCGACGGCCACGAGGTTCGTGTACTTGGTGGCCAGGTGGTGAGCCAGTGCGAGATCGCTCAGCTTGGCGAGCATCTCCTCCTCGGGCGCGCCCGCGCGCGTCGCATCGGCGCAGCGCTCCTCGCCGCGAGCGTCGCCCGCCATGAGGAGCACGCTGCCGACCAGCGTGAGGCTCGCGACCGCGCCGATGCAGAAGATGATGAAGAGCGTCACCAGGAAATCGACGACGACCGGGCGCTTGCTGTTGTGGCCTGCAGTTTCCATTCGCTTGCCTATTTTCCGGACGACCCGGTGCGGGTCGAAAAACGCATTGAAGCGCTCGAAGCGGGCGCCGCGAGGCGGGGAAAAGGGCAGGCTGCCGAAGAATTGTGGCAGGAAGATGGCGGTGCTCCCGCGGCAGGCCCGCGCCGCGGCGGATGCGCTATAGTCGGCACGCATGGCCCGGCGCATCGCCATCGTCGAGGACGATCCCGCCATCCGCGCGAACTACGCGGATGCGCTGAAAAAACACGGTTACGAGGTGCAGGCGCTCGCCGCCCGCGGCGAAGCGCTGCAGGCGTTCAGGTCGCGGCTTCCGGACCTCGCGCTCATCGACATCGGCCTGGGCGATGAGCCCGACGGCGGCTTCGCGCTGTGCCGCGAGTTGCGCGCGATGTCGGCGAGCCTGCCTATTCTCTTTCTCACCGCGCGCGATTCGGACTTCGACGCCGTGTCCGGGCTGCGCCTGGGCGCCGACGACTACCTGACCAAGGACGTGAGCCTGCCGCATTTGCTCGCGCGGATCTTTGCGCTGTTCCGCCGCATCGACGCGCTGCGCGAGCCGAAGGCGGCCGAAGAGGTGCTGGAGCGCGGCGCATTGAGGCTGGATGCGAAACGCTTCGCCGCCGCGTGGAGGGAAAAGCCGGTGGAGCTCACGCTTACCGAATTCTGGATGGTGCACACGCTGGCGAAATTTCCCGGGCACGTGAAGGACCGCGACAGCCTGATGCGCGAGGCGAACCTGGTGGTCGACGCGGGCACGGTGACCTCGCACGTCAAGCGCATCCGAAAGAAATTTTCCGCGGCCGATCCCGCGTTCGACCAGATCGACACCGTGTACGGCATGGGCTACCGCTGGAAGCCGTGAGGCGATTCGGCTTGGGTTTGCGCGCCAAGCTGGCGCTGGTGGCGCTGGTGCTGCTCGCCCTGCCCTGGGCCGGCTACCGCTACGTGCGCGAGATGGAAGCTTTCCTGCTCGAGGGCCAGCAGCAGGCGCTCCTCGCCACCGCGCGCGCCGTCGCCACGGCGCTGCACGACCGCCCGGGCCTGTTGCGCGCTCGCCCGCCGCGCGATACCGACCTGCGCCGCGAAGCCGAGGAGGAACTGCAGCGCCTCGCCGCCGCTCGCGCCGGGGCCGAACCCGGCGAAGGCGCGCAGCGGCCTGAGCCCGCCGTGATCGACCGCGAGAAATCGGCCGGCCGCCGCGAGACCGAGGAGATCGCCGAGATCCTCCGCGCGGTGGAGCGCACCACCTCGCGCCTGTGGGTGGTGACGCGCGACCTGCGCGTGCTCGCGCTCGCTGGGAGCCTCCGCCGCGACGCGGCCGCGGAACGCGAGGAGAGCCTCGGAGCCCGGCTGCTCGGCTGGCTGATCCCGCGGCCTTCCGAGGATTTCGACGAGGCGATCGGCGACGACGCGCTCGCCAACGGCCGCGAGATCGCGGGCGCACTGCAGGGACGGCCAGGCTTTCGCCTGCGCGCAACCGCCGACGGCAAGGCGGTGGTGATCTCCGCGGCGCACCCGATCTGGAACGGCGACGAGGTCGCCGGCGCGGTGGTGGTGGAGGAGACCACCAACCCGATCCTCTCGATGCGCAGCCAGGCGCTCGAGCGCCTGCTGTTTCTCACGCTCGTCGTCTTCGCGGTCGCCGCGGTGGTGCTGCTTGGCTTCGCCACGCGCCTGTCGACGCGCATCCGGCGCCTGCGCGACGAGGCGGAGACGGCGCTCGACGCGCGCGGGCGGCTCGCGCACCTGGTGACCGCGCAGAGCGCCGGCGACGAGGTCGGCGACCTGTCGCGCAGCTTCTCGGCGCTGCTCGCGCGACTCGCGCAGCACCACGCCTACCTTGAAAGCCTGGCGAGCCGGCTGTCGCACGAATTGCGCACGCCGATCGCGGTGGTGCGCTCCTCGCTCGAAAACTTGCGGCTCGCGCCGGCGGATGCCCGCGTCTACCTCGATCGCGCCGAGGAGGGACTGCGGCGCCTGGGCACCATCCTCACGCGCATGAGCGAGGCGACGCGGCTGGAACAGGGGCTCGCCGCAGTCGAGCGCGAGCGCTACGACCTCGCCGCGGTGGTCGCCGGCTGCGTCGAAGCCTACCGCCTGGCGTACCCCGGCCGCGCCTTCGATCTGCAATTGCCGGCCGACAAGCCCGGCGTGCTCGGCTCGCCCGACCTGGCGGCGCAGCTGCTCGACAAGCTGGTGGAGAACGCGGTCGACTTTTCCGATCCGGCCGGCGGCGCCCCGGTGCGCGTGTCCCTGGACCTGGCCGGCGCCTTCGTCGTGCTCGCGGTCGAGAACCGCGGGCCGCTCCTGCCCGAGACCATGCGCGGCAAGCTGTTCGAATCGATGGTCTCGGTGCGCACCGGCCGCGACGGCGCGGGGCCGCACCTGGGCCTGGGGCTGTACGTGGCCCGGCTCATCGCCGAATTCCACGACGGTGCGATCAGCGCGAAGAACCTCCCCTCGGGGGACGGCGTGGCGGTGAGCGCGAGTTTCCGCCTCGCCTGAAACACTTCGCCGCTGCGATCCGGCGGCGCTTCCCCTTATAATTCGGCGTGGCCTCAAGGCGCCTACCGGCTTCGACCCCACGTGGAATCTGAAGAGCGCTACGACCTGCTCGTAATAGGCGGCGGCATCAATGGCGCCGGCATCGCCCGCGACGCCGCCGGCCGGGGCCTGAAGGTGCTGCTCGTCGAGCAGCACGACCTCGCGTCGGCGACTTCCTCGGCTTCGACCAAGCTGATCCACGGTGGTTTGCGCTACCTCGAGTACTACGAATTCCGCCTGGTCGCGGAGGCGCTCGCCGAGCGCGAGACGCTGCTCGCGATCGCGCCGCATATCGTCTGGCCGATGGAATTCGTACTGCCGCACGAATCGCACCTGCGCCCGGCCTGGATGATCCGCGCCGGCCTGTTCCTCTACGACCACCTGGGGCGCTGCCTGCCGGGCTTCGGCGGCGCGAGTTCGCTGCCGAGGTCGAAGGGCGTGCGGCTCACGAGCGGCGGTTACGGCACCGGCCT
>JBGQFD010000088.1:0-15385 GCA_041496705.1 Gammaproteobacteria bacterium | reverse complement strand
CTTAATCGATCCCCAGGGTGTCGTCCGGATCGGGGACACGAAGTTCTTCTCGCGGCCGTCCCGGAACTGGAGCCGCCACGAAATGGTCGCCTTTGCCTCTTCCCGAAGCACCCGGACACTGTGGCCCAGAGGGGCGAAGTCGGCATAGCCTCGGACATCGATGGCGTGTTGCGGACAGGCCTTCACGCAGGAGTAGCACTCCCAGCACATGTTCGGCTCGATGTTGTAGGCGCGCCGATAGGTCTTGTCGATGTGCATGATGTCGGACGGGCAGATGTCGACGCAGTGCCCGCAACCGTCGCACCGGGTCATGTAGACGAAGGTCGGCATGGTTTCGTTTTCTCCCTAATCAATAGTGCCGGGATTGTTCGCGAGCGCTGCCGAACTGCTCGGGCTTGTCGGCGGGCGCGGGTAGGTTGCTCCTGAAGCCGATCGCGTTGGAAACCCTCTTTTCGAAGGCCGCCGCGGGCTTGAAGAACATGTGAGCGAACTTGGACCACGGCACCGATCCGAACAGCACCGTCGTGGCGAAGATGTACAAACCGAAGAACACGCTGACTCCGGAACCGCCCTTCGACTGCAGGAAGGCCCAGACCAGTCCCAGCGTTACGCTGGCCAGCAGCGAGAGGATGAACAGATCCGCGCGCATGATGCGGAACGGGGAATTGCCTTCGGCGGCGACGTCGACCCGAATGAAAAACCAGAACCAGTATCCGCCGAGGCAAACCATCAAGCCGCCGATCCACCAGAGTTGCGGCAGGATGGCGGGCGCCGGCGTCGCGGGCGTCGGGTAGCCGAACACCATCACGGCGGTGGTGATGGCGTAGATCAGGAACCCGTACATGGTGAGCAGATGGGCGACCCGACGACGCGCGTTGCAGAATTCCCCGGATGCGAGGAAGTCCACGAGGCCGGTCTTGATGGCGATCGACACCAATTCGCCGCCGCCGATTTGCTGCGACCCTTTGCTTTTCGATTTCCGCCAATTGTCGAAAAAATACTTGGCGCTTCCCTTGTGCACGATGTCGAACAGTGTCCCTGCCGCAACCAGGACGATCATGACGACGACAAAGGTCTGCATGACGGCAGGCGCTAAGGTCGCCGAAAGCTCGGCAAACGGATTGCTGGTGAACATTTCTTGTCTCCTCGCCGTTCCCACTTGAATTCTAAGCGTCGCCAGCGGGTGCTCGCCTTGAACTTCGCTATGCGCTTATAGAGGCGTTGAATGAGGGCGGCCGAGATCCCGTAGCTCGAAGCGCATCGCAGCGAGGTCGCCCAGCGCCCAGGTCGCGGGTGCGGCGAGGCCGGCCACAGTGCCCGGGTTGACGATCCAGGTCTCGGCGCCCTTGACGCTCGCGATCCTGCGTGCCTCGGCCCGGTGCGAGTGCCCGCAGCACACGAGATCCCAGTCCCCGGTGCACGCCATGGCGTAGCCGTAGTCGTCGTAATGCACGACGAAGATGCGCCGCCCGCCGAGCTCGAGGCGCGCGTCGCCGCCGTGGTACTGGAGCAGCCCGCGGCTCGCGCTGGACTGCCTGTGCAGAGCTTGCGTATCGCCGACGTTGTTGCCGTGGATGAGGTGAATCGGCAGCCCATGCGCCAGAGCGGGCTTGATCGTCTGCGCGCCGATGAGGTCGCCGCAATGGATCACCGCCTCGGCGCCCAGCGCCTTGGCTTCGCCGACCGCTTGCGCGAGCGCGTCGGCGCGATCATGGCTGTCCGAAACGATGCAGATCTTCATCCGCGCATCGGATCCGTGGCGATATTCCGCATGGTGGGCGATTGTAGCCGCTGCCGCGGCGACCGCCAGCAACGATTCGTCTATGCACACATAGAATGCCCGAATCCCCCCAGCCCGCATAAGTCGTAGACTTGGCTGCTTGACCCGCGTCCTCATCCTCGTTCTTGGCTGGTGCGCATCCGGGCCGGCCATCGCCGCCGACGGCGGCGCGCTGGCGTGGTGGATCTGGCCGATCGCGCTGTTCGCGGTGACGTTCGCGCTCGGCGTCGTGGCCGTGCTGGGCGGGGTCGGCGGCGGCGTGCTGTTCGTGCCGATCATCGGCGGATTCTTTCCGTTCCACATTGATTTCGTGCGCGGCGCGGGCCTGCTCCTCGCGCTCTCGGGCGCCCTTTCGGCCGCGCCCGCGCTGATGCGCGGGGGCTTCGCGAGCCTACGGCTCGCAATGCCGCTCGCGCTCGTGGGCTCGGTCACATCGATCATCGGCGCACTCGTCGGCCTCGCTTTGCCGACCAGGGTTCTCGAGGCGGCCCTCGGTCTCGCGATTCTCGCCATCGCGGCGATCATGGCGACGGGCTCGAAGTCCGGGGGCCCGGGGGTCGCCGCGCCGGACGCGATGAGCACGGCGCTCGGCATGCACGGTGCCTACCACGACCCGGCGACGGGCCGCGATGTCGAATGGCGGGTGCGCCGCACGCCGCAGGCGATGGTGGCATTCGCCGGCATTGGCATGCTTGCCGGCATGTTCGGCCTCGGCGCCGGATGGGCGAACGTCCCGGTGCTCAATCTGCTGATGGGCGCGCCGCTCAAGCTTTCGGTGGGGACTTCCGGCCTTGTGCTGTCCATCGTGGACACCTCGGCGGCATGGGTCTACATCAACCGCGGGGCAGTGCTGCCGATGCTGGTCGCGCCCTCGATCGTCGGCGTGATGCTGGGAGCGAGGATCGGCGTGCGCCTGCTGCGCATCACGCCCGCCGCGCACGTACGGCGCGTTGTCGTGGCGCTACTGCTGATTGCCGGCGGGCGTGCACTGCTCAAGGGTCTCGGCATATGGGGCTGATCGTGTCGCCGTCGGCTGAACAGGAGGTCTACGCGCGTTGGCTCGATTGGGGCACCCGCATCGGTCTGGCGGCGCTGGTGGCGGCTTTCCTCGCCTATGCGCTCGGCGTCGTGGAACCGCTGGTCCCGCCGGAGCGCTTGCCCGAGTTGTGGTCGCTGCCGGTCGAGCGCTACGTGGCGCTGACGGGCGCGCCCACGGGCTGGGGATGGCTCGGGCTGATCGGCAAGGGCGAGCCGCTTTGCCTGCTCGGCATTGCCCTGATGTCGTCGGTCACGCTCGTATGCTACTTGCGGCTCGTTGTCGCACTCGTTCGCTCCGGGTCGCGCCTGTCGGCGGGCATAGCCATCGCGCAGGTGGTCGTGCTGCTTGCCGCGACCTCGAGCCTGATCGCCGGCGGGCATTGAGGCGGAGCCCGGGCTTGAGCAGCGAAGTCAGGACCACGACCTGCTACATGTGCGCGTGCCGCTGCGGCATCCGCGTGCATCCGCGCGAAGTGTCGCGCCCGCAGCCGCGGATGACTTGATCTTGATCATGACGTTTCCCTGCCGCCGGTATAGCCTTTGCGGGTCGTCGGGCAAGACTCACTCGAGGAGGAACTCATGGCGGACCCGCATCCCATCGTAGGGTATTCGAAGCGCGCGAAGTTCGAGGACGTGCGCGACGACCTGAAGCTCGCCATCGAGGCGAAGGGTCTGGTCATCGACTACCAGTCGTTCGTGAACCGCATGCTGGAGCGCACCGGCAAGGACGTCGGCTCGGCGCGCAGGCTCTACGTGGACGCGCAGGCGTTCGTCTTCTGCAGCGCCGCTCTATCGCGCAAGACCATGGAAGCGGACCCGGCGAACGCATCGCTGTGCCCGTACAGCATGATGGTTTACGCCACGGTTCGGGAGCCGGAAAAGGTCTTCGTCTCGTACCGGCGTCCCTGGCGCCCGGACGGCTCGGCGGCCTCCAAGGCGGCGCTCAGGGAGGTCGAGGCATTGCTCGACGGCCTCGCGCGCGAGGCCGTCGGCCTCAAATAGCGTTCCTCAGTACTTCCGACCCCAGGCGATGCCGAGCGACTCCTCGGAGAGCGAGATGGTCTCGGTGCCGCCGACGTTGAAGTAGGGGTTGGTCGCCGGTCCAGACACTGAATTCTTGAATGCGTGCATATAGGCCATCGTGATCTCGGAACTCTTGTCCACGTTATACGTGAAACCTAGCGTGAGGTGATTCTGGACCACGCCCGGGGCGAGGATGTTGAACGTCACATCGCGCGCCTGGATCGGGTTGTCGCTGCGGTTGTAGCCGGCGCGCAGTGTCAAGGCGGAGTTGTACTCGTACTCGATGCCGAGCTTGATCGCGCCCACGTCGTCCCAGCCGAAGCCGATGCTCGCGGCGCTTGCGCCGAGGCAACCGGCGCCCACGCCCGGTCCGGCCGGAAACGTCGGCGCACAGCCGGGCTGGTTGCTCGGATTTCCGACCGACTTCACCTTGCTGTAATAGATGCGCTGATAGTCAGCGGCGACCGTCACCTTGGACGTCGGCTTCCACGCGAGGCCGATGTTCCAGTTCTCGGGGATGTCGAAGCTGCCACCCTCGGCAAAAAGGCCCCGATATTCCTTGAACTTGCCGTTGATCTTGGTGGAGTACGCTGCGCCGAACGCGAGCGAAGGCAACGGCTGGCCGAAATACCCGATCCGCAGCCCCGCGCCCCAGGTGCTGTCGTATCCCTTGTTGGTGAGATGAGCGGGGTCCGACGAGATGGCGGCAAACGCGTCGAGGCCGTAGGCCTTGAAGCGCTGGTAGCCGATGAGCGGGGAAATACCCAGCGAATGCTCGGGGGTAAGCTTGTAGGCGAGCGTCGGCGCAAGGATGAGCTGCGACAGGTCCACGCCGAGGTTGCCCGTGCCGCACAGCAGGTTCACGCGCACGCCGTTGGGCGCGCCGCCGCCGCAGATTCCCTGGTCGAGCTGGCCGCCCGCGTAATCGGTGTTCATGCCGCCGTTGCCGTAGACCGTGATGCCGAGCGACAGATCGGGTCGCAGCATCTTGTTGTAGCCGAACTCGGGGATCAGGAAGTTGTTGGTCTCGTTGCCGTCGGCCGCGCCATCGAGGAACCCAGTGCCGCCCGCGCTGCCCACGCGGCTCGCGGAGCGGTCCGGCCGGAACCAGTCAGCGCCGAGGTCGAGGCGCTCGCCGACGAACGCCATGCTCGCCGGGTTGACCGCGCCGCCGAAGCTGTCGGTGGTCATCGCGGTGGAGGCGCCGCCGCGTCCCTTGGCCTTCATGCCGTAGCCGTGGGAGAAATAGCCGTCGGTGGCGAACGCCGCGCACGGCGCGAAGGCTGCGGCGGTGGCCACGGCCAGCAGAATTTTCCTCATGATTTCCCTTTCAGATGAACAGGCTCACATCGGCGTCGCGCGCCATCGGCAGGAATGTCGCGGCACCGCAGTATTCCTTGACTTCCGGTATGAAATCGTCGCGCGTGAAGCCGAACAGGTCGACGGTCATCTGGCAGCCGATCAGGTTCACGCCGCCCTCGAGGCACGCGCTGCGCAGCTCTTCCACGCCGGCCACGCCCTTTTTGCGGATGGTCTGCTTCATGAGCGTGGTGGCGATGCTCTCGAACCCCGGCACGATGGCCTGCACGGCGTTCGGAATGTTCCAGTTGATGCCTTTGAACCACTCCGGACCGAAAGGCATCTTCATCGGCATGCCCGGGTTGCCGAGCGGGCTCACCTTCAGGTCGGAGAGGTCCTTCTTCAGCAGGTTCAGGCCGTAGAAGGTGAAGAACATGGACACGTTCCAGCCGAGCGCGCCCGCGGTCGAGGCGAGGATGAAGGGCGGATACGCCCAATCGAGCGTGCCCTTCGTCGCGATGATGGTCATCGAAGGCGTCTGTTTCTCGCGCAGCTCGGCGAGCTTCTTCGGCAGCAGCGCTTCCAGGCGTTCGTTGATCAGGCGGTCCAGGTCGGTTGGGTCGGACATGCTCGACTCCTTCTCTGTCGGGGAAATTAATACTCTGTGGGAGTATGCGCAACGAGTTTCCTCTGATGGGCACATGCAGTTTCGCTTATGTCGCGTCGCAGCATAGGGCGCGATGGCAAGCGCATACCCGGTGGTGTATATTCGCGAAATGAGCGAACCCGCGATGCATGATCACGAAGCGAAGAAGGCGATGAACGCGCGCCTCGCACGCGTCGAAGGCCAGGTGCGCGCGGTGCGGCGCATGATCGGCGAGGATGAGCACTGCGAGGACATCGCGCAACAGCTCGCCGCGGCACGCAAGGCGCTCGATCGGGCCTTCTACGAAATGGTGGCGTGCATGATTCGGCAGGAGCTCCCGGCGGCGAACCAAGCGCGCACCGAGCGCGCCGGCAGGGTCGCCGAGCTGCTCGCGCGATTCGGGTAATGACTCTCGTTACATGGATGTTTGGACTCCCACATGAACTTTGATAAAGAACTCGATGCCCGCGGGCTCAACTGCCCGCTTCCCATTTTGAAGGCGAAGAAGGCCCTCAACGACATGCAGTCCGGGCAGGTCCTCAAGATCGTCGCCACGGATCCCGGTTCGGTGAAGGACTTCCAGGCCTTCTGCAAGCAGACCGGCAACGACCTGCTGTCGCAGGCCGAGGCCGAGAAGGAGTTCATTTTCTTGCTCAAGCGCAAGTAGCCTCTTGCGCCCGGCGGCTAGGCGACGCTGCCAAAGCCCTTGTCGGTGGCGCCCGCCGGCGCCTTGAGTCCCGCGATCCGGCAGCCTTGCGCGACCGGACCGCCGGGAAGGAGCAGGTAGAGGTGCCTGATGCCACCGTGGCGATGAAACTTCTCGTCGAGGGCGTCGTGCAGTTCGCGCAGATGGACGGTGGTCCCTACGTGCCTTGCGTAGTACTCCTGCAGGGCGCGCAGCGCCTCCCAGTGGTTCTCGCCGAGCTCCAAGCCTTCGCGTCGCGCGGACTCGACTGCGAGCGCAGGCGTCCAGCCGACCGGGGCATGGGGGAACAGGGGGTCCCTGGCGGCGCCGCTGCCGCCGCCGATGATTTCGTCCATCAGGCTCATCATTCAACGCTTGCGGATGTGGAACACGTATTCGCCGGGCGCGCGTTCCCGCGCATCGGCCAGCTCCAGGCCGGTCGCCTTCACCCAGCTGCGCACGTCAGCCCGGATGCCGGGGCAATCGCTGACGAGCTGCAGCACTTCGCCCTCGCGCATGCCGTTGAGCAGCTTCTTCGCCTCGATGACGGGGCCGGGACAGGTGGCGCCGCGGACGTCGAGCACGGCGTTGGGAGAGACGCGCCGCGCCTTCCCCTTGCGGATGTAATACCCGGTCCCGCCGCGCGGCAGCTTTTCGGTCTTCAGGATGTCGACGTCGGCGTACTTGGGCCAGGAATACAGGTCGTCCTTGGTCGCGGGACAGTCGGAAATCAGCAGCAGCACTTCTCCCGCGAGCAGCTCGTCGAGCACTCGCTTCGCGCCGAGCAGCGGTCCGGGGCAGGCGGCCCCCTTCATGTCGAGCGTGACGTGGGGCTTGGGACGGGTGGTCTTGGCCATGCTGGAGCGCGCTGGCGCATGCTAGAGTAAGAATGCTAGGGCAAGTATATACCCCAGGGCATGATGCGCAATCTTCCGCAACTCGCGAGCGCGGTGCAGCGTAACTGCGACATCTCCGATGCGCGCCATGCGGGCGACTACGGCCTGTGCACCTTCCTGCTGAAGATGCGCGAGTACTACCGCTGGGAGAACGAGATTCCGTTCGCGCGCACGCTGCCCAGGGACGAGCTGGGCGACTGGCTGAAGGCGCGCGAGCAGGCCTGGGACCGCATCGAGGCCGACGCGTTCGCGCCGCTGCCGATTGCGCGCGGAGAGCTCGACCCCTTCGACGCAGAAGCCGCCAACCGCGAGCTGCTGCCGCAAGGTTGTGTCTACAGCGCCGGCTACGGACGATGGCATAAACCGGTGTTTTTCCTCGGCCGGCTGCTGCGCGTCGAGGAGCGCGCCGGCTTCACGATCCGGATTTCTTCCTGCGAGTACGCGCGCGAGCTGGCCGCGCCCCCGGCGATGCTGCAGGGACGGACCATCTTCGTGCGCCTGGAGTCGGTACGCCGCTACTTGTGGGAGAAGATCGAGGAGTGGCAGTGGCGCAAGCAGGGCAACGCCATGGCGCGCGCCCTGGCGAGCTACGACTTTGTCGCCGACACGGAAAGCGCGCTGCAGCGCATGGCCGACAACGAGATGGAAAGCATGATCCTGCACGAGCTCGGCGAGGCGATGGCGGGCGAGCTGCTCGGCGAGGCCTGGGGCGAAATGGCGCTGTCGGTGTCGCGCACGCGCGGCGAGCCGGTCGCGCGCGCAGTGCGCGACCTCCTCGCCGACTGCCTATCGACCCTGCCGGGGCTGCTCGAGCGGGACAACCTGCCGGCACTGCATTTCTATTTCGCCACCTTCGATGCCCCGCGCCGCCAGCTGTTCCCGCAGGCCCTGGACGCCTACGAGCATTTTCTGCGTTGCGGCGTTCTGGACCGGCTATGGCAGGTGGCGCGCGAAGGAAAAGAGCGTTGGCTGGAGCGCGCGCGCGGGCTGCTCGCGCTCAACCCGGCTGGGCGGGAGGCGGCGATGGAATCCCTGCTTCCACCGTCTGCTCGATGAGCTTCCTGACGAGGCTCACCATTTCCGGCGCCTCGATGTCCATCATCTGCTCGACCACCCACTTGTTGTCGCCGCTCGCCATGGCATCGGACACCTTGGTGGCGAAGAAGCGCAGGCAGGGATAGCCCGGCTCCGCCCCCGTGTACTCGAAGCCGGCGTATTCGCCGAAGCGGGTATTGAGCAGGTCGATGAAGAGTTTGCGGTATTCCCCGGGCCCGAGGAGGTCGCGTTGATTGTTTTCCATGGTCGCTGCGAGGTGCCGGACGACCTCGCCGATGAGCGCAGCGCGGTTGGCCTCGCTCAGCCTGCCGTACACTGCACGGTCGGTGAGCTGAACGAGAAAAGCGATGAATTCGGCGAACACGTCGGTGACCAGGCGGTCCGAGCCGAAGCGGAATCCTTCCTTCTCCATGTGCTTGAAGATCTCGAGCGAGATCTTCCACACGTTGGCCCCGATCACGCCCGCGCGCTCGGCGAGGCTGCGCGAGCCCTTCTTGCGCCAGCGGGTCTTGACGAGTGCCACCGAGGGGCGACTGCTGATGATGGCCATGGTTGCCGGTCAATGCGCCTGATTCAAGGATAATAGTCCTGGGAGCCCGACATGTCAGGATTGGATATGGAGTTGGCGAGCGGCATCGCCGCCTTTGAGGCGAAGGAATTCGCGCGGGCCATGCAACTGCTGCAGCCGTTGGCGGAACGCGGCGATCCGCAGGCGCAGTACCGCGTCGCCATCATGGCGCAGGTGGGGCTGGGCATGGTGAAGAACTGCGCGAGCGCGGTCAGATGGATGCGCACCGCCGCCGAGCAGGGCCATGCCCTCGCGCAGCACGGCCTGGGCTTCATGTACTTCCAGGGCGAATGCACCAAGACCGACCCCGCCGAGGCCGCCCGATGGTTCAGGCTGGCCGCCGATCAGGGACTGGCGGGATCGCAGGCGACGCTCGCGACGATGTACGAGAAAGGCGTGGGCGTCGGGCGCGACGCCGCCGAAGCCGCGAAATGGCGCGCGCTTTCCGAGAAGGGCTAGGGCGCAGCGCCGGCTACTTCCTGATCCAGGCTTCGAAGCCGCCGGCGTTCTTCTCCATGCCGTGCGCGTAGCCGGCTTCGTAGGCCTCGCTGACGCGCTGCTCTTCGCGCTTGGGGTTGTGCAGGTAACCGGAAGCCCAGCCGTTGATGTACTCGGGGTCGACGTGCTTCTTTTCCATGCGGTCGATGGCTTCGTAGTAGGCGGTGCTCATGACTCGTGCTCCTGTAGACTGCGGACCAGTTTATATTTAGTCGGGAATGCAGTTCAACGTCAACGGCAAGATCGTCGAGACGGACGAGCAGGGGTTTCTGCTCGATCCCGATGACTGGGACGAGGACTTCGCGCGGGCCCTCGCGCAGCGCGACAGGGTCGAACTCTACGTGGACCACTGGGAGCTGATCTGGTACTTCCGCGAGTATTACCAGGAAACGCGGAGCCTCCCGACCATGCGCAAGATGGTGTTGGAGCTGGGAAAGCACCGTGGCCCGCACTTCAGCGACCGCAAGGCCTACGAAAAGCACATCTACGGCCTGTTCCCGGCTGGTCCTGTTTACGAGATCTGCAAGCTCGCCGGCCTGCCGATGCCGCAGCCCGATACATGAAACGAGTACGATGGGAGATCGTCATTTGAGGCGCGCGCGATGAGCGATCCGCAACTTTCCACGGAGGAGCGCATTCTGCAGGCGGTGAAGCTGACGCTCGCCGGCGTGATCAGGGACACCGCCACGCCTCACGGCTTGCGCCACCCGCTGTCGGACGCGACCATCCAGGACCTGCGCCAGTGCCTGGCGCTCGTCAGCGCGCGCGAACGCGAGCTCGCGCAAGCTGCTGGCAGGCCGGTCGGCGGGCAGCCGCGCTATGCCGACGAGCCGGGGCAGGGGGACACGGTGATCCGCTTTCACAAGAAGAAGCCTTCGGGCGAGGAAACCTAGAAAGTGCAACATGGCTGACAGCAACTGCAGTGCGCTCGAACCGTATGCCTTGCGCGTGCTCGGCGACAGCATGGAGCCCGAGTTCGCCGACGGCTGCGTCATCATCATCGACCCGGGCCATGCGCCGCGCGACGGCTCCTACGTGGTGGTGGAGTTCGCGGGCGATGTTTTCTTCCGCCAGCTGGTCTTCGACGGCGAGCGCCGCTTCCTGAAACCCCTCAATCCGAAGTACGGCGGCTTCGAGCTCACCCCGCCTTACGTCATCCGCGGCGGCGCGGTGCAGCGCGCGGGCCGGCGGCGCTCGCAGCGGAAGCACTACGAGTGACGCGCTGTCAGTACCCGCCCTTGCGCATACTCTCGGGCAGCCCCGCGATCTTGCCCGCCTGCTTGGAAGGATTGCCCGGGTAGAGATCGAACAGGGTCTTGTTGTCCACCTTGCGGCCGGGCCATTTGTCCTGCATGGCCTTGAGGATGGCGCGGTTGTTCGGCTGCTCGGCGTTGTGGTTGAAATAGGCGTCGCGCAGGTACTCGATCACGTCCCAGTGGTCCTGCGTGAGGCTGAGTCCCTCCGCGGCGGCGATCGCCTCCGCGACGTCCTTGTCCCAGTCATCCTGCGATACCAGATAGCCGGTTTCGGTCGCTTCGAGCACCTTCCCGTTCACTTCGTATGCCATGGTCTCCTCGATTGCTCTCAGTTGCGTGTCATTCCGACCTGGAGCGCAGGTCGGCGATGTCCTTGTGCGGGATGAACAAACCGCAGCCGAACTTGCGCCCGGCGCCCAGGCCGCTTTGCTGCAGCAGCAGAGACTGCTCGAGCTCAAGTCCAGCGAGCATCAGGCTGCGCGCCTGGTAGCTGCGGTCCGGGGTCGCGACCGGCGTCACGCGGCCGCACACCATCCGTTCCGCCCGGATGCCGAGCGCGCCGAGCTCCCCGGCCGCGGCGCTGACGAACGCCGCCTCGTCGGGCGCGTCGAGGACGACGCAGCGCGCAAACAGGGTCGTGATCCGCGACAGCGGCCGCAGCGCCATTTTCTCCACGTGCAACGGCCAGCCGGCGACCTGCAGGGTGCGGCCAAGCAGCGCCTCGGCGTCCTCCAGGCGGTGACTGGGCAGGCGCAACACGAGCCTGGCGCGATGCGACAGCTGGAGCAGCGCGTCCACCCCCTCGGGCCGCATCCAGCCGCTGCCCGATGCCGCGCCATGCACGGTATGCAGGCCGGCGTGGGGCTCTTCCGCGAACCAGGGCAGTGCCTCCTGGATCGCCTGCTGCAGCGCGTACGCGTGATCGACCGGCAAGCTTGGGCAGGTGATCGCGAATACCGCGTCCACGATATCGGCGCGAGCATCGTGCATTTCAACTCACGGGCAGCGCCGCCTGGAGCGCCTCACGGTCGAACCACCAGTCGTCCTGCACCAGCACGTCGACGACGTTGCGCAGGCGCGGCAGGAACAGCGCCGGGTCGTTTAACTCCATGTCCTCGATCCATTTGTTGAAAACCTGCTGCCCGTCGACGCCGCTGTGCCGGCGCGCCACCGTGGCGAGCACCTGGTTGGCGTAGAGCAGCAGGTGTTCGCGCTGCGGGTCGCGGGCGCGCAGATCGACGAGGTAGCACGCCGTGACGGCCGCGACCGCCGCGCCGTCGGCGTCCGGCGGCGTCTCCTCGACCACGTGCTGCAGCAGCGCGACGCTCAGCTCCGGATCGACCGGGTAGGTCACCGCGAGCCAGATGCCCTGGCCGAGCGCGGCGAGCGACTGCGGCTGCTCGGCGAGGAACAGGATGTCGCAGGCCTGGGCCGCGCCTTCGCGGGCCTGCTCGGCCATGTAGAGGTCGAACGCCTCGCGCGCTGCGGCCCAGGCCGCGGGCCGCCGCTCGAGGCGCACCAGCGCGCGGCCGAGCTGCAGCTGCAGGTCGGCGCGCCGCAGTTTTTCCGCGCCGGGAGAAAGCGCTTCGAGTTGGCCGCGCAGGTCGGCGACCAGGCGCTCCAGCATGCCGGTCGATTCCCTCGCATCCGTGCTGTCGTCGGCGTTGCCGACGCCGGGGTCTTCCTTGATGTACTTGAGCGGGAAGTACTTCATGCCGATGCGACGCGATCGAAATAGCGGGCGCGATAGACGAGCCGGCGCGGCGCGGTCGCGGGCGCGTCGGTGAAAGAGCTGCGGTCGTGCAGCACGTTGTTGCAGACCAGGCCTTGGCCGCCGGCCAGCCGCAGCGTGAACACGTAAGGCGAGTCGGTGTCGAGGATCTGCCTGAGCAACTGCGCCGCAGTGCGGGTTGCCTCGTCCGGCCGCCATGCGATGCTGCGCGTACGCGCGGTGTAGCGCATGTGCAGCGCGCTGCCGTCGGCGGAGAACACCGGGCCGGTCTGTGCGGGACGCGTTGCGGCGCCGTCCTCCTCGTTGGCGGGAATGGTCATGGCGTCGGGCGCCGAGAGCGCCTTGACATATTGCGGATCGGCGTCGCGCAGCAGCAGGTAGGCGATCTCGTGATCGAGCAGGCGGTTCTCGCCGCCCGCGGCGGCCGGACGGACGCAGTGCAAGATGAACGCGCGGATGCGTTGGTCCGGGGCGTTGTAATAGCCGTCGGTATGCCACAGCAACCGCCGGTTCGAGTACGGAATATAGCCGCGGGCCGACTTTTCCGGCGCCACCTCGAGCGAGCTGATGCCGTCCTCGTCCGCGAGCAGGTTGGCGTGCAAGCGCGCAAGACCCAGGCGCGCGCCGAGGCGGCGTGCAATGTCCTTGTCGGCCACGTCGGCAAGCGGGCTGGCATAGACGGCCATGTTCGCCGCGCCGCAGACGCGCCGGATTTCGCCGGCCTCGCTGTCGCTCAGGTTGCGCGGATCGCGTACCTCCACGATCAGGTCCTCGGCGCGGCGCGGATAGCGCGCGAGCTTGCGCTCGCGCCAGCGCAGGTAGTCTTGCGGCCGATCGAGCGCGAACGGGTGTTCGATGGCGGTTTGCAGGGCGGCGTTCAAGGCGCTTGGGCGGGAAATCGAGGTAAGACAACGTACCGCATTTGCTGCTTTTTGGGTCATTAGCAACTCCTATATCCCCAAAGAGAGGGGTATCCCGCTTCCGGCCTATCCCCAAAGACCAAGAGGCTCCGCGATGGGGCGTCATTACACTGGTGCGGCGCGATTTGGCACCATGAAGGGATAGCGATGTCCGAACTCCGCAAGCAGCCGAAGGATCCGCAACGGCACAGCACCTACGTGCCCAAGGAAAAGAACTCGACCAAAGCGTTCCATCCGACGCCCATGCTCGACCAGCTCGAAAGCGGTCCCTGGCCGAGTTTCGTCACCGGCCTGAAGCGCCTGGCGCACGAGAACAACATGATGGTCGACCTGCTCGGCCAGCTCGAGCACTCGTACAAGACGCGCCTCGGCTACTGGAAGGGCGGTACGGTCTCGGTGTTCGGCTACGGCGGGGGCATCATCCCGCGCTTCTCCGAAGTGGCGAGCATGTTCCCGGAGTCCAAGGAGTTCCACACGCTGCGCGTGCAGCCGCCGGCGGGCAACCACTACACGACCAAGCTGCTGCGGCAGCTGTCGAAGTCGTGGGGCAAGTGGGGCTCGGGCCTCATCGCGTTCCACGGCCAGACCGGCAACATCATGTTCATCGGCTCGACCAGCGAGAACACGCAGCACTTCTTCGACGAGATCAACGAGTACGGCTTCGACCTGGGCGGCGCGGGCCCGTGCGTGCGCACCGCCATGTCCTGCGTCGGCGCGGCGCGCTGCGAGCAGTCGTGCACCAACGAGCACCGCATCCACCGCACGCTGGTCAACAACTTCATCGACGACATGCACCGCCCGGCGCTGCCCTACAAGTTCAAGTTCAAGGTCTCGGGCTGCCCGAACGACTGCATGAACTCCATCCAGCGCGCCGATTTTGCCGTGATCGGCACCTGGCGCGACGACATGCAGGTCGACCAGAAGGGTGTGAAGGAATACGTCGCGAGCCACGGCCGCAAGTACACGATCGACAATGTGATCGCGCGCTGCCCGACCAAGGCGCTCTCGCTGAACGACGACGACACCCTCGAGGTCGACAACCGCAACTGCGTGCGCTGCATGCACTGCATCAACGTCATGACCAAGGCGCTCAAGCCCGGCAAGGACCGCGGTATCACCCTGCTCATCGGCGGCAAGCGCACCCTCAAGATCGGCGACACCATGGGAACGGTGATCGTGCCGTTCATGAAGATGGACACCGATGAGGACTACGAAAAGCTTCGCGAGCTGGCCGCCACGGTGATCGATTTCTGGGCGGAGAACGGCCTGGAGCACGAGCGCTGCGGCGAGATGATCGAGCGCATCGGGCTGGCTAACTTCCTGGAGGGCATCGGCGTCGAGGTCGACCCGAACATGATCAGCCATCCGCGCACCAGTTCCTACGTGCGCCTGGACGACTGGGACCAGGAAGCGCAGAAGTGGATCGAGCGCAAGAAGCAGCCGGTGGCATGATTTCGGGCTAAGGAGGTCGCGGTGGCACAAGCACAGGTGGTCGAGAAGAAGAAGATGCGCACGCCGATCGAGAGCGGGTGTCCCGACGGCATGCAGTACATGCATCCGCTGATGATCAAGAACTTCGGCAACTGGAAGTACCACGACCGGCCTCGGCCGGGCGTGCTGCACCACGTCGCCTACTCGGGCGACGAGATCTGGACGGTGCGCGTCGGTACCCAGCGCCAGCTCGGGCCCTACGAGATCAACCTGCTGTGCGACATCATCGACCGGTACGGCGAAGGCCATGTCCGTTTTACGATCCGCTCGAACCTGGAGGTCATGGTGTCCAAGTGGGACAAGGTCGGCCCGCTGATCCAGGCCTTCAACGACGCGGGTTATCCGGTCGGCGGCACCGGCAACTCGGTGACCATGATTTCGCACACGCAGGGCTGGCTGCACTGCGACATCCCCGCCACCGACGCCTCGGGCGTGGTGAAGTCCCTGATGGACGAGCTGTACGAGGAGTTCATCAAGGAGGAGATGCCCAACCGCGT
>JBGQFD010000087.1:0-15610 GCA_041496705.1 Gammaproteobacteria bacterium | reverse complement strand
GCCTACCGCATGCTCGACTGGCTCGGCGTGATGAAGGACCTCGAGCCGCAGGCGGTATTCACCAAGAATCTCATCCTCATCGACGCCCTCACTGACCGCGAGCTGACGCGCATCTCCTGCGAGACGGCGTTTCGAAAGCGCTACGGCGCTCCCTACACGGTGGTACACCGGCGCGACCTGCACGGGGCCCTGCTGGAGGCCTGCCGTAAATACGAGGAAGTCAGCCTGCATACCTCCAAGGAGCTGGTGAGCTTCACCGAGCGCAGCGACTCCGTGGTCGCACTTTGCGCCGACGGCTCTGAATACGAAGGCGCTGCGCTCATCGGGGCCGACGGGCTTCGCTCGCGCGTGCGCGAGGCGGTGATCGGCGACGGCCCGCCGCGGCCCGCCGGGCATGTCACCTACCGCGGCGTCGTGCCGCTCGACGGGGTCAAGGACCAGTCTCACTTCGACGACATGGTGATCTGGATCGGTCCCAATCTGCATTTCGTCCAGTACCGCCTGCGCGGCGGCACGGTGATGAACAATGTCGCCACCGTGGTGAGCCGCAAGTTTGCGCGAGGCGAGCGCGAGGACTACGGCGGTCCGGACGAGCTGATGGAAGCGTTCGCGCGCACCACGCCGCAGGTGCGGGAGATGCTCGCGTACGTGGGGACGGACAAGAACTGGGTGCTTCACGACCGCGATCCTCTCCCCGGATGGACCCGCGGCAGGGTCACGCTGCTCGGTGACGCCGCGCACCCCACGCTGCAGTACCTCGCGCAAGGGGCGTGCATGGCGATCGAGGACGCGGTGGTGCTTTCCCGCACGCTCGCCGCAGGCGGGAGCGGCGACATCAACGCGGCGTTGAACGCGTACGAAAAAGAGCGCTATCTGCGCGCCATCCGCGTGCCGATCACCGCGCGCCTGTTCGGCGAGATCATCCATTGCGACGGCGGCGCGCGCGATCTGCGCAACCAGCTGATGGCGCAGCGGACGCCTGAAACTTTCTGGGAAGTCGACTGGCTCTACCGGGGGATCGAGGCCTGATCCCGGCGGTACGACGTCCGTTTTTCAGTTCCCGAGTCGCAAGCGGCGGATCAGCTGAAAGGTGATGATTGCGGAGGAGGCCGTCGCCAGGAGATGCTTCACGGTATGGCCGCTCAAGCCTCCTAGAGCCGAGAAGATCGCCTCGTCGTTCAGTTCCGCCGCCTTTGCGGCGACGTAGAGCAGGATCGCGGCCGCGAAGGCCAGGCGTTCATCGCGCGGCGCCGCGTAGACGGCCTGCCATACGGGGATGAGCACCAGAGGCAATCCTTGCACGAGCACGTAAGGCCGCAGGTCGCCCGCGCCGGCGATGTCGGTGAAGCGCCACCAGAGGACGCTCGCGATCGCGGCGATCGCGAGGAGCGCGGTCGCGAGGCGGGCGTTCGTGTCGGGCCGGGAGTCGGCGCGAACCCCGGCGAGCAGTCCGGCGCACGCGAGGGCGATCGGCACGCGGTCCCAGACCAGCCTCGCGTTGTCCGGGGCGAGATGATAGAAGCTCGAGCCAGCCGCGGCGAGCACCAGCGCCACCAGGAAGAGGAAATAGCCGGGCCAGGCCGCCGAGGGCGCCCGATGCGCCCGAGCGGGCCACAGGCGCGCGAGTCCCCAAAGGCCGACGATCGCGAATCCGGCGTTGGAGAGCACGTCCGCTGCGTTCGTCAGTCCGAATATCGCTCTGCGGTCGGCGAACTCGTGATAGCGCTCCGGCTGTGCGATCGGGCCATGCAGCAGGAGGCCCAGGCCTGCGCACAATACGAGCAGCAGCGGCAAGTGGCGCGAAAACCTGCTCATGCTTTGTCGTACAGCGCCCAGGAGAGGATTTTTCGGCGGTCGTCCATTTCGCGTTCCGACTGAATCCATTCTAGCGCGCTGTCGCCCGCCGCGACGGAGGCCGCGGAGGTAGAATCCCACCCCGTGACGGACGACGCATTCCCCGAGAGCCCTCTCGAGTTCGGCATCTTCGACTGGATCGAATGGTCCAACCGTCCGGCGTCGGAAATCTTCGAGCACAAGCTGAAGATCGCCGAAGCCGCCGACCGCGCCGGCTTCTACGCCTGGCAGATCGCCGAGCACCAGGGCACGCCGCTCTCGATCGACGGCTCGCCCGCGCTGATGCTCGCGGCGGCGATCCAGCGCACGCGCCGCCTGCGCCTCGGGGCGCTCACCTTCTGCCTGCCCTGGTACAACCCTTACCGCTTGTACAACGAGGTGTGCATGCTCGACCAGATGAGCGGCGGGCGCCTGGAGCTCGGCGTGGGGCGCGGCGTGTCGCCGATCGAGTCTTCGTATTTTTTCATGAAGAGCATCGATGAGTCGCGCGAGCGCTACCGCGAAACCCTGGACGTTTTTTTCGCCGCTTGCGGCGGAAAGGTGTTGAACCACGAGGGAAAGCATTTCTCCTATCGCGACCTCGAGATCTACATCAAGCCGCAGCAGCGGCCGTATCCGCCGCTGTGGTTTCCGAGCAGTGACCGGAATTCGATCGAGTTCACTGCAAAGCACGGCTACAACACGGTTCTCAACACGAGCGCGGAAGAGGCGGGCCGGCTTTACGCCCAGTACCGCGAGGTCTGGGTGCGGCACCGGAACGACCCGGGCCGCCACAACGCGCACGTCAGCGCGCCGAAGCTCGGCAAGTCGCAGCACGTCTACATCGCCGAGACGGAAGCCGAGGCGATGCAGACGGGCCTTGCGGCCTACAAGACCTGGGCCGATCACATCGCCTACCTCACCCGCAAGCACGGCAAGCCGGACCTCCTCAACGTCGATCCCACCTCGCCCGCCGCCGCCGCGCGCTTCGTCGGCGGCACGCCCGCGTCGGTGACCCGGCAGCTGCGGGAGATCGTGCGCGAAGCCGGCATCAACTACCTGCTGCTGGTCTTCTCCTTTGGCGACCTGCGCCCCGACGAAGCCATGAATTCCATGGCCCTTTTCGTCAGGGAAGTCATGCCCGAACTGCGCAAGGGCTAGGAGCCCGACGGATCCGTCCTCTTTCAACGGGACCCTGCTAGAATCGCCCCGCACCATCTTCCGAGGAGGAACCATGAGAAAAGCAATCCACTGGGTCGCCCCGCTCGCCGGCGCGATCCTCGCGCTCGGCGCCCTGCCGGCCGCCGCGCAGACCATCAAGATTGGCTTCATCACTTCGTATTCCGGGTTGAACGGCAATCTCGGGCCCTACATGGAGCGCGGCGCCCGCCTGTACCTCAAGGAGCACGCCAAGGAGCTGCCGCCCGGCGTCAGCGTCGAGTTCCTGATCCGCGACGACACCGGCCCGAACCCGGACAAGGCGAAGCAGCTCGCCCAGGAGCTGATCGTGCGCGACAAGGTCAACCTTCTTGCCGGTGTGATCTTCACGCCGAACGCGATGGCGATGGCGCCGCTCGCGACCGAAGCCAAGGTGCCTTTCGTCATCATGAACGCGGGCACCTCGGTGATCACGGCGCGCTCGCCGTACATCGCGCGCCTGTCGTTCACGCTGTGGCAATCGTGCTATCCGCTCGGCCAGTGGGCGGCGAAGAAGTTCAAGCGCGCCTACACGCTGGTGAGCGATTTCGGGCCCGGGCATGATTGCGAGGACGCTTTCACCAGGGCAACCAAGGAAGCAGGCGGAGAACTCGCGGGTACCGTGCGCGTTCCGCTGGTGAATCCCGACTTCGTTCCCTACATGCAGCGCGTGAAGGACGCCAAGCCCGACGCATTGATGGTATTCATCCCCGCGGGAAAGACCGCGACCGCGGTGCTCAAAGCCTTCGGCGATCTGGGCCTCGCCAAGTCCGGCGTCAAGCTGATCGGCCCGGGCGACGTCACCACCGACGAGGAGCTGGAGAACATGGGCGACGCTGCGCTCGGCGTGCTCACCGTGCACCACTACTCGGCCGCGGCGGATCGTCCCGCCAACAAGGCCTTCGTCGCCGCGTGGAAGCGCGACTACGGCGCCAACGAGACGCCGAATTTCGTCGCCGTGGGCGGCTGGGACGGGATGGCCGCGATCATGTACGTGATCAAGGCGCAGAAGGGCAAGCTGGATCCGGACAAGACCATGGAGCTGCTGAAGAACTTCAAGGACCCCAACAGCCCGCGCGGGCCGATCTCGATCGACCCGGCGACCCGCGACATCGTGCAAAACGAGTATCTGCGCGAGGTTCGCAGGGTGGGCGGCAAGCTCGCCAACGTAGAGCTCGAGACCGTGGGCACGGCGGTGAAGGATCCGTGGAAGGAGCTGCAAAAGAAGTAATCGCAATACCGAAGCGCGACGCACGACGGTGCGTCGCGCTTTTTTTTGTTCCATCCGGGTGCGCTCGGGGCGCTGGCTCCGGTTGCCGGTACAAAACGGCAACGCGCTGACCGGAAAGGCTAATCCCGCAGTTTTGCAGCGCGGAAGGACCTTGGCACGAACGTTGCTGCACTGCAGCGTATGGCTAAGAGACTCAACTGGACTTATACGATCGGCGCGGGGCTGCTCGCCATCTTCGCGCTGCCCGCGGCGGGCGCCGCCGACGCGATTCTCGATCTCGTCATCTGGATCGGGGAGAGCCACATTGCCGAAGCGGTCGTCGCCGCCAACGCGTTGACGATCGTGCCGTAGGGCGCGCCGGGCGCCTGACCAGCGCCCGCGGGCGACTTACTTCTTACTGGGCGCGTTCCGGCCCCGCCATACCCGGTGGCGGGCCATCGCCGAGCTAGTTGGGACCCTCTCCGCTGCTGAACGCCGGGTCAAGAAACTGCTCGTAGTACTTGAATACGCCGTTCGGGTCGAAATGCACGTAGGCGAGCATCACGATCGTCGTGCCATCGAGGTAGCGGTATTCCCAGACATCTTCGTTCTGCCGCGGAAAGTTCATTTCCGACATAGGGACGCCGACCTGTTTGCGAACCTCCGCCTTGGTCGAGGCCCCGGACTTGAGACCCACGAAGGCCGGCGTATGGATCGTCCAATAGGGCGTCGGGTGGTAGCCGGATGTCGGAGCAAAACCGGCACATGCGGCAAGGCAGAGCGTGGCTGCGGCTGCAGAGGACTTTTGCGTCCAGTTCTTCATCGGCGGCTCCTGGCAAAGGTTGCGGGACACAAATACGTAAACACCTTCATTCTCCTGCTTATTCCCGTGACATGTGCAACAAGCGCTTCGCGTTGCCCGAGAGGATCTTGGTTCTGTCTTCCAGGCTCAACGGAAGATCCGCCATCCATTTCGTCCCCGGCGGGTTCGGCACAAAGGGGTAGTCCACCGAAAAGAGGATGCGGTCCACGCCCATCTCCATGATGCAGCACATCAGCGCCGGGGTGGAGAAGTTGCCGCTGGTGGTGATCCAGAAGTGCTCGCAGAAGGTGTCGCGGAACGTGCTCGGCTTGTCGCCGCGGGAGAGCGCCATGTTGATGCGCCAGGCGGAGAAGGGCAGCGACTCGCCGAGGTGGCCGAGGATGACCTTCGCGCTCGGATAGGCGTCGAACACGCCCGAAAGCACCAGGCGAATCCCCTGGGTCGCGGTCTCGACCGTGTAGCCCCAGGCGGCGGTGAGGAGTTGCGGGAACTCCTTCAGGTAGTCCTTGTAGTAGGCCTCGGCGACCGCCGCGACCGGCGTCGACGGGTGGATGTAGAGCGGCACATCGAGTGCCTGCGCTCGCTCGAAGATCGGCCAGAACCGCTTGTCGTCGAAGAACACGCCGTTGGTCGGGCCGTGCACCATCGCGCCCTTGAAGCCGAGCTTGGTGACGGTGCGTTCCAGTTCGTCGGCGGCGGCCCTGGGGTCGGCGGTCGGCAGCGCGGCAAAGCCCGCGAAGCGGTCCGGATGCGCCCGCACCGCTTCGTGCAGCCGGTCGTTGGCGCGTCGGGCAAGCGGAACCGCGGTAGCGGCGTCGATCCGCTGCGTGGAAGGCGCGCCGTGCGAAATCACCTGGATGTCGATGCCGGCCTCGTCCATCTCCTTCAAACGCAGCGCCCCCAGGTCGTCGAGGCGCTCGCGCAGCCTCGGCTGGTGGCCGTCGCGCGGCGGAAAATGCGTCGCGACTTCGGCGTCCCAGTAGTGTTCTTCCAGGGCAATGACGAGCGGCTTGTGCTTCTGCGGCATGGCGGGGAGAGCTCCGGCTGTTGGCGTTTATCGAGGCCGGAACTCTAGCACTCAATGCGACCTACTGCGGCGGCTTGACTTCGGCCGTGCTCACCATGGAGTCCTGCAATGCGTCAACACCCGGGACCGGCACCTGTTCCCCGATCGCGCGGTTTACCTGTGTCCCTCGCTGCTGCCTGCTCACTGGGCCAGGCGTGCCTGCATCTGCGCCATCCACGCCGAGCGCGTGCTGCGCGTGGGATCGTCGCGGATCATCGCCTCGGTCTTGGCGAGGATCGCCTCGACCGGCTCGGTGAGGTCGAGCGGCTTGCCGTAGGGCTGGCCGACGTGCCAGGGCGAAGGCGTGTAGAGCTCGATGCGGTTGTCCTCGGGATCGCTGAAGTACACGCTCCAGGCGTTTCCGTGGTTGCGCGGATTCATCTCCTTCACCTGCTCCTTTACGAGCGCAGCGTGAAAGCGCCTCAGGTCCTCGAGGCTTTCCACCCGGAAGGAGATCTGGTTGATGGTGCTCGGACTGCCCTCGGGGCGGCCCGAAGCCATCACCACCTGGTGGTGCTCCTCGGCGTTGCGGCTGAGGAACACGATGCGCCCGCCCAGGTAGTAGTCTCCCGAATCGGTCATCACCAGGCCGAGCACCCGCGTGTAGAACGCCACCATCGCTTCGAGGTCGCGCACGTAGATGCCGACGTGCGCGAGCTGTGCCTGCGGCGGGCGGACGGTCATGCCGGGCTCTTCGCGTATTTCCCGGTGAGCTGCGGCGTGCGCCCCTGCAGGCCTTTCTGTTCGTGCTCCAGGCGTGTGTCGCGGCCCCAGGTGCGCTTCAGCTTGTCCCTGACCTTCACGCGCAGGCGTCCCAGGCCCTCGACCTCGAGCTCGATCCGGTCGCCGTCCTGGAACGCCGAGAGCCCGCGGTGGTTGGTGCCGGTGGCGAGCACGTCCCCGGGATTGAGCGTGTGGATCGAGCTGACCCACTCGATGCAGCGCGGGATCCTGTGCGCCATGTCGCTCGAGTTGAAGTTCTGCTTGAGCACGCCGTTCACCCAGAGGCGGATCTGCAGCTTGTGCGGGTCGCGAATCTCGTCGGCGGTGACGATATACGGGCCCATCGGAGCGAAGGTCTCGCGCGACTTCATCTGGTAGAAGGTGTTGCCCGCAGGCGGCAGGTCGCGAGCCGAGCCGTCGATGAAATTGACGTAGCCGAATATGTGCTTCATCGCGTTGGCCGATTTTACGTTGCAGGCGCGTTTGCCGATCACCAGCGCGATCTCGGCTTCGCCCTCGAAGATGCTTGCCGGGACGTCGGGCAGCACCATGGTGTCGCCGTCTCCGATGACGCCGCTCGGAGATTTGTGAAAGGCGTTGATGGGAGCAGGTTCCGCGCGCGTGCCGTCCTCCATGTAGTTGACCGCCATGCAGTCGATGTTGTTGGGCTTCGGCAGAGGCGGTCGGATCTTCACCTTCTTCAGCGGAATGCCGCGGGCCCCTGCCACGGCCTTGTCGAGCTTCTTCCGATAGTCGGCGAAGCGCTCGATCAGGCCGCTGATGAGGTCGTGCGGACCGGTGTGCGGGATGCCCTTCACGACTTTCGAAACGTCGACGACGGCGTCTCCCTTGAGCACGCCCAGCCTGAAATCGTCGAAATACAGAATCTTCATGGTCTCTCTCTCCTGTGCGGGTTCATGGTTCCACAGCAACGAAGTACTGCGCGGCGTCTCGTTCCGGCCGCCTAAGGTAACACCTGCGAAAAACTTGCGTGCTGCGCCCGGCGCTTAGTCGGCCGGGACGGATAGTTCTGCGAGAACGCTCCATCGCCTGCGCCGAGCGCCGCCAGCGACGCGAGAATCCCTGCTGCCATGCGCGCCCGCGCGCATCCGGCGACCCTCATTGCGGTTCGATCTTCGCGAGCCTCGTGTATCGGCCCCATTGCTCGATTTCGCGCGCGAGCAACGCCGCCATCGACTGCGAGGTGCCCGGAAACGGCTCGGTCGCGAAGTTCTCGAGGAACTTGCGGGTTTCTTCGCTCGCCGAAATCTGGTTGAACCAGACGGCGAGCTTGTCGACGACGGCCTTTGGCGTGCCGGCCGGAACGACGACGCCGAACCAGGGCGTGAGGTCGTAGCCGGGAAAGCCCGACTCGGCCATAGTGGGCACCTCGGGCAGCATGCTCAGGCGCGCCGCCGACGTGAGCGCGAGCAGCCGCACGCGGCCCGCGCGCACCTGCGGCACGAGAAAAGTCACGTCGTACGACATGAAGTCGATTTCCCCGCCGAGCAGATCGGCCAGGGCGTTCGGGGCCGCCTTGTAGGGAACATGCGTCGTCCCCAGGCCCGCCATTTCCTTGTAGAGCTCGGCGGCGACGAGGCCGGTATTCGAGCCGGTGCCGTAGTTGCCGTGACCCGGCTTCTTCTTCAGGCGCCCGGTCAGCTCGGCGATCGTCCGGATCGGACTCCTCGCGTCCACGGCGATCGCGAAGCTCAACCTTGCGAGTGTCGTCACCGGCGCGAAGTCCTTGTCGGGATCGAAGGGCAGCTGCTTGAAAAGGTACCGTGCCGCGGCCAGAGTGGAACTCGCCGGCGTAATCATGATCGTGTATCCGTCCGGTTTCGCGCGCGCGACGAACTCCGTGGCGATGTTCCCCTGCACGCCGACCTTGTTCTCGACGATCACGGGCTTTCCGGCGACCTGCGCGAGCCTTTCGCTGTAGTAGCGCACCAGGATGTCGGCCCCGGACCCCGCCGCGAAGTTGCAGATCGAGCGGATCTCGCGCGCCGGATAATCTTGCGCCGCGACCGGACGCGCGGGGACGAGCACGGCAAGGCCGAGGAAGAAAGCTGCAAGTCTCGGGGTAGAGATCATGGTCGCTCCACTAGGCATCGAGCTCGCGATAGTGCCTGAAGATGCCATCCTGGTTGAAGGCGAGCCGGCGCGGCGAGGCAAGGTAGGCGGCGATGCGCGGTCGCGAGCCCACGCGGTCGTGCAGCTCGAGCGTCCGCGGATATTTCGGCGCGAACCTCGTCATCGCTGCGGGAAACGCGTAGCGCAGCCCGGCGACCATCTGGAAGAGCGACAGGTCGAGATAGGCAAAGCGCCTGCCGAGCAGCCAGCCGCCCGGCTCGCGCTCGAGCACGCGCTCGAAATAGTCGAGGTATTTCGGCAGGCGCGCGCTGGTGAAGGCGGCGGCGCGGCGCTTCGACTCGGGTTTCTGGTCCTCGTAGTAGAACGCGGCGCCGACCGGGTGGTGCGTGTCGTGGATCTCCACGAGCCAGTCGGCGATCGTGAGCTGCAGCTGGTGCGCCCACACGCGCGCCGCGTCGCCTTTCGGCACCAGCGCGTGGCGCGGCGCGAGCCACGCGAGGATGTTCGCGGTCTGGGCGATGACCAACTTCCCCGCCTTGAGGAAAGGCGGCGCGAAGGGCGGCGTGGCGGGAGACCGGTCCCCGAGGAAACGCATCAGCTCGGCGACGCCGCGCTGCGGCAGCCGGGCGACGTCGTCGTAGGCGGCGCCCGACTCCTCGAGCGCGAGCCGCACGAATTCGCCGCGGCCCTGGATCGAGGGCCAGTAATAAAGCTCGTAGCGCACGCGGTTTCTCCCGGGATAGGCGGAATCGGGAACTCAGCGCCCCGAGAATGCCATCAAAACGGAAATCGCGGCAAGCAGCGCCATCGCGCTCAGGGCGAGCGACCAATGGATGCCGATCAGGCTTCCGGCGATGCCGATGGTGATGCCGCTGAAGGCGCGCATGCCCAGGGCCGACAGGATGTACAGGCCGATGACGCGCCCGCGCGACTGCGGGGGCGCCTGCAATTGCACCAGTGTCTGCGCCATGGCGTTGAACGACAGCTCGAGAAAACCGACGGCGAAGAGCAGCGCCAGCGCGAGCGCGTACGAGGTCGCGGCTGCGAATCCGCCGATGGCGCAGCACCACGCGAGCGCGAGCACCAGTGCCGTGCGCGGCCGCGCCTGCAGGAGTCCGCGGCTTTCCAGCAGGAAACCCGCGAACAAGGCTCCGGCCGCGTCGGCGGCGAGCAGCATGCTGTAGGACATGTCGGGGTCGCCGTGGCCGAGATCCTGCGCGAACTCCGGCATCTGCGGCTGGTAGCCGTTGCCCACCAGGAGCGAAGCGAGCCCGGCGAGCAGAATCATAGAGACGATGCTGCGTTTGCCGGCGATCTCGCGGATCGTGGCGACGATGTCGGCGAAGCCCCTCACGGCGCGCACCGGCGCCTTGTCCTTGTCCTTGCGGAATTTCGGCCCGAAGGGCGCCTTCCACAGCCACCACACGAGCGGCAGGTAGATGAGCACGTTGACGAGGAGCCCGACCGCCGGGCCGAAGACGAGCAGGAACACCCCGCCCACTGCCGGCCCGAACAACAGGCCGAGGTAGCGCGCCGTGGCGGAAAGGCGCACCGCGCTCTGCAGCGAAGCAGTTCCGACGATATCGTGGATCAGGACCTGCGCGGACGGATGCCAGAAAACGCCGGCAAAGCCGTGCACCACGAGCAGCGCGGCCGCGTGCCACATCTCGAGGGCGTCGGTGAGGAAGAGCAGGCCCCAGCCAAGCGAAGCCGTCATGAACAACAGCATGCCGACCTGGATGATGCGGCGCGGGTCGAACCGGTCGGCGAGCGCGCCCGACCATACCGAGAAGAACAGGAACGGCAGCCAGTGCGACAGCACGGCGAAGCCGCCGAGCGCCGGCGAATGGAACTTCTGGAAGATGATCCAGTAGCTGATGACGTGCTCGATCGAATCGGCCATCATCGCCAGCGCCGAGCCGATGAAATAGGCGCGGTAGCCGGGATGGCGCAGCGCGGCGAAGGATTGCGGCTGAGCGGGTGGCGCCGGGGCGCGCTCGGTCAACGCGGGTTTTCGGGGCACCGGGGCCGGGGGTTTAGAGTTCCCTGCCGATCCTGCGGTCGAGCGAATACGGCCCGCCGCCGCGCCAGAGAATCGCGAGCGCCACCAGGCCCCACATCAGGGTGAACTCGTAGCCGCGGTTGAGCCAGGAGAACCCCGCCGGCAGGTAATGGACGAAGGTGATGACCGCCATCTCGATGGTGACCGCGGCCGCGAAAAACCGCGTGAACAATCCCGCGGCGATGGCGATTCCGCCGAAGAACTCGACCAGGATGAGGAAGTAGATGAGCGGAACGGGGTGCTCGTAGCCCATCTTCAGGAACGCCGGTGCCATTGCTTCGGCGCCGCGAGAGATTTTGCCCCAGCCATGTACGGCGAGGATCACCCCGCAGGCGCAGCGGATCAGCAACCAGGACAGCGGCTCCAGGAAAACGTACAAGGGCTTGAGGGCCGGGAAAAGCAGCTTCGGCCCGTGTTGGGATTCGAACATGTTTCCTCCTCGCTGCAGGCTGGAATCGGTGTCGTGCGGTGGCCGGCTCAGGGTAGGCAAGCGCCCTTGACGCGTCAAGCCCGTCGCGGCGGGACCCGCCCCATTGCGGTCCGGCAGCGCCCCGGGGGAGGGGCCCGGAGTCCGGCCGGGGCTCACCCAGGGTCTTTTTTCTTATTTTTTTAATAATCTCGGGGTCCATTTTTGGTAACATACGCACCTCTGCTCCAGGCCTTGCAGGGGGCGGTCGCTCCGGCCGCAACTATTACAACAATACGCAGGAAATATGTCACAGCGTTTTGCTGTGAGCTTTGCGATCTTTGCGATGGTTGCTGGACCCGGGGGGGTGCTGCGGTGCGAGTGCGCAATCAGGGGGGCAGAAGTCGGGCGGGCGCATTCGCGCACGCCTTGTCTCGCCTTAGGCGACTTCCTGTAGGGCTGTTTGTCGGGCTGTGCCTCGCTCTGCCTGTGCAGAACGCTTGGGCGCTCGACCCGAACGCGCTGCCGACCGGCGGCACGGTAGTGGGCGGCAGCGCTGCCATCAGCTCGAGCACCGCGGCCCGCCTCGATATCCTGCAATCGTCCCAGCGCACGGCGATCGACTGGCTGACCTTCAGCATCGGCTCGGCCGCGCAGGTCAATTTCGCCCAGCCCAACTCGAGTGCGGTCGCCTTGAATCGCGTCCTCGCCGGCAGCGCCTCGGAAATCGCCGGCCGCCTCACCGCCAACGGGCAGGTGTTCCTGGTCAACCCGGCCGGGGTGCTTTTCTCGAGGACCGCGCAGGTAAACGTCGGCGGGCTGGTCGCTTCGACGCTGGACATTTCCTCCGACGATTTCATGGCGGGGCGCGCCAGCTTCGCGAATCCCGGCGCCGCGGGCAGCGTCGTCAATCAGGGCGTGCTCGCGGCGAATCCCGGCGGGTACATCGCCTTGCTTGCGCCTGAGGTGCGTAACGAAGGCATCATCACCGCGACGCTCGGCGCGGTCGCGCTCGGAGCGGGGGATCGCGTCACGCTCGATTTCGCCGGCGACCGGCTGCTCAGCCTGCGCGTGGATGCGAGTGCGCTCAACGCCGCGATCGTGAACCGCCATCTGATCGCCGCCGACGGCGGGCAGGTGATCATGAGCGCGCGCGCCGCGGGCGACATCTCGGCAAGCGTGGTCAACAACGAAGGCATCATCCAGGCGCGCAGCCTCACCGTCAGCAACGGCGTCATCCGTCTCGAAGGCGCGCAGACCGTTTCAAACAGCGGCAGCATCGACGCGAGCGGCCAAGGGGCAGCCGCGGGCGGCTCGGTATCGATCACCGGCGATAACGTGGTCAATTCCGGGCGCATCGCCGCCAACGCGGAGGCGGCTTCCGCGGGCGCTGTATACATCACCGCCAGCGCAAGCATCGTCCAGAGCGCAGGCGGATCGATCGAAGCGAAGAGCACCGCGAGCGGCGCCGGCGGGGCGGTCGTCTTGCGAGGCGGCTATGGCGCAGCAGACGGGGCCGTCCTTTCCGGCGCGGTCGACGCAAGCGGCGGAACCGGAGGCGAGGTGCGCATTCTCGGCGGCTCGCTTGTCCTGGCGGCGGCAAATGTGGACGCGAGCGGCGCCAACGCCGGCGGCACTATCCTCGTTGGCGGCGGCTACCAGGGTGGCGATGTGTCGATTCGCAATGCGGATGCGGTCCGCATCGATGCCGCGAGCACTTTGAACGTGAGCGCGACCGAACAGGGCAACGGCGGCCGCGCGATCGTGTGGTCGGATCGGGACACGGGCTTCGCTGGCACGGTGCTCGCGCGCGGCGGCGAACGGGGCGGAGACGGCGGGTTCGTCGAGACTTCCGGGAAGCACCTGTCGATCGCTGATAGCGCGAGAGTCGAGACGCTGGCACCGCGAGGTAAGACGGGTACATGGCTGCTTGACCCGGTTGACTTCGTTATCGCGCTGACCGGCGGTGATATGACCGGCGCCGTCCTGAGCGCAAGCCTAGGCGCCACAGACGTAACAATTCTCAGCAGCGCCGGCGGCGCGGGGACGAACGGCGACGTCAATGTCAACGATGACGTGGCTTGGACGGCGGCCACGACTTTGACATTGAGCGCCTTCCGCAATGTAAACGTAACGCAGGCGATTGACGCCAGCGTGCTTGGAACGGGAGCCGGCAGCGTCGTCCTCCGTGCCGACAACACCGGCAATGGTCCCGGCGCTGCCGCGGGCACCGTGAATTTCAGCGGCGCAGGCGCCGTGGCCCTGAATACCGGCACGGCCACCATCTTCTACAACCCGAACGGGTACAACAACCTGAACACCTACGCGACCAACGTAACCGGTGGTTCTGTCAGTTCCCACGCGCTGGTGTTCGCACAGGGGAATAACAAAGTCTACGACAGCGCAGTCGCGGCGGCACTCTCTTTCAAGGATACGCCCACCGCCGGTGGCGTCGTCACCTTGGTTCCCGGCACTGCCGCTTTCTCCGACAAGAACGTCGGGACGGGCAAGCCCATTACCTTCAGCGGCTATACCCTGGGTGGCGCAGACGCCGGCAAATTCTCCCTCTTCGCCGGTGCCGGGACGACGACGGCGAATATCACTGCGGCCCCGCTCACGATCACTGCGGCGACCAACACCAAGACCTACGATGGCACCACCAGCGCGGCGGCCACCCCGACAGTCGCGGGCCTGCAGACCGGCGACACGGTCACCGGCCTAGACGAGGTGTATGCCAGCAAGAACGCCGGGACTGGAAGGACGCTCACGGTATCCGCCTTCACGGTGAACGACGGCAACAGCGGGGCCAACTACACCGTGAGCACCGTCAACAACACCACCGGGGTCATCAACGCCGCGGCGCTCACGGTAACGGCCTCGACCAACACCAAGACCTACAACGGCACCACGAGCGCGGCGGCGCTGCCGACGATCACTTCGGGGGCGCTGGTGGGTGGGGACACCGCGGTGCTGAGCGAGCTCTACAGCAATCGCAACGCGGGCACGGGCAAGACGCTCACGCCGGCGGCGGCGATCACCGACGGCAACGGGGGTCTCAATTACACGGTAACGCTGGTGAACAACACCACCGGGGTCATCAACGCAGCGGCGCTCACGGTGACAGCCACGACCAACACCAGGACCTACGACGGTACGACCGGTGCCGCGGCGCTGCCGACAATCACTTCGGGAGCGCTGGTAGGCGGGGACACCGCGGTGCTGAGCGAGCTCTACAGCAACCGCAACGCCGGCACGGGCAAGACGCTCACGCCGGCGGCGGCGATCACCGACGGCAACAGCGGTCTCAATTACACGGTGACGCTGGTGAACAACACCACCGGGGTCATCAACGCAGCGGCAATCACGGTGACCGCTTCGACCAACACCAGGACCTACGACGGCACCACCAGTGCGGCGGCGCTGCCGACGATCACCTCGGGAGCGTTGGTGGGCGGGGACACTGCGGTGCTGAGCGAGCTCTACAGCAACCGCAACGCCGGCACGGGCAAGACGCTGACGCCAGCGGCGGCGATCACCGACGGCAACGGGGGTCTCAACTACACGGTGACGCTGGTGAACAACACCACCGGGGTCATCAACGCGGCGGCGCTCACGGTAACGGCCACGACCAACACCAGGACCTACAACGGCAACACCACCGCGGCGGCGCTGCCGACGATCACTTCGGGAGCGCTGGTCGGCGGGGACACCGCAGTGCTCGCCGAGACCTATGCGAACAAGAACGCCGGCACCGGCAAGACGCTGACGCCGACGGCGGCGATCACCGATGGCAACGGGGGTCTGAATTACACGGTGACGCTGGTGAGCAACACCACCGGGGTCATCACCGCAGCTGCAATCACGGTGACCGCTTCGACCAACACCAGGACTTACGACGGCACCACCGGTGCTGCGGCGCTGCCGACGATCACTTCGGGAGCGCTGGTGGGCGGGGACACCGCGGTGCTCGCCGAGACCTACGCGAACAAGAACGCCGGCACGGGCAAGACGCTGACGCCGACGGCGACGATCACTGACGGCAACGGCGGTCTGAATTACACGGTGACACTGGTGAACAACACCACCGGGGTCGTCAGCGCAGCTCCAATCACGGTAACGGCCACGACCAACACCAGGACCTACGACGGCACCACCGGTGCTGCGGCGCTGCCGACGATCACTTCGGGGGCGTTGGT
>JBGQFD010000086.1:0-15830 GCA_041496705.1 Gammaproteobacteria bacterium | reverse complement strand
GTCGGGCACCTCGACGATGCCGACGTTCGGCTCTATGGTGCAGAACGGATAGTTCTCCGCCGCGATCCCCGCCTTCGTAAGTGCATTGAACAGGGTCGACTTCCCCACATTGGGCAGTCCAACGATGCCGCACTTCAACGACATCAGGTTTTCGTGTGCAGCTTGAGCATCGCCGCCTCCATGTCGCCCTCCAGCAGCAGCACGGAGACCTCCATGCAGCGCTCGAGCACCGTTTCGATCAGCTCGCGCTCGAATGCGCGCGGCGAGGCCAGCACGTAGTCCGCGACGCGGTCCTTGTCGCCCGGATGGCCTATGCCGATCCGCAGACGCCAGAACGCGTTCGTGCCGAGCTGCGCAGCGATGTCCTTCAGGCCGTTGTGCCCGGCGACGCCGCCCCCCAGCTTCAGCTTCGCCGTGCCCGGAGGGAAATCGAGCTCGTCGTGCACGACCAGCACTTCCTCGGGGAGAACCTTGTAGAAGCGCGCGAGCGCCCCGACCGACCTGCCGGAGAGGTTCATGTAGGTTTGCGGCATGAGCAACCACAGCTCGCCGGAAGGTCGCGCGAGCTTTCCGAGCAGGCCGTGATATCGGGCGACCGACTTCAGCTCGATGCGCCGCTCGGCCGCAAGGCGCGATACGAACCAGAAGCCGACGTTGTGCCGGTCTTTCGCGTGTTCCCTGCCCGGATTGCCCAGGCCGACGATGAGTCTGATGAAAGCCATCGATAAAAAAGGGCGCGGATGTCGCCGCGCCCTTTCCCAAGGACATGAAAGGGTTTACTTCTTGTCGCCCTTGTCGCCCTTGTCGCCCTTGCCGCCTTTTCCGCCCTTGTCTTCGGCAGCAGGCGCAGCGGCGTCCGGAGCTTTCTGCTTGACGGCCGGCACGTCGGCAGCCGCGGGGACCCCTTCTGCCGGTGCAGCGGCCCCTTCGACCGTAGCGGCGGCGGCAGCAGCAGCGGCTTCCTCTTCCTCGGCGATAGCAGCCTTGGGGATTTGTGCCGAAGCCACGGTGGGGTTTTCGTCCCCGCGCAGCGAAATCTCCACGCCCTCGGGGAGTTTCAGTTCGCGAATATGCATGGAGTGCCCAATGGACAGATGTGAAAGGTCCACTTCGACGAACTCCGGCAGATTTGCCGGCAGGCAGCGAATCTCGATCTCGTTGAGAACGTGGGTGATCAGTCCGCCTTGCTCCTTGATTGCCGGGGACTTGTCGGCGTTGACGAAGTGCAGCGGCACTTTCATGTGGATCTTCTCATCCGCCGAAACCCGCTGAAAATCTATGTGCTGCACCTCGAGCTTGAACGGGTGCATGTTGACCGAACGCAGCAGCACCTCCTCCTTGGCGCCGTCCAGGGCCAGGGTGAGGATGGACGCGTGAAATTTCTCGTCGCGCAACTGGTGATAGAGCGCCTTGTGGTCCACCTCGATGCTCACCGCCGGCTTCTTCCCGCCATACACGATTCCGGGAACTTTTCCGGTGCGGCGGAGGCGGCGGCTCGCACCCGTTCCCTGCCCCTTGCGTGATTCCGCTACGACTTCGATTGCCATTGTTGCCTCCAGGTTATGGCGCGTCCGCGACCAGACAGCACCGTGATAAGACTATTCCATGAACAACGAACTGACGGAATCCTCGTTGCTGATCCGCAGTATCGTCTCGGCCAGCAATCCCGCGATCGACAGCACGCGGATTTTTTTGCAGGCCTGCGCCATCTTTGACAAGGGGATCGAGTCGGACACGACCAATTCGTCCATTTCCGAATCCGCGATGCGCTCCACTGCACCGCCCGAAAGCACCGGGTGCGTGCAATACGCGACCACGCGGGTTGCCCCTTCCTCCTTCAGAGCCTGAGCCGCCTTGCAAAGCGTATTCGCAGTGTCGACGATGTCGTCCATGATGACGCAGCTGCGTGCCTTGACATCGCCGATCACGTTCATCACCTCTGAAACGTTCGGCTGGGGCCGGCGCTTGTCGATGATGGCCAGATCCGACTCCAGACGTTTCGCCATCGCCCTCGCGCGCACCACGCCGCCGACGTCGGGCGACACGACCAGCAGATTCTCGTACTGATGCTTCCAGACATCGCCGAGGAGCACCGGCGTCGCGTAGATGTTGTCCACTGGCACATCGAAAAATCCCTGGATCTGATCGGCGTGCAAGTCCATGGTCAGCACCCGGTCAACACCGGACGCCTGCAGCATGTTCGCGGCCACCTTGGCGCTGATCGCCACCCGGGCCGAACGCGGGCGCCGGTCCTGGCGCGCGTACCCGAAGTACGGAATCGCCGCCGTTACCCGGGCTGCCGACGCCCGCTTCAGCGCGTCCACGATCAGCAGCACTTCCATCAGGCTGTCGTTCGCGGGTGCGCAAGTGGACTGCAGCACGAAGCAATCCTTTCCGCGGACGTTCTCCAGCAGCTCCACCATTATTTCCCCATCTGAGAACTTGCCGACCGTCGCGTGGCCCAGCGGGATGTTGAGGCGCCTCACCACCGCATGCGCAAGCAGCGGGTTGGCGTTCCCCGTGAAGACCATCAGGCTTTCGTAAGCCATGCGCTTTGCCCAGTCGCCGGCGGTCGGGGATCGACCCCAATCCCTCATCCGCAAAAAATTAGCCGCATCAGCGGCTCACCTGTATTTCTGGCCTCATTGCAAGTCCCGCTGCTAGTCCTGGCTGGGGAGGAAGGATTCGAACCCTCGCATGGCGGAATCAAAATCCGCTGCCTTAACCAGCTTGGCGACTCCCCAGGCGCTAACCTTCGAAGCAGACAAGGAAGAAAAATGCCTCTCCTTGCCGGTCCCCATTCATGACCGCCCCGGAGGAGAAGCCGTCCTCCGCAGCGCGCTATTCACGTCCCCGGAACGCCGCAAGAGGATGCCGGCTCAATCCCCGCGCGACGAATCCGCGCATTCCCTCGGGCATCCTGGATAGTACAGCGCGCGCTTCGCCCTCGGCTGCAAATCCTGCAAACACGCACGCGCCCGACCCGCTCATTCGCGCCGCCCCGAACTGCCTCAGCCAGGCAAGATGCGCCGCCACCTCGGCATGCCGGTGACACACGACCGGCTCAAGATCGTTCCGTCCAAAACCGGCGGAAAAGCCTGATATTTTGATGGTTTTGGAATTTCGTGTCAATTCCGGTGCGGAGAAAATCGAGCGTGTGGGAATCACCACCGGGGGGACGAGCACGACGTACCACGCCTCGGGCAATTCCAGGGGCTGCAGCCGCTCACCTATGCCCTCGGCAAAGGCGTTGCTACCGAAAAGAAAGAACGGAACGTCTGCGCCAAGCGAGAGGGCGATTTCCGCAAGGCGTTCCTTCGGTAAAGCGAGCCGCCAGAGCTGGTTGAGCACCAGCAGGGCCGTCGCGCAGTCGGAACTGCCCCCGCCCAAGCCACCACCGACCGGAATATTTTTTTCGATTTCGATGTCGACACCCTGCGTACACCCGCTCTCCTTTTTCAGCAGTTGCGCAGCGCGCACTGCGAGTTCGTCGCTCTCGACAACTCCCGACAGGGGCCTTGCAAGCTTCACTTCGGAGTCGTTGCGCGGCGAGAAATTCAGCCAGTCACAAAGGTCGATCAGCTGGAACGCCGTCTGCAGCAGGTGATAGCCATCGGAGCGCCGACCGACGACGTGCAGAAACAGGTTGAGCTTCGCGGGAGCCGGGTACCGGCGATCCCAGGCACTCATCTCGCCCATCGGTCGACCATCAACCGGATTTGCAGATCGTCCCGGGAGAGGCGCAACCTCGCGGGTCTCGCGTCACGGAAAGCTTCATAGTCGATCCGCCAGCCGTCCTGGAGCAGTTCGAGGAGCCGATGCTCCGCATCGCGGCGCACTGCCGCGCTTCGCCCCGGGCTGGCGCGCCCCTGTACCCAGTCCGGAAGCCCCTTGAGCGGCAGGCGCCAACCAAGCGCATCTTCTGTCAGGGTTTCCGCATCGGCGGCGCTGTATTCCCTTGCGTCAGCGGTGACCAGGCGGAAAACATCGCGCTCCCGAGTGAGGCGGGCGATTCCCTGGCCGATCGGTGATGTGATGAGCAGATCATCGGCCTCGTCGGAATGCCTCCAGAAAACTTGCCCGGAAACGGCTTCCTTCCCCGAGCGAACCGCGACACGGCCGGAG
This sequence comes from Gammaproteobacteria bacterium, assembly GCA_041496705.1. Classification (GTDB taxonomy): domain Bacteria; phylum Pseudomonadota; class Gammaproteobacteria; order Burkholderiales; family SG8-39; genus VBDM01. Next base: position 11,705 of record JBGQFD010000086.1, on the reverse strand, counting down.
AGTTCAAATCCCCCGGGAGGCGGGGGCGAGGGCTCAGGAAGGGTAGCGCAGGCGCCGAGGAATGCTGCCCCGGCGATGGCATGCGTGAAACGGAGCACGAAGTCAGCGCTTCAACCGCTTTATGGTATTGGCCAGCGTTTCGTTGTCCGGGCTTGAACGCGCCGCGGCCCCGAGTACCTGCTCCGCCTCCTCGCGCTCGCCCATTGCCCACAGGACCTCTCCAAGGTGCGCCGCAATTTCCGGATCGGGTCTGCCGGCATACGCGCGACGCAGATAGCCAGCGGAATCCTTGAGCTGGCCCATTCTGAAGAGGACCCATCCCATGCTGTCGATGATGAACGAATCATCCGGGGCGAGCTGCAGGGCCTTTTCGATGAGTTCACGTGCCTCGCGCAGGCGCTGATTGCGGTCGGCAAGCGAATAGCCGAGCGCATTGTAGGCATGGGCGTTTTCGGGCCTGATCTCGATGAGCTTGCGCAGCGACGATTCCAGCAAATCGACTCGCTCGATTTTCTCAGCGAGCATGGCATAGTCGTAAAGCAGGTCCGGGTCGTTTGGAAGGCGGTCGAGCGCCCGCCCAACCAGATCGAATGCCGATTTCGGCTGATTGGCATCGCGCAAGATTTGCGCTTCCGCCAGAATCAACTGCACGCGCTGCTGGCTGTTGCGGGCACCCGCTTCCTGCAGGTGTGCACGGGCAGCATCAAGCTTCCCCTGGCGAGCGAGCACTTGCGCGTAGCGTATTTGTGCCACCACATATTGCTCACCTTCGCCAATCTCACTGTACCAGCGCAGCGCATCGGCAAGATTCTTTCGTTCCTCGGCGACCTGACCCAGGTACAGCCGCACCCCGTCCTTGTCTCTGTAGGCGCTGCCGAGCAAGTTGCGCAAGTATCCCTCTGCAGCGTCGTAGTCCTTCAACTGGATCGAAAGAACCGCGACCGCAAATGCCACATCGGTATTGTCGGGGACGCCCGACATCAATCTCTGGAACTCCGCACGCGCTTCGGCGAATCGTTTCTGCGCGACCAAGGTACGCGCGTAGGCAAGCCGGGCCTCTCGCGCACCAGGATTCTTGCGGAGATACTCCGCCAGCAGTGAAGCCGCCTGATCTGCGGAGGTCTTCTGAAGCAGCTGAGACTCGAGCAGTACCCCGGCTTCCCAGTCCGGCCGCAGCTGCCGCGCCCTGCGGGCTTCTCCTATTGCGATCCGGTCCTCGCCGGCATTCGCGGCCGCCTGCGCGACGGCGAAATGTGCCTGGGGAAGTCTGTCGTAGTCTGCCGCCAGTTCCTGGACGAGCTTCAGGGCAGCGCGCTTGTCCTGGGCACCGGCAAGGGATCGAGCGAGTTGCGTAAATCCGCTTTCCGGACCTGACGGGCCTGCCAGCAGCTTTTTCAAGTGTGGCAGCGCCTCGGCGTAGCGCCCTCCCGCGACCAGCAATCCGGCAAGGGCCTGCAGCGGGCGATCGGACTCCGGATCGGTTTCATACCAGATTCTCGCTGCGTCGATGGCGGCACTGTTCATTCGTGCAAACAGCGCAATCTCGGTGGCGCGGCGGGCGATGCGAGGATCGCGGGTACGCTTGGCGAGATCCACGTACGCCTGCGCCGACAGCCCGAGGCTGCCGCGCTGGCCGGCAATTTCCGCCAGGAGATATTCATAGAGGAGATTCTCGGTAAGTTCTTGCTTGGGCAGGGGCGACCTGATTTCCGAGTCCTGGGCAGCCGCCCGCGGTTCGCCGCCCGCTTCGTCGGACTCAGACTCGCCCCGGTCTTGATCCTCGGAGACCGCTGAATCCTTGGGAATCGTGCCGCATCCCGCCAGCATCGCGAAGGCAAGAAGCGCCACGAACCCGAACTGGCGCAGAACTCCTTCCAGTTTCGGTAATGCTTCGGATGATGTTTGATGCATGCCAGATATAGAGTGTCCGGAAGACCTAGTTTAGGTATATTTCCGAGGCCCGACAAGAAAATAGTCCCTTCGCCCGTGCCTGAACTGCCTGAAGTGGAGATTACCCGCCGCGGCATCGAGCCTTTTGTCCTCGGCAGGATCATCACGGGCGTGACTGTGCGCAACCCACAGCTGCGGTGGCCAGTGCCTCGGAATCTCGCCCGTCGCCTGCTCGGCGTGGAAATCCAGGGCGTGCGACGGCGCGGAAAGTATCTGCTCCTGGATTCCAGCCGCGGCTCGCTGATCATCCATCTGGGAATGTCGGGGAGCCTGCGCGTAATTGAGCCGGGCGCACCGGCACACAAGCATGATCATGTGGATATTCTCTTCGGCGAAAAAGGGCTGCGCCTGCGTGACCCCAGGCGCTTCGGCGCAGTCCTGTGGAAAGAAGGCGATGCGAGCCGCCATCCACTGCTCAAGTCGCTCGGGATGGAGCCACTCGGTGCCGAGTTTTCCGGGGAGTACCTATTCCGCGCCACTCGCAACCGCAACGTCGGCATCAAGCCGTTGCTGATGAATGCCAGCATCGTCGTCGGCGTTGGAAACATCTACGCCAACGAAAGCCTGTTCAAAGCAGGAATCCGCCCGCGTGCGCGGTCGGGAAAATTGTCGCTGGAGCGATGCGAGCGCCTGGCGCTGGCGGTCCGGGACACTTTGCTCGCCGCCCTTTCCGCGGGCGGGTCGAGTCTGAGGGATTTTGTGCACTCGGACGGTGCTTCCGGGTCCTTTCAGCAGAATTACTCTGTGTACGATCGCGCTGCCTTGCCTTGTCGGAAGTGCGGAACCCGGATCCGGATGATTCGCCTCGGCCAGCGTTCCAGCTATTACTGCTCCAAATGCCAAAGATGACCTGGCCTACCGGTTTCGGTTTCGGTCTCGGCCTCGGCGCGCCACCTTCGCAGCAAGCGCTCGAGCTACTCGAGGCTGTACGAACTTGCCGATGTCTCCGCCAAGCAGACCGATCTCCCTGACGATGGTTGCGGAGACGAACATGTACTGATCGGCTGGGGTGAGAAACAGTGTCTCGACATCGGGATAGAGGTTTCTGTTCATCCCCGCCATCTGGAATTCGAATTCAAAGTCCGACACCGCTCTGAGTCCCCGGAGAATCACCTGGGCCTTCTCGCGACGGATAAAGTCCATCAGCAGGCCGCGGAATGCTTCAACCCTGACGCGTGCGAAGGGCTTCAGAACTTCACGTGCAAGCCGCAAGCGCTCCGGAAGCGTGAAGAACGGCTGCTTGCCTCGGCTATCCGCGACTCCGACGACAATCTCGTCGAACAGGTTGGCTGCGCGCCGCACCAAATCCTCGTGGCCCCGCGTAATCGGGTCAAACGTTCCCGGATAGACTGCGCGGATCATCGGGTTCCCTTTTCAAAACGCAAAAATGCACCTTGCCAGCACGGGCGCTCTTGACGACACTCCATCCCGGCGGCGCGCTAAAGGCTTCGTCGCCTTCTACATACGCCCGCCCGCCCTCGCTAAGCAGCCGCCGGATTGCAGTGAGCGCTGCCACCTGCAAACGCAGGTCGTAGGGTGGGTCGACAAATATCAGGTCAAAGCGGGACTCGGTACTACGTGCGAATTCTAGCGCATCGCCACCTACTATCGTCGCATTCGCCGCCTTGAGTACTTTGGCATTTTCCCTGAGTACTTTGAGTGCCAAGGGGTTTCGTTCGACCATCACTACCGATGCCGCGCCGCGAGAAAGCGCTTCAAACCCGAGTGCTCCGCTACCCGCAAAGAGGTCCAGGCAGGTCAAACCGTCGAGAGTCTGGCCGAGCCAGTTGAAGAGCGTCTCGCGCACGCGATCGGGTGAGGGTCTCAGCCCTGCAACACTGGGAAAACTGATGAGACGGCTTCGCCAGACCCCTGCGATGATTCTGACTCTGTTTGACTTGGCTCTGCGCACCAGGCGATCTTGAGATTGTCTAAATTCGCTCCGGCAGGCAGACTCTTGAGGCAAATTCAATTCACCCTCACACCCTTACAGGGCGACGGGTTGCACAAGGATGGGATGCACAGAGACTGTTCGCGCGAATATTATTAGAATGCCAGGCATTCTAGCGTGATTCGGGTCTGTTTCGATTCCAGCGGAGCCTGTGTCGGCAATTTCCAACGGCAGCAATCGGGGAAACTGGCTTGGCCGGCTGAGGGCCGGACTCGCCAGGACACGGCGAGAATTCTCCGCCGTACTTGGTGGCTCAGCGGTCGGTCCCGAGCTCCTTGTCAATCTCGAGGCCCTATTGCTCGCGAGCGACGTTGGGGCCGCATCAACTGGAGCACTGCTTTCGCAACTACGCGATCGGGTTCAGGAAGCAGAGACTCCCGCCCAACTCAAGGTCCGACTCAAAGAGATTCTTGTTCGGTGGCTAGTCCCGCTGCAGCGCAGCCTTGATCTCCGGGTGCACCATCCCTGCATCGTCATGCTGGTAGGGGTTAACGGTTCCGGAAAGACAACATCCATCGGGAAGCTGGCCGCCTATCTGAAAGACCAAGGCCTCTCGGTTCTGCTTGCTGCAGGTGATACCTTTCGTGCCGCTGCTCAAGAGCAACTTGCTGTCTGGGCGGAAAGGATCGGTGTGCCAATTGTCGCTCAAGCGGGAGGTGATCCCGGCGCTGTGGCGTTTGACGCCATCGGCGCGGCGCGCGCGCGCGGGATTGACGCGGTGCTCGTCGATACCGCAGGACGCCTGCCGACCCAATTGCACCTCATGGATGAGCTCAAGAGATTGAAGCGTATTATTTCCAAAGCGGAACCCGGCGCACCCCATCAAGTCTGGCTTGTGCTCGATGCTGGGACCGGCCAAAACGGCCTTTCCCAGGTTAGGGCATTCGACGATGCCCTTGGCCTTACCGGCGTGGTGCTCACCAAACTGGACGGCACCGCGAAGGGCGGCTTGCTCGTCGCAATTGCTCAGCAACGTCCGATTCCCATTAGGTTTCTAGGGGTCGGGGAAGGCGCTCACGATTTGCGTCCATTCGTCGCGGACGAATTTGTTGCTGCCCTACTGGACTAACCAAGTAACGTGGCTATCGTTTCATTTCAGCAAGTCAGCAAGCGCTACGCAGGGGGGTTCGAGGCGCTAAGGTCGATCAGTTTTTCGGTCGATCCCGGTGAGATGGTATTCATCACTGGGCATTCTGGGGCTGGCAAGACAACTCTTCTCAAGCTGATTGCGGCGATTGAGCGCCCCAATCAAGGTACCGTGCTGGTCGGCGGCCAGAACGTCTCAGCTATGCGTGCCGCGGCGATTCCTCATCTTCGAAGGAAACTCGGTCTAGTTTTCCAGGGGCAGAAACTGCTGTACGACCGCAGCGTTTTCGACAACGTCATGTTGCCTCTGATCGTCACGGGGCAGCCCTACAGGGAAGCGACACGGCGCGCGCGGGCTGCACTCGACAAGGTGGGTTTGCTACAGCGCGAGAAGGCAAATCCGGTCACGCTGTCGGGCGGGGAGCAGCAGCGGCTGTGTATCGCTCGGGCAGTGGTGAATCGGCCCGCAATGCTCCTGGCTGACGAGCCTACCGCCAGCCTGGATGCAGCCTACGCGAATGAGATTATGGATATGTTCCGCGCGTTTAACCAGGTGGGAGTCACCGTGCTGCTCGCGACCCACGATCTGCAGATGATCGAGAAATGGGGGACGCGCACGCTTACGCTCGACCACGGAAAAGTGAAATGAGAGCCTGGCTGCAACACCACCGGATAAGTCTTGTGAAGACAGTTGCGCGACTTCTTGCCTCGCCTTTCTCGACCCTTCTAAACGTCCTTGCCATAGGCGTGGCTCTCGCGCTTCCGGTCGGTGCGTTTTGCCTCTTGGGAAACCTCGAGACGATGTCCCAACAAGTGTCCGTCGAGCCCCAGCTTTCCGTCTTCCTGTCCGCCAACGTTGCAAAGAGTGAAATCGCGGACATCGCTTCTCGGCTCAAGGGTTCGGCGGGAGTACTGTCGGTACGTTTCGTCTCGCGCGAGGATGCAATTGCCGAGCTCAAACGGGTCCCCGGCATGGAAGACGTCGTTGCCACGCTGCGGCGAAATCCGCTTCCAGATGCGTTCGTAGTAACGCTTTCCACGCGCGATTCCGCTGTTGTCGATCGCCTTGAGCGCGAGTTCAAGTCCTTTCCAAAGGTTGCCCACGTCCAGGGGGACTCCCTGTGGGCAAGACGCCTGGACGCATTGCTCCATTTGGGGCGAACTGCGGTCGTTCTGCTATCCATCGTTATTTGTGTTGCTCTTGTGGCCGTGACGTTTAACACAATTCGCTTGCAGATTCTCACGCAACAGGAAGAGATCGAAGTGTGTTGCTTGGTCGGGGCGACGCGCGCATATATCCAGAGGCCGTTCTTGTATCTTGGTTCGCTTCTCGGAATGCTTGGCGGATGCGTCGCTTTGGCAATTGTTCTGACGACTGCGAACATACTGAACAGCGATCTCGCTCAGCTTGCGACCCTGTACGGAGCAGATCTGCAACTGCGCCTTCCGGAGATGTCACACATTGCCTTTGTCTTCGGGGCATGTACGAGTCTTGGTTGGCTAGGTGCTTACTGGTCTGTTAGCAGGCACTTACTGGTATTCGAGCGTCGATAAGGCCCGCGGCGGCGAAAGAGGTCGGCCTTCCCGATGGAAGGAACTGCCCGGCGAATTAGCACTCTAATGTCGGGAGTGCTAGTATTTGCTTTGGGATTTGGATAGCCACTCTAGCCCAGACAGCGATCAGGAGAGGCAGAAAATGAAACACGCAATGGCCCTACCCGTACCCGTAGGCAGTCTCGAGAGCTACATTCAGGCAGTCAATCGCTTCCCCCTGTTGTCATTCGAGGAAGAGAAGAGGCTGGCGCGCAGGTTTCGATCCGACGGAGACGTTGAAGCTGCGCGGGAGTTGGTGCTTTCCCACCTCCGAGTGGTGGTGGCCATCGCGCGCGGCTATATGGGTTACGGCCTGCCACAGGGAGACCTGATTCAGGAGGGGAATGTAGGGTTGATGAAAGCGGTCAAGCGTTTCGACCCGGAGCGTGGTGTCCGACTCGTGTCGTTCGCCATTCACTGGATCCGAGCCGAGATCCACGAATTCGTTCTGCGGAACTGGCGGCTGGTGAAGATCGCCACAACCAAGGCACAAAGAAAGCTGTTTTTCAACCTGCGGAGCATGAAACCGTCGCTCAATCCGCTGACGCGCGCGCAAGTACAGTCGATAGCCAAAACCCTCGGTGTCAAACCAGAGGAAGTATCCGAGATGGAAATGCGTCTTGCAGGCCAGGAGGTGGCTCTTGAGCCGGCGGGCGATGACGAAGAGGGATACTTTCCGATTGCCTACCTTGCTGACGGATCCCCCGAGCCGCACGAGCTTATCGAGGCCGAGCAGGACCTGAGTCTGCAAACTCGCGGCCTGGAATCCGCATTGGCAAGTCTCGATCCGCGTAGCCGGCGTATCGTCGAAGCGCGCTGGCTCCACGACAGCAATCGGGCAACTCTGCACGACCTGGCTGCAGAGTTCAAAGTTTCTGCGGAACGCATCCGTCAGCTTGAAGCCAAAGCGCTTGAAAAAATGAAAGGCGTGATAGCGGCATCATAGGTTGTCGGGAGGCCCCTCGGCCTCCCCCGCTGCCTAGCTCGCGCCAAATACAACGTAGCGGTTTCGTCCCTGCTCTTTGGCCTGGTAGAGCGCCTGGTCGGCTCTCTGAATCAGGTCTTCAGGGGAAGTATCCTTCTCTGGAACTACCGAAACGACGCCCTGGCTCAGGGTTATGCTTTGGCTCACATCTGAACGTGCGTGCGTAATGGCCAAGCTTGCTATGACCCGAGTTACGGCCTCTGCCACGTCGACGGCGCCCTCAAGGACTGTGCTGGGAAGGATCATGGCGAATTCCTCACCTCCATAGCGGGCAGGGAGATCGGCCGGCCTGCGCCCAACCGAGGTCAGCGCCGACGCCACCTGCCTCAGACAACCATCACCCGCTTGATGTCCGTAGCAATCGTTGAATTCCTTGAAATAGTCCACGTCGGAGAGAATCAGCGACACAGGGGAATGGTCACGCGCCGCACGCCGTACTTCGCTTTGAAGGTAGCTGTCGAAATAGCGCCTGTTCGCGATCCCAGTAAGACCATCCTGATGAGAGAGTTTTTGCAGTTCTCGGTTTGCCGCGGCCAGTTCGTGTGAGACTTCGAGAAGCCTGCTGCGCATGGTCTCGATGCGATGCAGCGCGCGGATCTTTGCGTTTAGCACTACAAAACTCACGGGCTTCACAAGATAGTCGTCTCCTCCGGCTTCGATTGCCCTGTCGAGATCCTGATCGGCCTCCCTTGAGCTCAGAAAAATAATAGGTACCCATTCCTCCGGGCTGCATTGACGCATGCGCTGTGCCGCCCCGTAGCCGTCCATTACCGGCATCATCACATCGATCAAGACAAGACCAGGGCGGTCCTCCTGGTACATCTGCACGCCCTTGCCGCCATCCTCCGCCTCGACCACCGAGTGGCCCATGCGCTCAAGCATGCCTTTGAGGGCTGCGCGGATCGTGGGCGAATCGTCGACAATCAGTATCTTCATCGATTTGTTGGAGACGTGAGGGGCGAACCGGGCAAGAAAGGATACAGCGGTTGCGAAGAAGCGGATAGAGGCCTGGCCTGTCGGGCCCGGTCTCACGGAGGCTCAACCTGAATGGCGCAGCAACGCCCGAATGTCAGCGACAAGGCTTGCCGAGTTGCCGTGGCGGGCAAAAAGGCGCAGCCGTCCCTGCGGATCAAATACATAGCTGCCCGCAGTGTGATCCACAGTGTAGCTGTCGGGTGTCCTGCCCGGCACCTTCTCAAAGAACACTTTGAAGTCCTTCGCTACCCTCGCGGTCGCGGCCGGATCGCCATACAGCCCCAGAAAAGCAGGGTCAAACGCCGGGACGTAGTCCGCGAGAAGCTTTTGCGTGTCGCGCTCGGGATCGACCGTGACGAAGAGAACCTGCAAACGCCTTCCGTCTTCGCCCAACTGGTCCTTCACTGCTTTCAGTTCGGCGAGTGTCGTCGGGCACACATCGGGGCAGCGGGTATAGCCGAAAAACATGACCACCACTTTGCCTCGAAAATCGGCGAGCGTCCGCACTCTGCCGGCGTGGTCGGTAAGACTGAAATCCTTGCCGTAATTCGCACCCGTGATGTCGGTACTCTTGAAGGAGGGTCCCGCTGCATCGCAGCTGACGAGCGCAGCGAAAACAAGTCCGTAGGCTGACCGCATGGCAACGCGCTCAGAGGGAGAAATAGTGGTCAACCAGCAACGCGGCAAACAGCGCAGCCAGGTAGCCAATCGAGTAGCGGAAGGTGCGTCGAGCGAGCGCGTCGCTGTAGCTGACGTAGAGCCGCACCGCATAGACGACGAACGCGCCGTTCAACACCAGTGCGGCGGCGAGATAGATCCAGCCGCTCATGCCGTAGGCGAAAGGTAGCAGTGCCGAGGCGAACAGGATCAAGGTGTAGAGCAGTACGTAGAGCCGCGTGAAGCGATGCCCGTGCGTCACGGGGAGCATCGGCAGCCCGGCCTTGGCGAAATCCTCAGTGCGGTACAGCGCGAGCGCCCAGAAGTGCGGTGGGGTCCACGCGAATATGATCAGGAACAGAAGCAGCGCTTCAGGAGCGACCTCGCCGGTAGCGGCGGCCCAGCCGAGCACCGGGGGCATCGCCCCGGAGGCCCCGCCGATGACGATGTTCTGCGGCGTCATCGGCTTGAGCACGACGGTGTAGATCACTGCGTAGCCGATGAATGTGCCGAAAGTCAGCCACATGGTGAGCGGATTGACGACGGTGTAGAGCAGCCACAGCCCCGCGCCACCGACCGTGCCGGCGAACGCGAGAGTCTGAAGCGAGGTCAGCTCTCCGCGTGGCAGGGGCCTTCCACGCGTGCGTGTCATGACCGCATCGATTTTCTGCTCGACCAGGCAGTTCACCGCGGCCGCCGCGCCCGCGACCAGCCAGATGCCGATTGTCGCCGCCAGCAGCAACTTGGGCGGCAGCATGCCAGGGGTGGCGAGGAGCATGCCGATTACAGCGCAGAACACGATAAGCGACACCACGCGCGGCTTGGTGAGGCTCAGGAACTGGCGCAGGCGGAAGCCGGCGACGGAAGAGGCGAGCTGCATAGGCGGAAATTTTATCACGCCTGCATCGCGACCCTAGACCGAAAGCACGGTGCTTCGCATGGCTTGGTCGAGCTTGCGCGCGGTGTCGAGTATTTCCTCGGCGCGGCGCGTCTGCCAGTTGCCAGGCGACACGGTGAGCGCGACAAACGCCGCTGCCGCGATGCCGGACACGAGTTCTGGCCGGAAGCCCCGCCCGCTGAAGCGAATTCCGCCCGTCATGCTGCCTCTCCTAGAGGAGTACACTCTTCGACCGCGCCACGATGTAGTCGGCAGCCGCCTTTAGATTTCCTCATTGAGCAGTAGTGAAAAGAATATCTCCCAAACTTGGCATCATGATAACAAGCGTCGTGCTAGCCACGATGCTTGGCGGAGTATGGCTCGCTGCTACATATCGGGAAAACGGTTCGCGGGCCATATTGTTGCCGGATCGGGTGATGACATTGTTCCCCGACCCAAAACCACTGACGGCCTTTGCGTTCACCGATTACGAGAATAGGCCATTTGATCTTTCACGCTTAAAGGGCAAATGGTCTTTTCTCTTTTTCGGCTACACTCATTGCCCGGACATCTGCCCGACGACCCTGGCGACATTGGCACGCGCGCATGAAAACATCGTCAAGAGTACGGTCGGTGCCAAAGATGTCCAATTCGTCCTTATCTCAGTAGATCCGAATCGCGATACCGCGAGCAAGCTCAAGCAATACGTGGACTATTTTGATACGACTTTTCTCGGCGTGACGGGAGACAACGCGCAGATTGGTAACCTGGCTGGTCAGCTAGGCGCCGCGTATCAGGTTGCGATTACACCGGGTATTGAAAACTATCCCGTCTATCACAGCACGGCGGTATTTCTGTTGGATCCGCAAGCCCGATATCATGCCGTGTTCACGCCGCCCCATGATGCGGAGGCTATCAGCAAGCGTTTCGAAGTGGTGCGGGAGCTTGAAGCGGGCAATGCGCCATGAGATGGCGACATCCGGTTTTCGTCTTCCTGATACTAGCGCTGACCCTCGACCCCGTTGCGAGTGAAGAGGCGGGCGTTTCCGTACGCAATGCCTGGGTCCGGGAAACGCCGCCCGGCATGACCATGATGGCAGGATACATGGCGCTGAAAAACAACACGTCACGATCACAAGTACTCGTGGCCGCGAGCAGTTCCGACTTTGACACCGTGATGATTCACCGCACTGTCGTTAAGGACGGCATGGCGGGTATGGTGCACGCGTCGCAGATCGAGCTTGCACCCAACGCGGGTTTGATCTTTGCGCCGGGGGGGTACCATCTGATGCTGATGAACCCGAAACGGAGCCTGCGCGCCGGCGACCGGGTTGTCATCAACCTGGAATTCCGCGGCGGCCTTGTTTTACCCGTCGCCTTCGAGGTCCGCAAATGAGAACTGGCAAGCGGCCTATTTCGACCGCGCTACCATGTATTCGACGGCGGCCCTGACCTCGGCGTTGCTCAGCGCCGGGTTCCCGCCTCGAGCAGGCATCACTCCCGCGCTCCCCTGTACCCCATTAACGGCGCTGGCGTAGAGGGTGTCGACGCCTTTGGCGATGCGCTTGGCCCACTGGCTCTTATCTTCAACCTTCGGCGCGCCGGCAATACCGGCACCGTGGCAGACGACG
>JBGQFD010000085.1:0-15937 GCA_041496705.1 Gammaproteobacteria bacterium | reverse complement strand
TTGCCGGGAAACAGGAACTCGAGGTGCCAGCCGAACGGCCTGATGCGGGCGGCAAGTTCGGGGATCTCGGCGATCTCGATCGGCATGCCGCCTTGGTTGTCGAAGTTGAGCCGCACACCGCGCACGCCGGAGGCATCGAGCGCGGCGAGCTCCTTTTCGGTGACGTCCATGTCGAGCGCCACGACGCCGCGCGCCCGGTCGGGGGTCTGCGCGTTGAGCGCCACCATGGCATCGAGGATCGCCGAATTGTCGGTGCCGTAGACCGAAGGTTGCGTGAACACCACGCGGTCGATGCCGAGCGTGGCGTGCAGGTGCTTCAAGTCGGCGAGCGTCGAGATGGGCGGGTTGTATCCGCGGCTCGGGGAAAGGGCGTAACCCGGCTCGAACACGTGGACGTGCGTGTCGATGGACCCCTTGGGCAGCACGAAGCCGGGCCGGCGCGGGTTTCGGTCCGGAGCCAGGCAATCTCTGATTTCGTCCTTCCTCCTCACTTCCGGCCGCCCAGGGCTTCCGCCAGATCCCGCTGCCCGGGGTATACAGGGCGCGCCGCGTCCCGATGCACCTTGCGGATCCACACCGACTCGATGCGCCCGGGATGACGGCGGCGGATTTCGTCGTAGGTCTCCGGGTCGCTTTCACCATCGTCACCCACCAGCACAAACCGGACCCGCGGAAACGCCGCCAGCAACTGCTCGATATGCCCTATCTTGTAGCGTACCTGATCGGTCAGCGGGTCGCCGGTCTTGTCGTTGGTGACCTTCTTTGTGATCAACACGCCACGGGGGAAACCGTTCTTATCGAGGAAGGCCTGGATGCCAGCCTGCAGCTGGCGGGGAGATGCCGAAAGATAGAAGATGGGTGCCGCCTCGGGCTGCGGATTGCGCTGTGCGAGCCGGGCATAGAATTCCGCTGTGCCCGCTACCGCCTGGCGTTGCGCATAGTTCACGAACAGCGTCTTGCGCACCAGCCCCGACTTGTCCGCCACATCCGATACCAATATGGTGTCGTCAAGATCGGAGATGATCCCAAGCCGGTTTCCCTCCGGCACCACGAGCAAGGCGCCCGGCGCCCTGGCATCGCCGCTTTCTGTTGCCACCTCCACGGCCTGCCACCCCGCGCCGCTGCCCGGCGGCAGCTTTTCCTCAAGCAGGAAATAGCCTTCCGCGTCGGTCTTCGCGCGCCACTCACCCGACCCGATGTGCACGCGCAGCGCAACCTGCTTTTGTTCGTCGTTGATCAGACGCCGCAACGTGCGCCTTAGGTTCACAAACCAGGAATCGTCCGCCGCGTCCGGCCGCTCGCCGCGCGCCTCGACCACGCGGCCCTCCAGCAGAAATTGGCCGGCGCCGAAACCAGGATAAACGACCACCTCGCGGGTATCGGCGTGCGCGCTGCCTGCCAGGGAGGCGCACAGGGCGATCAATGTGACGAGCATAGCGGGTGATCTTACTACCGTCGAACGGCAAGTTGACCACACTGCGCACGCTCGGCATCGGGCCGACGCTGGAAACGCTCGACAGCCTGTGGCTCGGGTTCTCGGTGCAGCGAGGAACTGCTTGTCGCCGCGTGCGGGGTATTACGGCATATATGTGGGTTGTCGCACAGAGGTTTGGGGGGCACAGGTAGATGATTATGGTGTATCTAGTTCCGATCAAGAACCACAAGCAACAGGAGATTCAACATGAAACGTTTTCTGATCGCAGCGGCAGTTGCCGCTGTCACCGCCAGCACACCGGCGCTCGCTGCCAATGTTGGAGTCTCGGTCGCCATCGGCGAACCCGGCTTCTATGGCCGACTCGACATCGGTGGCTTCCCACAGCCACAAGTGATCTATAGTCAGCCGAGAGTAATCGAGCGGGTAAGTGTGAGTCGCCCGCCGGTCTATCTGCGCGTACCTCCGGGCCATTCCAAAAATTGGAGCAAGCACTGCCGCGAATACAACGCCTGTGGCGAGCGGGTCTACTTTGTGCGTGACAACTGGTACAACCACGAGTACGTTCCGCGTCATCAGGAACGGCAACGTAGTCACCAGGACAACCGCCGTGACGAACACCGGGATGATCATCGCGGGAACGACAAGGGCGACCGCCACGACAACAATCGCGACCATCGCGGCGATCGCTAAGGCGATAATCTAAGGCGACAATGTAACAACGATCCCGACACTTACGCTTCGGCAATGCCGCCCGCACGGTAGGTGTCAGCCAACGGTCGTTGTGCAACGAAGAACCCCGCCGAAGCGGGGTTCTTGCCGCGAGTGAGATTTCCTTTTCCTCAGCGTGCCTCGCTCAGCGGGATGCCGAGCGCCTTGGCGACGCCCTCGCCGTAAGCCGGGTCGGCCTTCAGGCAGTGGCGAATGTGGCGCAACTGGATCTCGGGCGGCGCCTCGCCGATCGAGCGTGCGGTGTTCTCGAACAAAATCTTCCGCTGCGCCGGACTCATCAGGCGGAACAGCGCCCCCGGCTGCGAGAAATAGTCCGCATCTACGCGGTGGTTCCAGTGGTCTGCAGCGCCTTCCAGACTCAGCGGCGGCTCGCGGTAATCCGGCTGTTCGGCCCATTCGCCCTGATCGTTGGGCTCATAGGCAAGCGTGCCGCCGTGGTTGCCGTCGACCCGCATGGTGCCATCGCGGTGGTAACTGTGCACCGGGCAGCGCGGGGCGTTTACCGGAATCAGGTGGTGATTGGTGCCGAGCCGATAGCGCTGCGCATCGCCATAGGCAAATAGGCGGCCCTGCAGCATCTTGTCGGGCGAGAACCCCACGCCCGGCACCACGTTGGCGGGGTTGAAGGCGGCCTGCTCGACCTCGGCGAAGAAGTTTTCCGGATTGCGGTTCAGTTCCATCACGCCCACCTCGATCGGCGGATAGTCCTTGTGCGGCCAGATCTTGGTGAGATCGAAGGGGTGATAGGGCACTTTCGCGGCGTCGCCTTCAGGCATGATCTGCACCTTGAGCGTCCACTTCGGGAAGTCGCCCTTTTCGATGCTCTCGTAGAGATCGCGCTGATGGCTCTCGCGGTCCTTGCCGATGACGCTTTCCGCTTCCGCGTCGGTCAGGTTCCTGATGCCCTGTTGCGACTTGAAGTGGAACTTGACCCAGTAGCGCTCGTTCTTCGCGTTGATGAAGCTGAAGGTATGGCTGGCGAAGCCGTGCATGTGGCGGTAGGTCGCAGGAATGCCGCGGTCGCTCATCACGATGGTGATCTGGTGCAGGGCTTCGGGCAGCGAGGTCCAGAAGTCCCAATTGTTCTTCGCGTTGCGCAGGTTGGTGCGCGGGTCGCGCTTGACCGCGTGGTTGAGGTCGGGGAACTTGAGCGGGTCGCGCATGAAGAACACCGGCGTGTTGTTGCCCACCATGTCCCAGTTGCCTTCCTCCGTGTAGAACTTCACGGCGAAGCCGCGGATATCGCGCTCGGCATCGGCGGCACCTCGCTCGCCGGCGACGGTGGTGAAGCGGGCGAACAGATCGGTCTTCTTGCCGACTTTGGAGAAGATCTTCGCCCGCGTGTATTTCGTGATGTCGTGCGTGACGGTGAAAGTTCCGTAGGCACCGGAACCCTTGGCGTGCATGCGCCGCTCGGGGATTACCTCGCGGTCGAAGTGCGCGAGCTTCTCCAGGTACCAGACATCCTGCAGCAACTGCGGACCGCGCGGACCGGCGGTCATGACGTTCTGGTTGTCGACGACGGGTGCGCCGGCGTTGGTCGTGAGTTTCTTGGGCATGTCAGCGCTCCTTGCTCGAGAGTTGATGGATCGGCCAAATGAAGGGACGAAAATGAGGGGACGAGTGCGAATCGATCTGTGTGTGTGTTGTCATGACGCTGTGCATTCTGGGCGAGTCGCCATGGATCATCCAATGAATAATATTGCAAGCTATAATCGACAAAATCGATAACCACCTTCCGCCATGCGTGCCTTGCCATCGCTTAAGCAACTGCGCTACCTGGTCGCCCTTTCCGAGCAGCTCAATTTCACGCGCGCGGCCGAAACCTGTTTCGTCACTCAGTCGACCTTGAGCGCGGGCTTGAAGGAATTGGAGGTCGTGCTTGGCGCACAACTGGTGGAGCGGGACAGGCAGACGGTGTTGGTGACGCCGATCGGGTTGGAGGTGGTAAGACGGGCGCAGGGGATACTGGCGGCGACGCACGATCTGGTGGAAATCGCCGTCGGGGCGGGAGAACCGATGACGGGGCTGCTGCGCCTCGGCGTTATCCCGACCATCGCGCCTTTCCTGCTGCCGCAGTCGATGCAACGGCTTCGCGAGCGCTACCCCGCGCTGCGTCTGGCCCTGCGCGAGGACTTGACGGCAAATCTGCTGTCACGGCTGGAAGAGGGCAAACTCGATTTCGCCCTGATTGCGCTGCCCTACGACACGGTGAACCTGTTGGTGGAACCGCTTTTCGACGATGCCTTGTGGATCGTCGGTCGGAAGGGCGATCCGGAAATAAAGGCGACAAAGGTCAATGTCACGCCGTCGATATCCGAGCGTCTGCTGCTCCTCGAGGAGGGGCATTGCCTGCGTGATCATGCGCTGTATGCGTGCGGCGCGTCGACCCGCGCGCTGTCGGAGGGGCTTGAAGCCACCAGTCTCCTGACCTTGGTGCAGATGATCGAGTCCGGACTCGGCATCGGGCTGGTCCCGGAAATGGCAGTGAAAAGCGGATTGACGAAAAGTCCCAACCTGGTTGCGCGACGAATGGCCAAGCCCAGTCCCAAGCGCACGATCGCCCTCGCGGCGCGCCGATCCACCTCGCGACCTGCGGATTTGAAGGCACTCGCCGAAGTGGTCCGGGAGGCCAATTCATCGGGCACTCGCATCGCGCAGGACTAGAGCAATCGGGCGGCATATCGCCGCTCGGCCCGTCGACCTGCTCGCGGAGATCGACCGCGCTGCGGTGAGCGCGGCGCCGCCCTAGTTGGAGAACGCGGAGATCCCGGTCTGCGCCCGCCCCAAGATCAGCGCATGGATGTCGTGCGTGCCCTCGTAGGTATTGACCACCTCGAGGTTGACCATGTGGCGCACCACGCCGAACTCATCCGAGATGCCGTTGCCGCCGAGCATGTCGCGGGCGAGCCGCGCGATCTCGAGCGCTTTGCCGCAGGAGTTGCGCTTCATGATCGAGGTGACCTCCGGCGTGTCGCTGCCTTCGTCCTTCATGCGGCCGAAACGCAGCACGCCCTGCAGTCCCAGACAGATCTCGGTCTGCATGTCGGCGAGTTTCTTCTGGATGAGCTGGTTGGCGGCGAGCGGCCGGCCGAACTGCTTGCGGTCGAGCACGTACTGGCGCGCGCGCTGCCAGCAGTCCTCGGCGGCGCCGAGCGCGCCCCAGGCTATGCCGAAGCGTGCAGCGTTGAGACAGGTGAACGGGCCCTTTAGGCCTTCCGCCCCCGGCAGCAGGTTTTCCTCGGGTACGAAAACCTCGTCCATCACGACTTCCCCGGTGATCGAGGCGCGCAGCCCGACCTTGCCGTGGATCGCCGGCGCCGAGAGTCCCTTCGCGCCCTTTTCGGCGAGGAAACCGCGGATGCGGCCGTCCTCGGTCTTCGCCCAGATGACGAACAGGTCGGCGATCGGCGCGTTGCTGATCCAGGTCTTGGAGCCGCTCAAGCTGTAGCCGCCGGGGACTTTCTTCGCGCGCGTCTGCATGCTCGCCGGGTCGGAACCGTGGTTGGGCTCGGTGAGACCGAAACAGCCAATCATCTCGCCAGCCGCGAGTTTCGGCAGGTACTTTTTCTTCTGGGCCTCGGAGCCGAATTCGTAGATAGGCGTCATCACCAGCGAACTCTGCACGCTCATGGTCGACCGGTAGCCGGAATCGACGCGCTCCAGTTCGCGCGCGATCAGTCCGTAGCTCACGTAGTTCACGCCGGCACCACCGAACTCGGGGGGAAGCGTCGGTCCGAGGAAGCCCAGTTCGCCCATCTCGCGCACGATCGTGGGATCTGCCGCTCCGCTGCGGAAGGCTTCGAGGATGCGCGGCTGCAGCTTCCCTTGAGCGTAGTCGCGCGCGGCGTCGCGCACCATGCGCTCGGCTTCGCTCAGCTGCGATTCCAAGAGCAGCGGGTCGCTCCAGAGGAATTCGTTCTTCTTCGACTTGGCCTTGAGCGGGGCGTTCATGGAGGTCTCTCTCCGGTCGGAATTCAGTTCTCGGGGGTAAGCAATGATACGCCGAGCCGGGCGCGGCGCTTCAGCCACGGGCTCGGCCGGTAGCGCGGATCGCCGTAGAAGGCGTGCAGGCCGTCGAGGATCGCCAGCACGCGTGCGGCGCCGATCGCGTCGCCCCAGGCGAGCGGTCCCCGCGGATAGCCCAGGCCGAGGGTCACCGCCGCGTCGATGTCGGCGGGCGAGGCGATGCGCTGCTGCGCGATGTCGCAGGCGATGTTGACAATCTGCGCGAGAACGCGCTGTGCGACGAATCCCGGCGAATCGCGGATCACCGTGACCGGCACGCCGTCGCTCGACAGGAGCCCTTGGGCGGCGGCACGCACCGATGCGGCAGTGAGCGGCGTGGTCATGAGGGTACGGCGCTTGTCGAGCGGCAGCAGGCAATCCACCGCGAGCGTGCGCGCGGCGTCGAGTCCTTCCGCAAGCGCGGCGGTCGTAGCGTCGCCGCCGAGCGGTGCGACCAGGCATAGGGACTCCTCCCCTGGTACTGGCGCGCTGTCGATCGGCGCGCCCAGCCGCTCGAGCAGGCCGGCCAGCTGGGGGCCGAGCCCAGCGCGGCTCACCCAGACGCGTGCCGGCCGTTCAGGCGGAGCGGGCGGCTCGGCGATCTCCTCGGGTTTTCCGTCCGTGTACACGTAGAAACCGCGACCGGATTTGCGCCCGAGCAGCCCGGCGTTGACGCGCTGGCCGGTGATGGGCGAGGGGCGGTAGCGCGGCTCCTCGTAATACTGCCGGTAGATCGATTCCATCACCGGGTGCGACACGTCCAGGCCGGTGAGGTCGAAGAGTTCGAACGGCCCGAGGCGGAAGCCGGCGCCCTCGCGCAGGATTTTGTCGATGTGGTGAAATTCCGCGATGCCTTCTCCGAGGATGCGCAACGCCTCGGTGCCGTAGCCGCGACCGGCATGGTTGACGATGAATCCCGGCGTGTCCCGGGCGTGCACCGGCCGGTGTCCGCAGCGCTGCGCGAGCGCCGCAAGGCCTGAGCCCACCCAGGGCGCGGTGAGCAGCCCGTCGACGACTTCGACGACCTTCATCAGGGGCACGGGGTTGAAGAAATGGAATCCGCCGACGCGCTGCGGATGCCTGGATCCCGCGGCGATCGCGGTGATGGACAGCGACGAGGTGTTGGACGCGATGAGGCAGTCGGCCGCGAGCAGGGCGTCGAGGGCGTGGACGAGCTCGCGCTTCGCGTCGAGGCTCTCGACGATGGCCTCGATGACGACATGGCAGGGAGCAAGGGCGGCGAGTTCGCCGGCGACGAGCAGGCTGGCTTCCGCCCGCGCCACCGCTTGTCGATCGAGGCGGCCTTTTTCGGCGAGCTTGCCCCATTGCGCCGACACCGAGGCCCGGGCTTCCTGCGCTGCGCCGGGGCGGCTGTCGTATAGCAGCGTGCGGATGCCGGCCTGTGCGGCGATCTGGGCGATGCCGCGACCCATGATGCCGGCGCCGATCACGGCGAGGCACAGATCGGGTCTGGAGACGTCAAGGGACATGATGCGGGGCGAAAACGGCGATTCTATCCCGGTAGCCGTGCTTTCGCGCTGCGCGTTGACGCCGCGTCGCGAATTCGGCAAGCTTGCGCGAGCGCAGCAGGTGTGCGCTGCCGAAAGGCAAGGCCGTCGAAGGGCCAACGGGGAGCTTCGGCAAAGGAGGAGCCGCATGCATTCACTCGCACGCAAGCTCGCGCTGCTCGGGCTGCTGGTCGCGCTGCCGGCAGCGGCGCAGCAGTTTCCTTCGCGCCCGATCACCCTGATCTGCCCGTGGCCCCCGGGCGGTTCCACGGATACTCACTTGCGCCGCTTTGCCGAGATCGCTTCGAAACAGCTTGGGCAGCCGATCCTGATCGAGAACACTCCTACGGGTCCACCGGCACGGGTACCTCGCCGCATCTGCTCATGGAGGAAGTGGCGACGAAGACCGGCGTCGAGTTCCTGCACGTACCCTTCAAGGGCAACGCGGACTCCACGCAGGCCCTCATGGGAGGGCACGTCATGGCGCAGTCGGACTCGAGCGGCTGGGGACGCTTCGTGGATGCCGGCCAGATGAGGCTGCTCGTAACCTTCGGCGCGCAGCGCACCAAGCGCTGGCCGACCGTGCCCACCGCGAACGATCTGGGACTCAGCATGGTTTACAGTTCTCCCTACGGCATCGTCGGCCCGCGCGGCATCGAGCCGCGCGTGGTAAGAATCCTGCACGACGCCTTCAAGAAAACGCTCGACGACCCCGAGCATCTGAAGGTGCTGGACCAGCTCGATCAGGAGCTTTGGTATCAGCCGAGCGACGACTACGCAAGGTACGCCCGCGAGACTTTTCAGAACGAGCGGGCCTTGCTCGAACGGCTGGGGTTGCTCGCCAAGTAGGCGAATCGGATAGGAGGAACTGCCATGTTCAAGAAGATCCTGCTGGCGTACAACGGCTCGCGCGAAGGCAAGTCGGCCTTGCTCGCCTGCGCCGAGATCGCGTCGTTCGCAAAATCGGAAACCCATTTGCTTGCCGTTGCCGGGATGCCGTCGAGCATGTTCCTCACCGAAGGCTTCCTCCCCGAGGAGCTCCTCGAAGAGGAGAAGAAGCGCGCCCAGGAAATCCTCAATGAAGGTACCGAGCAGCTCAAGCAAAAGGGTTTCACCGTCGCCGGACACCTGGCGGTGGGCGAACCGGTGGAGGAGATCTGCCGGCTCGCCTTGGATCTGAAGTGCGACCTGATCGTCGTCGGACATCAGCAGAAAGCCTCGTTCGGGTCGCGCTGGTGGCGCGGCTCGGTCGGCAAGACGCTGCTCGATCACGCGCCGTGCAGCATTTTCGTCGCGCAGACGCGCGACTGATCCTCGCGAACGACCCCTAGAACCGCAGCGTCGCGCCCGCGACGAACGCCCAATCCACGCTCAGCTGGATGCCGTTGTAGTTGCGATAGACCGGCAGTTGCACGAAGCCGTAGAGCTGGAAGTCGTGGGTGAGGGCGTAGCTCAGGCCCGGGCTCAAGAACACTGCCCGCGATCCGCTCAGGTCCGGCTCGGCGTTGGCGCCTGAATCCCGGTCCTTGATCGAGGTGTTGATCTGCAGCAGGGCCTGCAGTTCGTGTGTCAGCGGATAGCGATACCCCAGGTTCAGCTGGAAATGTTTTCCCGGCGTGAACTCGTCCTTGATGCTCACCGCCTGCTGGTAGAGAGCCTGGGCGAACCAGCTCGAGTCCTGGTGCAGTCCGGGCGCGGAATAGTATCCGCCGAGCACGAGGTCGGTGCTGCCGGTTCCGGGCTGCAGCGAGCGCTCGGCCATTGTGCCGTCGGCGTTGCTGACGCGATGGCCTCCGGTGGGCAATTTGAGGCCTAAGGTCAGCCCGTAGTTCACTGTCGGGTTGTTGTCGTTGTCGAAGCGGTAGAACCCGAGCACGCGCGCGTCGCCGACCTTGGTGAAGTCCCATTTTTCGAATGTGGCGGCGCCCGTCGGATCGTCGATGTGCGAGTGCGAGCGGCTGACGACCGGCGCGGAGACCGAAACTGTCCAGTTCCTGGAGAACGCGTAGTCCAGCGTGGTGAGGAGGTTGCGGTTGAGGGTGCGCAGCTCGGTGGTGTCGGCGGTGTCCTCCGCCTGCGAAATCTGCTTGGTGCCTTGCTGCAGGTGCTTCTGGTCGACGAATTCGTAACGCACATCCAGCCTCGTCGTGCCCGGGTCGCTGGCGACGCCCTGCGTCGACCAGTTGGTGTTGAGGACGCAAAAAGCCGAGCCGCAGGACGCTCTCGCGGTCCCGGCGACAGCGAGGAGGGCGATGCCCCCCAGCGCGATGGCAATGTTTTTCTTCATGTTCCCTTCTCCTCGATTGACTTCGGTCCGGGCGCAAACGCGGCGGACTCGCGCGCGCGGCATTGCCGCACGCGTCACGAGCGGATCGGATCAGGAGGAGAAGGGCGGTGCGCGCGGCTGCGCGACACGGTCGAGCGGAGAATCGGGTCGGGCGACCGCAGAAAATGCCGGCCGGGCCTCGCGGGCAGAGGAATCGGCAAGCTTCAGCGTCGCGTCGGGCAGGGCAATGCAGACCCGGTCGGCGTTGTACGGACACAAGGTGCAGTGCGAGGGGCGCAGGCTGCCGCCGGGTGCGTCGGCGGGCGCTTCGCCGCCGACGTGCCTGACGCCGGTGGCGGTGCAGATCTCCGAGGGCGGCGCCGCGGCGCCGGGTTTCGCATTCGCGAGCAGCGGCGCAAAGGCGCTGCCGGTGATGCTCGCCAGCGCCACCCAAGCGGCGATGCGGCTGCGGAATCGAAACCTTGCCATGGGCGTGTTTTATCACAGACGAGAGGGCGCTGCCAACGGCTGGGACGTCGGTGCGTTCTGGTATGCTCGCGTTCGACATGAAAGGAAGACTGGAAGACCGGCGCCTCCTCACCGGGCAGGGGCGCTTCGCCTCCGACTGGAATTTCCCGAAGCAGGCCTACGCGGCGTTCCTGCGCTCGGACCGGGCACACGCCGAGATCGTTTCCATCGATGCCGCGGCGGCGCTCGCGGCGCCGGGAGTGCTGGCCGTACTCACCGGCAAGGATGTCGCCGATGCCGGCTACAAGTCGATTCCGACCAGCCTCGCCGTCAAGGATCGTTTCGGCGAGCCCCTGAAGAAACCGCCGAGGCCGGTGCTCGCGCAGGGCAAGGTGCGCCACGTCGGCGAATGCGTCGCCTGCGTCGTCGCCGAATCGCCGCAGCTCGCGCAGGACGCCGTCGAACGGATCGCGGTCGATTACCGCGATCTGCCTTCGGTGACCGTCGCGGCGGACGCGCTGCGGCCCGGCGCGCCGCAACTGCACGCCGAGCTTCCCGGCAACCTGTCCTTCGACTGGGTCGCCGGCGACGAGGCCGCGACCGAGGCAGCGTTCCGTTCCGCCGCGCGCGTCGTCAGGCTGGAACTCGACAACCAGCGTCTCATCGGCAATCCCATGGAACCGCGCGCCTGCGCCGCGACCTATGACGCGGTGGCGCAGAAGTACGCGCTCTACGCCTGCACTCAAGGGACGGCCGGGATGCGCGGGCAGCTCGTCTACACCATGGGCATCGCGGACGACAGGCTCGACGTCGTCGCCGAGGACGTGGGCGGCGGGTTCGGCGTGCGCTTCAACATGTATCCGGAATACTGCGCCGTGCTGCTCGCGGCGAAAACCACCGGCCGGCCGGTGAAGTGGACCGGCAGCCGCTCGGAAGTCTTCCTCTCCGACGAGCAGGGGCGCGATGTCGCGAGCACGAGCGAACTCGCGCTCGACGCCGGGGGAAAGTTTCTCGCCATGCGCTTCACCTACCTCGCCGATCTCGGCGCCTATCTCGCGCCTACCGGGCCGTTCATCAATACCCAGGGCGTGGTCGCCTGCCTCACCGGCGTATACGAGGTTCCCGCGGCGTGCGCCCGTGTGCGCCTCGCGGTGACCAACAAGGCGCCTTCGGCCGCGTATCGCGGCGCCGGACGCCCGGTGATGTCCTACATGATCGAGCGCCTGGTCGACCAGGCGGCGCTGGAGCTGAAAGCGGATCCCGCCGGGTTCAGGCGGATGAACCTCGTGCCAAACCACAAGTTTCCCTACAAGGCGGCGAACGGCACCACCTACGACTGCGGCGATTTCGAAGGCGTGCTCGCCGATGCCGTGAAGCTCTCCGACTGGGAGGGATTCGGGGTGCGGCGCATGCAGGCAAAGCGTCGCGGCAGGCTGCGCGGCCGCGGCATGGCCGCCTACATCGAAGCGAGCGGCGGCGGTTTCGCCCCGCACGACCAGGTCGAGCTGCGTTTCGGTTCCGACGGCACGGTGACGATGTACGCCGTGTCGCATTCGCACGGGCAGGGCCACGAGACGAGTTTCGCGCAGGTGGTCTCGGCGGTGCTCGGTGTGCCGCTGGAAAATTTCCGCCTGCGCAACGGTGACCCCGCGGTGCGCCTGGTCGGCAACGCCACCGGAGGCTCGCGCTCCCTGCTGGGGGTCGGCAGCGTCATGCAGCTCGCGGCGAAGCAGGTGGCGGACAAGGGCCTCGCGCTCGCGTCGAAGGATCTCGAAGCCGCCGCCGCCGACATCGAATTCCGCGACGGCGCCTACCGCATCAAGGGGACCGACCGCGCCGTGAGCCTGCTCGCACTCGCGAAGAAGTACGCGGGGACGGCGCAATCGCTGGATGTGAAGACCGAGGGCAAGTTCGGCGCAAGCTTCCCGAACGGCTGCCACGTCGCCGAGGTCGAGATCGATCCCGAGACCGGCGTCGTGGAGGTCGTGAAATTCACCGCGGTCGACGACGCCGGAAACATTGTCAATCACCAGATCGTCGAAGGGCAGATGCAGGGCGGCATCACGCAGGGGGCCGGTCAGGTGTTCGGCGAGCACGCGATCTACGATCCCGAGACCGGCCAGCTCCTCTCCGGCAGCTTCATGGACTACACCATGCCGCGCGCGGGCCTGGTGGAGGGGCTCTCGATTCACGAGCATCCGGTTCCGACAGCGACCAATCCGCTCGGCGCGAAAGGCGTGGGGGAGGCCGGGGTCAGCGGTTCGCTGCCCGCACTCATGAACGCGGTCCTCGATGCGCTCCGGCAGGCGGGCGTCGCGCACTTCGACATGCCGGCGACGCCGGATCGGATCTGGCGGGCGCTTCGCGACGCGAGGACGGGCTAGGGCCACAGCCCGTGGTGCCTGCGCAGGCGTAGACTTTCCCGTGCATCGCCCTAACCAGGAGGCGAACCATGAACCACGGAAACGTTTCCCCGGAGATTGCCAAGGGCCTGAAGGTCCTGCAGTCTCGGATCGCGACGGCGAAGATTCCTTCGTCGAAGCTCGACGAGACGCTCAACATCGCGACCTGGAACATTCGTGAGTTCGGCAAGAAGGCGCGCAGCGAGGCCGCGATCCACTACATTGCCGAGATCCTCGGCCAGTTCGATCTCGTCAGCGTCGCCGAACTGCGCGACAACCTTGGCGACCTCGGGCGCGTGCTGGAAGTGCTCGGGCCGTACTGGCGGGCGATCTACTCCGACGCGCTGAGCGACCCGGGCGGAAATCACGAGCGCATCGGCTTCGTCTACGACAAACGCGCCGTCACTTTCACCGGGTTCGCGGCCACCGCCAACCCGCCGCGCTCGAAGGTGGGAGATGTGTACGTGCCCAAGTTCACCTGGTGGCGCGAGCCCTACATGGCATCGTTCAGCGCGGGCGATTTCGATTTCGTGCTGCTCGCCGCGCACGCGCAGTGGGGCACGCCCGCGGGCCGCACCAAGGAACTCGAGTCTGTCGCCGATTGGGTCGATCTGAAGCGCCAGGAGAAGACCCGCGTCGACAAGGACATGATCGTGGTCGGCGACTTCAACACCGAAACACCCGAGCAGCTCGCCGCATTGACCGGCAAAGGCCTGCAGATCCCCACTGCGCTCAAGGCGA
Organism: Gammaproteobacteria bacterium; assembly: GCA_041496705.1. Lineage (GTDB taxonomy): Bacteria > Pseudomonadota > Gammaproteobacteria > Burkholderiales > SG8-39 > VBDM01. The sequence goes on along the minus strand of JBGQFD010000085.1, from coordinate 2,380 downwards.
AGACCTACGGCACGAACCTCGCGCAGGACAAGCGCTACGACCAGATCCTGCACTATGCGGTCTACCCGGAGAGTTTTTCGAACCAGGCGGGCGTGCTCGATTTCTACACCGGCGGCACCAAGGACCTGTTCCCGGGCATGGAAAAGGCGGCGTTTACCTTCCAGATGTCCGACCACCTGCCGCTGTGGATGCAGGTCAACACCGACATCGAGGGCGAGAAGCTCGACGAGATCATCAAGGCGGGAAAGTGATCCGCGGCCTCCGCAGACCGGTTACCGCCTGCGCCCGCATCGGATGACGGTGCACCGAAGATTCGCGTCGGCCCTCGTCGCTGTAGCGCGCGGTGCGTTGACGCTTTTGGCGGCCCTGTGGATTTTTCTCGAAGAATGGGTCTGGGACGCCATGCAGGCCTGCATGGCTTGGATCGGCAAGTTCCCCGGTGTGCGCTGGTGCGAAGCGCGTATCGCCGACCTGCCTCCCCACGCCGCCCTCGTCGCCTTTCTCATCCCAGCTGCGATCCTGCTTCCTTTCAAGCTGGTCGCGTTCTGGCTGATCGCTCGCGGGCACGGCCTGCTTGGCCTGCAGGTGTTCATCCTCGCCAAGATCGTAGGCACAGCCTTTCTCGCGAGAATCTTCGCGCTGACCAAGCCTGCGCTGCTGACCATAGGCTGGTTCGCGCGCCTACATGCCGCGTTCACGGCGTGGCGCGATCGGGTCTACGCCTACGTGAGGTCGCTGCCCGCCTGGCAGGCCGCGAGGACATGGATTGCCAGGGCGCGGGGGACGGTGCGCGCCTGGGTCCGCTCGCGTTTCGGAAACTGAGGGAAGGGAACCCGCCCTTGACCCCGTTCGGCCACCGTCAGCGTTAACCTTGGGATGTCGGACTGTGCTTCGATACTGTCGCTCCCGGCTGGTGCGCTGCCCGTTCAGCACCACAGGGGCGCCGAGGCGCTACACTTGCGCCGCATGAGGGGCGAGGCGAGCGACGAGGAGTTGATGTTGCGCTACGGCAAGGGGGATGCCGGAGCGTTCGAAGCGCTCTATCGCCGCCACCGCCTGCCCTTGTACGGGTTCCTGCTGCGACAGGTCGGCAATGCGGATACTGCCTCGGAGTTGTTCCAGGATCTCTGGATGCGCGTCGTCAATTCCCGCGGGCGCTACGAAGCCCGGGCAAAATTCACTTCCTGGGTCTACGCCATCGCCCACAACCGCCTGATGGATTTCTACCGCGCGAACGGGCGCGCGTCCTTCCTCGGCCACGAGGAAAGCGAATCCGTCCTCGAGGATCTTCCGGCCGTGGAAATCGCCCCCGACCTGCGCCTGGACCGGCAGCGCGCGATGGAGCGGCTGTACGCCGCGCTCGCCCAGCTGCCGGGTGCGCAACGCGAAGCCTTTCTCCTGCAGCAGGAGGGCGAGTTGTCGCTGGAGGAAATCGCCGAGGCCACCGGCGTCAGCCGCGAAACCGCGAAGAGCCGGCTGCGCTATGCCGTGGCGAAGCTGCGTGCAAGCCTGGTGGGCAGGGAATCATGATCGAGCCGCGCGACGAGGAGCTTTCCCGCATCTACCGCGACGCGCAGGCGCCGGTTCCCCCGCAGCGCGTCGACGACAACATTCTCGCCGCCTCGCGCCGCGTGGCGGGCGTGGGGCCGCGCTCCGCCAGGTCCGGGTTCGCCAGGCGCTGGGGCACGCCGGTCGCGCTCGCGGCAACCGTGGTGGTGACTTTCACGCTCACGCTGGTCGCGTTCGAGCAGCGAACCGGGATGGATACCGCGATGTCCGAGGCACCGGTCGCCAATCGCGCATCGAATGTCTTGTCGGTGGAGCCGAAGCTCGCCGACCGGCTGGAGAGCCTTTCACCCGCGGAGTTGCAACCCGCGGCGCCGACGCCGACACGCCCCGCGGTCGCAGCGCGGCGCGATCGTTCGGAGCAGCGCGCGACCGGGAACGCCGCTCCGAGTGTGCCGCTTGGCACGGGGCGGCCGGATTTTGTGCCGGAAGTTCCGCGAACGTCGGAGGTATTGCGCAAGCGCGAGGAGGCGAAGCCTGCGGCTGCCGCCGCTCCGGCGACAAATTTGCAGTCGAACGAGGGTAGCGCCGTAGCTCAACCGGCACCCCTGCCGGAGGCCCCCCGCTCCGCCGAAACACTTCGACAGATGCAGCGCGCCCCGGCCGCGGCCGCGGGCAGTCTCCGGGATTCGGCGTCGACACCCCAAGCCGCCGACGCGGTCAGCGGCGTCGCAAGCCGTCTCGCCGCCCCCGAGGTCAAGGAGCGCACGCCGGAAAAATGGCTCGAGGACATTCGCCGCCTCAAGACCGAGGGCAAGACGGCCGAGCTCGAGCGCGAGCTGAACGAATTCAAGAAGCGGTACCCCGACTACCG
>JBGQFD010000084.1:0-16189 GCA_041496705.1 Gammaproteobacteria bacterium | reverse complement strand
GGCCGCGCCGAACTTGAGCGCCCATTCCGAGAGCGGCGGACCCGCTACCGCGATCAGCAACGTCCCAACGCAGCCGGCGAAGAACGACGCGAGCGCCGCCACCGCGAGCGCCGGCCCCGCGCGCCCCTGCCTCGCCATCTGGTAGCCGTCGATGCAGGTCACGGCGGAGGCGGTCTCGCCCGGCAGGTTGACGAGGATGGCGGTGGTCGAGCCTCCGTACTGCGCGCCGTAGTAGATCCCCGCGAGCATGATGAGCGCGGCCACCGGCGGCAAGGTGAAGGTGAGCGGGAACAGCATTCCGATCGCGACCAGCGGCCCGATGCCAGGCAGCACGCCGATCAGCGTGCCGAGCAGGACGCCGGCGAAGCAGTAGCCGAGGTTCTGCAGCGAGAACGCGACGCCGAAACCGAAGGCGAGGTTGCTCAGGATATCCAGAGGAACCCCGCGATCAGCGGATAGGGCATCTTCAGGACATAGAGGAGCACGACGACCGCGAATACGCTCATGACCGCGGTGAGGAGGAGCACTTCCTTGAAGCGGAACTCGCGGCCGGCGTAGGCGCTGACGAAGAACACCGCGACGAGCGCCGGGATCAGCCCAAGGCGGGCCATCATCCACCCGAACAGCACGATCGAAAGCGCGACGAGGGCAAGCGGCTTCCAGCCCCAATCGCCCTTCAGCTTCTCGCCCGAGCGCAGGCCGCGCGCCGTCACCCAGGCGCCGAGCAGGATGAGAATACCGCCGAGCACCACGGGGAAGTATGCCGGGCCCATGCGCATCGCGTTCCCCATCGGGTAGTCGCGCGCGACGGCGACGGCGACCACGCCGATCGCGATGAAAAGCAGCCCGGCGAGAAAATCCTTGTTGTTGCGCAGATCGACGCTCATCCTAGGCAACGAAACACTCACGGCTCATGGCGAGAATCATGCGCACGCGACTGCCGCCGGTCAAGTGATCGGACCGCGGATGCGCAAGAAACGCGGCGATGCTAGGCTCTTACCATGTTGACCATTTTCGCCTGTGGCGATGTGCGCTTGAGCCCGGTCAAACGAGTTGCCTCCGCGGTCGGGGAGGGCAGCATGGCGATCGCTTTCGTCCACAAATATCTGCAGCAGGACGCCCGGTAGCATGGCGCTCCGGTACGCGCTGACCGCAACTCTGGCCGCCTGCGGGGTCGTCTTCGCCGCGCCCGCTTTCGCCCAACCGAAGAGTGTGCTGCGCATCTCCACCCCCGCCGTTCCCGACGACTGGCACGTGAAGATGCTGTACGTCTTCCGCGACGAGCTCGCGAAGGCCGTGCCGGGCCGCTTCGAGGTGCAGGTGCATCACTCGGGAACGCTGTTCCGCCAGGGCGCGGAGACCGTGGCGATGCAGCGCGGCAACCTGGAGATGGCGCTCGTGTCGATGCAGGACATCGCCAGGCAGATTCCCGAGTACTCGATCTTCACCGCCGGCTACCTGATCCGGGACCAGGAGCACCTCGCGAAAGTCTATGGCGGGCCGATCGGCGAGGAGGTCAGCCGCAGAATCGCCGACGCGTTGGGAATCCAGCTGCTGCAAGCCGTCTATCTCGGCACGCGCCAGGTGAGCCTCGCTCAACCGAGGCAGGTCAAGACTCCTGCCGATCTCGCCGGGGTGAAGCTGCGCATGCCCGGTTCCAAGGAGTGGCTCTTCCTCGGGCAGGCTCTGGGCGCGAGCCCGACGCCGATGGCTTTCACCGAGGTGTACCTCGGCTTGAAGACCGGCACCATCGACGGACAGGACAACCCGCTGCCGACCGTGAAGTCGGCGAAGTTCTACGAAGCGACGCGCCAGATCGTTCTCACGGGTCATCTCGTCGACGTGCTGCAGCTCGCCATCTCCGTCAAGACCTGGAACGCCTTGTCGGCAGCGGACAAGGCCGAAGTGAAGAGGGCAGCGGCTAAAGCGGCGCGGTTCAACGACGAAAACCGCGCGCGCGAGGAAAAGGAGTTGATCGAGTTCTTCCGCTCGCAGGGCATAGCGATCACGACCCCCGACGTGGAGGCGTTCAGAAACACCGTGCAGGCAGCGTACCTCAAGTCGGAGTACGCGGAAAAGTGGCCACGAGGCCTGCTTGAGCGCATCAACGCAGTCAAGTAGCGCAACACGCCTCTCCGAGCGGCTCGCGCGCTGCGCCGATCTTATCGGCGCCGGCATCTTCGCGGTCCTGTTCCTGAGCCTCGTCGTGCAGGTAGTGCGCCGTTTCGTGTTCGGGACGCCTGCCGCCTGGACCGAGGAACTCGCGACGATCGCCTTCGTCTGGGTGATTTTCTGGGGGACGGCATTCACCGTGCCGCTCCAGACCCACGTTGCCGTGGACTTCGTCGTGCCGCGCTTTGCGCCCTCCGCCCGGCGCGCGCTCTACGCGCTCGGCCTTGCCGCGCTGGCAGCGTGTTTTCTCTGGGCGCTGCCCGGCACCGCCGATTACCTGCGCTTCATGCTGCGCGAGCGAACGCCGGTGCTCGACTGGCCCTTCGGTTCCGTATACAGCGTCTTCCTCGCGGCCGCGCTCATGGTGGTCCTGCGCTCGCTCGCCGCGATCATCCGCCCGAGCGCGCGGTCCGACGCCTCCGACCCCGCATGAGCGCCGAATTCGGGCTGATGCTCGGGGTATTTGTCGGCATCTCTCTGCTGCGCGGCCCGATCGGCCTCGCGATGATCGCGGGCGGAATCGCCTACCTCGGCGCGACCGGACAGGACATGGGACTCGCAGCGGAGCAGATCCTGAACAGCCTCTTCGGCAGCTTCGTGCTGATCGCCGTGCCGATGTTCATTTTCGCGGCGAACGTGATGAACTCCGGATCCTTGAGCGAGCGCATCTACGCGCTCGCCCACGCGCTCATGGGGCGGTTTCGCGGCGGCCTCGCGCACGTGAATGTGCTCGCGAGCGTCATTTTCTCGGGCATGAGCGGCAGCGCGATCGCGGACGCCGTCGGGCCCGGCATGGTCGAGATCGAGATGATGTGCAAGGAGAACCGCTACTCGCGGCCTTTTGCCGTCGCAGTCAGTGCGGCTTCGGCGACTATCGGCCCCATCATTCCCCCGTCGATCCCGATGGTGCTCTATGCGCTCGTCTCCGGCGCGTCGGTGGGCGCGCTGTTTCTCGGGGGCGTCGTACCGGGCCTGCTGATGGCCGCCGCCATGATGCTCGTCATCATCTGCATCGCCAGACGGCGCAACTTCCCGATGGAGACGCCGGTGCCCTGGTCGGAGATCCCGAAAATCTTCGTGCGAACGCTGCTGCCTCTGCTGATGCCCGTCCTGCTGCTCGGCGGAATCTACTCGGGCGTGTTCACTCCGACCGAGGCGGCGGCGGTGGCCGCTCTGTATGCCCTCGCGCTCGGGCTCTTCGTCTACCGCGCCCTCGACTGGAAGGGGCTCGTGTCCGTCCTCGCCGAGAGCGCGCGATCGACCGCGGTGGTCGGCATCATCATCTGCGGCGCATTCCTCTTCAATTATGTGCTCGCGACCGAGCAGACCCCCGCGCGCGTGGCCGAATGGTTCGCATCGCTGGACCTCGGCCCGCTCGGCTTTCTCCTCGTCGCGAACCTCGTCTTCCTCGTGCTCGGCTGCCTGCTCGACACTACGACCTTGCTGCTGGTGCTGGTGCCGCTCCTCCTGCCGGTTGCCCGGGCGGTGGGGGTGGACCTGGTGCACTTCGGCGTGGTCATCGTGCTGAACATGATGATCGGCCTGCTCACTCCGCCTTACGGCGTGTTGCTCTTCGTGCTGAGCGGCCTGGCGAAAACGCCGGTGAAGGAGATCGTGCGCGAACTCGTGCCTTTCATCCTGGCGCTGGTCGCGGTGCTCTTCCTCATCACTTTCGTGCCTTCGCTCGTGCTCGCGCTGCCGAGGCTCGCCGGTTACCTGGGCTGATCTTCCGCATCGGCTTCGCTTTATTCCGCTGTCATAGCGAGGCGCGGTCAGCGTCCACGAAATCCGTTTAGGGGCATAGTCGGTTTAGCCGGTGGCGCTCAGCACACCGGTCCATCCGGTCCGGGAGGGGATGGCAATGGCGAGGAAATGAGGACCGGTCCGGCCCGCGCAAGGTCGCGCGGCGGTTCCCATGGCCGCGTGCCTCGGCGTAAAATCGCGCGGCATCATGGGAAAAGCGGCAACTAACAAGGGCATGGTGGCTGGTCGGCTACGGGGGGCAGCGCGAAAGCTGGTGCTCACCGCGTGCCTTGCCTGCGCATTCGCCTCCGGAGTCGTCGCGGCCGACACGCCTTCTGAAGGTCTGGCGGCGCCCGAACGCCGCCGCGACCAGTACCCCACGGGCTTCGGCTACGGCGCTTTTCCCTATCCGTACAAGCTGCCGGGCATCGGCTCGGGCCTGAGTTTCGCGGCCGGCGCGTTCAACATCGCCGATACGTATACCGACGTCTACGGCATCGCCTTTACCGGGGACGTCAAGGGCGGCGCGGTGGGCGTGGGCGACCTGCACCTCATCCCGCGCAGGCTGATCGTCGATCTCGGCTACAGCGCCGTGAACAAGGCTTCGTTCCAGAGCTACGCGCAGCGCGGCATGCACACCGACAAGGACGAATACCGCCTGATCGAGGTGGGCGACACCGCATTCTACGGCGCGCGCGTCACCGCGACCTTCCTCGAGCGCCGCTTCGAGATGTACGGCGCTTGGTACCGGGGCGCGTCGCGGCTGAAAAGCATCCGCGACAAGGACGGCAACCTCATCATCGAGGCGCAGGACCCGCCGCGCGAGGGCGGCCGCACGACCCTGCTGGGGACGCGCCTCGATTTGACCGACGACTACGCCGACCCGCGTCGCGGGATCCGGCTCGACGTCACCCGCACGCAGTCCCCGTCCCGCGGTTCCGGGTCGAACTACTACGTGATGGACTACAACGTCACCGGATACGTTCCCTTCGCGCCGCGCAGCACCCTGGCCATCAACCTGCTGCGCTCCGACGCCTTCGTGCTCAGCCGAGGCGAGACGGATCCGGCGGCCCTCCAGGCGCAGGCAGGACTGAATTGCGCCAGCATCGCAGATCCGACCCAGCAGCAATTCTGCAACGATGTGATAGCCAACTCGATCGCCAACAACAAGTTCGGCACGGCCACGAGCCTTGGCGGTTTCAGCCGCCTGCGCTCCTACCCGCAGGGGCGTTACCAGGGCGCGCACTCGATGTTCCTCGGTGCGGAATTCCGCTGGAACGTCACCGAGGAGAGAAGGCCTTTCGATATCTTCATCATGAAGGACGTGCGCACCACCTTCCAGGTCGCGTTCTTCTACGAGACCGGCGTGACCTCCGACTCGCGCGGCGAGCTCACCTGGGGCAACATGCGCAGCTCCTATGGCACGGGGGTCCGGATGGTGTTCGCCTCGGGTCTCGTGCTGCGCGCCGACGTCGCCGCCGGCAGGGAAGGCGTCAGCCCCGCGATCTTCATCGGCTACCCCTGGGAGATCTAGCGAATCAGTGCGTGTGCAGGATGAGCTTCTGCACGCGCCAGTTGAGGATTTCGGCGACGAACAGCACGTTCTCCGACGGGCAGGCCATCTCGTGGATCCAGCCGAACTGCTTCAGCTGCTTTCCCGATTCGCCGAGCACGCCCAGCACCCTGCCATCGAGGCTCAGCTTGTAGACGCGCCCCGGATAGGCATCGGACGCGAACAGCACCTGCTTCGGCCCGGGCGGGATGCACACCGCCCACGGCGCGCCGGGCGAGAACGTTCCCTGCTTCGCGTTCGGGTCCGGTCGATTGCCGATGGCCATGCGTGCCGTCGCCGGATCGAAGGGCACGTCGATGGTCATCGTGCGCAGCAATTTCCCGTCGCTGTCGAAAACCTGGATGCGCCGGTTGAACCGGTCGGCGACGTAGATGTTCCCCTGCGCGTCCGCGGTGATGCTGTGCGGCGTGTTGAATTCGCCCGGCTGGTTGCCTCGCTCGCCCCAGGACTTGATCCAGTTGCCGTTGCTGTCGAGCTTGGCGATGCGCGAATTCACGTAGCCGTCGCTGATGAAAATGTTGCCGGCCGGATCCCAGGCGACATCGGTCGGCTGGCGGAAGCGCCCGTCCTCGTGGCGCGGCGGCGTGCCGTCGCGCTTGTGCGGCACCGCGTTTTCGTCCGAGGCCTCGGGCTTCCTGCCGAAGACCATGGTGACGCGGCCCTGCGGGTTGAATTTCACCACCATGTCCGAGCCCTTGTCGACCGCCCAGATGTTGCCTTGCGGGTCCACGCGCACGGTGTGCCCGAACGCCCAGGCGTACAGGTTCTTGCCGATCTCGCGTACGAACTTGCCGTCCGGGCCAAACTCGAGAAGCTGCGCCGCGGCCGCGGCGAACGCCGGACCGGTGGTGTTGCCCCGCGACAGCACGAAGATGTGCCCCTTGGAGTTGACCGCGACGCCGGTCACCTCGCCCAAGTGCAGGTTGTTCGGGAGCTTCAGCAGATTCGGCACCGAATCGTAATGGATGACGGGCACGGATTCCTGCGCGTTGAGCGAACCGGGTTGAAGCAGAGCGAGGATCGCGACAGTTGCGGAAAACCGCAGAAGCGGGGATCGCATGGGTGCCTCCGAGCGGATCGGATTTTGCGTTTTGGCGGGGACCGTCAAAGTATGCTCCGCCGCCGACGCCGTTTCAATCGCCGCCCTCGCCCGATGCTGCGATGCGGTTTCCACTGAGCCTCCCGCGTTTCCGGATCCGGTCTTAGAATGCGCGTGGTAACCGGAGATCCCACCATGCACAACAGCCGCAGATCCAATGCCACTGCCGCCGCACTGGCGCTCGCCTTCGCGCTCGGTGCCGCGGGCACTGCGAGCGCGCAGGCCCCTGGGCCCGCTGTGGCGGCCGCCCCGCAGGACACGGGAAAGCTCTACGCCTTCGCCGGCTTCGCCGCATTCGGGCCGCAGAAGAACAGCGGGCTGCAGAACGAACGCGGCAGTCTGCTCAATTTCATCGCCGGCGCCGGATACCGCGCCTGGCCCAATTGGTCCGTGGAACTCGACTTCCTGTTCGACAACCGCAGGCTCGATACCCCGCCCGGCGCCCAGCCCACCGGGCCGTTCCAGCCCGGCACGGCCAAGTCCTTCATGGCCACCGCGGGCCTCGCCGCCAGCGCGAAATACAGTTTCGGGGGGGGCCGGCTGGTGCCCTACGCCGGCGGCGGCATGGGCGTGTACCGCACGAATTTTCTCACCACCAGCGAGGCGCCTTCGTGCAGCAACAACTGCTCCGACACCGGTCCCAGGGTCACCGGGCGTTCCACCGATCTCGGCTATCACGCGCTCGTCGGCGCCGACTACGCGATCGGCCCCAGGGACTCGGTAGGAGCGGAACTGCGCTACCTCAAGCTCGAAGCGGATTTCGGGACTCTCACTTCGGGCAAGGTCGATGCGGGCGGGATGTTCCTGTGGGTAGGATACCGGCGCTTCTTCTTCTAGGATCCGTCACCGCAGCACCAGCCAAGGAGGCAGCATGAGCGCGCAACAGACCCGGAACCAGGGCGCGACCCGCGCGGGCGACGGGCGTTTTCTTTTCGATCTCGCCAAGCTCGAGCGCATCCCGGTCGGTGGGGTCTATTCCCCCGCGGAAGGCCCGGTGGTGGAAGGCGAGCGCATGCAGGTCGGCCTCATCACCATCGCGCGCGGCACCGCCGCCCTGCCGCATTCGCATCCGAACGAGCAGTGGACCTACGTCCTGAAGGGCAAAGCGCGCGTCTCGGTCGCGGGACAGCCGGCGACGCTCGCGTCGCCTGGCATGCTGATCTACGCCCCCGCCAACGTCGTGCACTCGGTCGAGGTGCTGCCCGAGGAGGACCTGGTGTTCTTCACGGTGAAGGACCTCTCGCACGGCATCGTCGGCACGCGCGCGGCCTAGAGCGGCGCTTGCTTCATAAAGCGCGACGAGAAAGTCGAGATGACGCACATCGCGCTCATCCCTGTACGGGAACTCGAACGGCGCGTGGACGAATGGGACGCCGCCGCGCGGGCGACGCCACACGGCCAGCCGATCGAGCTATCGCGGCGCTAAAGACCACTCCCTTGCACAAATGGATTTCATCCATGCTGCTCGCCGCAGCCGTGCTTGCGGCAGGAAGCGCGCTGGCGCAAGGCTACCCGGCAAAGGCGGTGCGGGTCATCGTGCCCTTCCCGCCCGGCGGTTCGGCCGACGCCGCGTCGCGGACCATGGCCGAGAAGCTCTCCGAACTCTGGGGGCAGCCGCTGGTGCTGGAACACAAACCCGGCGCCGGAACCACGATCGCCGCGGCGTACGTCGCGGCGAGCCCGGCCGACGGCTACACCCTGTATTTCTGCGGCGCCATCTCGCACGCGGCTTCCGCGAACCTCTACCGCAATCTCGGCTACGACGCGGTGAGGAGTTTCACGGCGCTGGGCACGATATCCCTGTCGCCCTTCATCCTCGTCGTCAACGCCGGCGCGAAAGCCGGCAGCGTGCGCGAGCTGGTGGAGCTCGCCAGAGCAAAGCCCGGGGTTCTCAACTACGCCTCCTCGGGCAACGGCGCCTCGCCCCACCTCGCGGCGGAAATGTTCGCGCGTGCGAGCAGCATTCGGATGGTTCACGTTCCGTTCAAGGGCATGCAGCCCGCGCTGGTCGCGCTTCTGGGCGGCGAGGTCGATCTCACCTTCGCCGACGTCGCGGTGATGCCGCAGGTGAGGAGCGGCAGGCTGAGGGCGCTCGCGGTGACCACGGCGCGCGCCTCGCCGCTCGTGCCGGGCGTGCCGACGCTCGCCGAGGCGGGCGTTGCCGGCGTGGAAATTCCCAGCGTTGCCGGCTTCATCGCGCCGGCAGGCATCCCGCGCGAGGTCGTCGCCTTCATCAACGCGGCCATGGGCAAGGCGCTTGCCTCGAACGACCTGCGCCAGCGCCTGACCGGCCTGGGCTTCGAGCCCTTCGCCAGCTCGCCCGAGGAGTTCGGCGCGTTCCTCGCCGCCGAAGTACGCCGCTACGCGCAGGTGATCCGCGACGCGGGGATCAAGGTCGATTGAGCGGACGGCCCGGACTAGCGCAGTCCGTCGAGGATCGCCAGCGCGCGCGCCATGGAGAATTCGCGGGTCTTGCGGTCGAACGCCTTGGCCTCCGGCATCATGTATCCGTGCTCCACGCCTGGAAAAACGTGCAGCTCGAGATTCTTCAGGCGCGCGGCTGCGCCGCGGTAGGCCTCCAGCACCTCGGCGGGCGCCTGGTGGTCGGCATCGCCCCAGATGATGCAGACGGGCCGGGCTAGCCCTTCGAGCTCCTTGATGAAATCCAGCATTTGCGAGCCGTGGCAGGAGATGCCCGCGTCGTAGCCGAGACGCTTCGGCCCGAGGATCGCGTAAGGACCCCCGTAGCACAAGCCCATCACCGCAGCGCGCCCGTTCGATTGCGGCAGCTTGCGCAGCCAGGCGAGCGTATCGACGAGATCGGCTTCGCCTGTCCTGATTTTTTCCAGACGCGGCTGCGAGCGCTGCTTTGTGCGATCGTCGTCGCGCGCCAGCGGACCGGGAACCGAGCGCCAGAAGAGGTCCGGCGCCGCGGCGATGATGCCCTTCGAGGCGAACTCGCCGGCGATCTCACGCAGGTCGGCGTTCACCCCGTGCACCGCGGAAGCGAGCACGATCGTCGGAGCCTTTGCGCCCGCGCGCGGCGTCACCAGGTAACAATCGAACTCGCCGCCTTCACCCGATTGGACTTTGACGTTCTTGCCCTGCATGTTGCCTCCTCGTGTGCCGAAACCGCGCTCGACAGCGCCTTTACGACGAGAGCATACAATACGCGGCATGACCACCGAATCCCCTTGGAAACACCGCGGCGTGCGCGTCGTGCACGCGAACCAATTGGACGTCAACACGGCGCAGACGCCTGGAATGAACCGCGCAGCAGCGATCACGCACGCGCGCGCCGGCGCCGAGAAGCTCTGGGCGGGGACGGTGGTGATCCATCCCAAGGCGAAGACCGGCGCGCACCACCACGGGCCGGTCGAGAGCGTGATCTACGTGGTGAGCGGCCGGGCGCGCATGCGCTGGGGCGACGCGCTCGAATTCGTCGCCGAGGCGGGACCGGGGGATTTCATCTACGTGCCGCCCTACGTGCCGCACCAGGAGATCAACGCGAGCGCCGAGCAGCCGCTCTCGTGCGTGCTGGTGAGGAGCGGCCAGGAGCCGGTGGTCGTCAACCTCGACATACCGGTGGTCGAGAAGCCCGAAGAGGTGCACTGGGTCGACAACATCCACCCCGCTCCCAAGCCAAGGGGCTGAGCCCCAGGGCATGGGTTTTCTGCAGAAGCGCCGCCTGCCTAGTCGTCGTCCCTTCCCAGGTTCGGAATTCCGGCCGCGAACCACGCCCCGGCGGGATTGCGGATGAGGAGCACGGGACTCGCGCAGTCGAAGGGCGCGGGCGTCAGCACATCGTCGATCCGAAAATCGCCGTTCGGCTCGAGCGGAACGGCCGAGGTCGTGTTGCGCAACGTAAACGGCGCGGCGGCCTCGCAAATCAGCGTGGCGAACACGCTCTGGTTCGCGTTGCCTCCGATGCCGTTGCCGCCGCCCAGCAGCAGCCCCTTTCCCCTGACCTTGATGCGACCCCCGACCTTGACCTCGGCCCGGAGATCGGCGATCACCCAGATCTGTCCGGGGGGATTGACCCCGCGCACGACGTTCCGGTTCACGTTCGGCGAGGTCCCGTCGGCGTTCGCTGCCCCTGCCGCGCTCGAAACGGGAATGACTCCGATCCCGCCCCTGAATTTCACCAGGGAGTCCTCCGCCGCTGCCGCGAGCGGGTAGACCATGAACAGGACCAGTGCAGCCATCTTCTTCAACATTGACAATCCTCCTTATCGAACAAGGGCGGATCACATTCGGTTCGTTCGAGATTCGTGATCCTGCGCCCTTGGTACTACCCTCCTATCATGACCGTTTCATGAATGTGCACCGCCGCTCCACAGGCGTAACGGGATAGGGCATTCGTATACATTTCCCGCGACCGGCTTATTCCGCGGAGGTTGCCGATGCGGATCCAGTCTCACGAGGCCCGGATCCGCGTGGGGTTCGAAAGCAGGCGCCGCTCGACCAGGCGATCGCCGCCCCCGGCGACCGGTGTTACATTTCGATACCAAATGTTGCAGTCGCGCTGCCCTGCCGCGCGCACAATCCGCCAGCGTCATAACCTTCGAGGAACCGTCATGAACAAAGCGCTCTATCTCGCACTCGCCATCATCGGCACCAGCACCGCCGCCATCGCGCAGCAAGGCACTCCGCCCGCCGACAAGAGCGGCCAGAGCTTCGAGCAAAGGAAGGAGCAGATGCTCAAGCGCCTGGACGAGCGCATGCAGGCGATGCAGAAGTCCCGCGACTGCCTGCAGCAGGCGAAAGACGAGAACGCCGCGCGCGCTTGCCGCTCCGAGCGCAGGCAGCGCGGGCCCGGCGGCCCGAGGTAGCGGTACCCGAGCCCTTCGCTTCGGCTGGCATCCTGAGCGAAGCGAAGGATCTGCCTGCTATTTCACCAGCCTTCCCGACATCGCGCGCCGGCTGTAGAGCACGAGAGCGACCAGCCACGCCGCTAGAATCGGCACGGCCCACCACTGGAACGGAAAGGCGAGCGTGAGCGTGCGCACCAGCGACACGACCGAGGTGAGCGGCAGCGCCCACGCGACCCATTGTAGCCACCCGGGCAGGCTCTCGATCGGATAGAACACGCCGCAGAAGAGGAACATCGGGAAGACCGCGAGGTACTGCGGGTAGGAGATCTCCTCGATCGATTGGGCGCGGGCGGCGACGGCGAGCCCGAAGGCCGCGAAGAGAAGCGACGAGAGAAACGCGACCGGCGGCACGCTGAGGAGCGCGAGCGGCGCGAAGTCGCCCATCGCGACGCCGATCAGCGTTACCACCTCCGCCGCCAGCGTCGCCTTGCTCGCGTCCCAAAGCAGCTCGCCCCACAGTACTTCCGAGAGCGTGATCGGCGTCACCGCCATCGCGCTGAAGATCCTCTGGTAGTACATGCGCACGAACCCGCCGAACGAGGCCTCGTAGAATCCCTGGAAGAGCACCGTCTGCCCGACGATCCCGGCGAAGACGAAGCTGCGGTACGAGACCGGCACACCGTTCACGTTCATCGTGCCGATCAGCGCGCCCACGCCCAGGCCGAAAGACAGCAGGTACAGGACCGGCTCGACGAAGCTGGTGACGAGGTAGTAGCGGATGCTCTTCCTGAAGACGTCGAAGTAGCGCAGCCACACGCAGCGCACGCCCCACAGCGAATCGAGGACGCTCACGCGGGTGCCGCTTCCACGTGCAGCCGCGTCCCGGTGAGCTTGAGGTACACGTCCTCCAGGTTCGGCGGCCGCCGCCAGATCGCCCCCGGCCGGATTTCTTCCTCCACCTCGTGCGTTTCCATGTGGCGCCCGATGAGCGCCTGCGGCGAGTCGATATCGAGGATCCGCCCCTTCGCGATGATGGCGACGCGGTCGCACAGGCGCTCGGCCTCCTCCATGTAGTGCGTGCACAGCAGGATCGCCGCGCCTTTGCCGCGCTCCTCCATCAGGATCTCCCAGAGCACGCGCCGCACCTGCGGATCGAGCCCGGTCGTGGGTTCGTCCAGCACCAGCACCTTCGGCTCGGAGATGAGGGCGCGCGCCACCTGCAGCCTGCGCTTCGTGCCGCCGGAGAGGCTTTCCACCTGCTCTCCAGATTTTTCCGCGAGGCCGAAGCGCTCGAGCAGCGCCTGCGCCCGGCGCTTGCCCTCCCCGACCGGCACGTGGAAGAAAGTCGCGTAGCGCACCAGTTGGTCGAACGCGCGGAAATCGGAGTCGAGCGTCTCGTCCTGCGCGCACACGCCGAGGATGCGGCGCGCGCGCTTCGGCTCGCGCTGCACGTCGATGCCGCCGAGAAACACCTCGCCGGAGGTCGGCGGGTAGAAGCCGGTGACGCACTGGATGGTCGTGCTCTTCCCCGCGCCGTTCGGGCCGAGGAGCCCGAAGCACTCGCCCGCGCGAACGTCGAACGACACGTCGCTGACCGCTTCGAACGCGCCGCCATCCCGCGTGCGGTAGCGCTTGGTGAGACGGGAAACTCGCAAAGGGACCGGGAGCGACATGCGTTCCAAGATTACCCCAAGGCCGGGTAACATGGGTGCCGAAGGAATCCACTTATGACCGAACGCAGGCGCGCCCAAACCAAGGCCTACCAGAACCAGGGCTTCCTCGACAGCAAGGACGCGCGCGCCTTGCGCATCCTGTCGGAGTATCTCGAACCCAAGAGCCGTTTCGACCACCACAAGGTCGACGACACCATCGTCTTCATGGGTTCGGCGCGGATCAAGTCGCGCGAGGACGCGGAGCAGATGCTGAGCAAGGCGAAGAGCGGCAAGGACAGCGAGCGCGCGCAGATGGCGCTCAAGATGTCCGCCTATTACGAAGCGGCGCGCGAGCTCGCGTTCCGCGTGACGAATTGGTCGAAGGAGCTCGACCACGAGGAGCGCCGCTTCGTCGTGTGCACCGGCGGCGGCCCCGGCATCATGGAGGCGGCGAACCGCGGCGCGGCCGAGGCGCACGGCATGAACGTCGGCCTCACCATCTCCATCCCGGTGGAGGAATTCGACAACCGCTACGTCACGCGCGAGCTCGCCTTCCACTTCCACTACTTCTTCATGCGCAAGTTCTGGTTCGCGTATCTGGCAAAGGCGGTCATCGTGTTCCCCGGCGGCTACGGGACCCTGGACGAACTCTTCGAGCTGCTGACGCTCGTGCAGACGCGCAAGATGAGAAAACCCATGCCCATCGTGCTCTTCGGCACCGAATACTGGCGCGAGGTCATCAACTTCGACGCCCTCGCCCGCCACGGCACGATCAACCCCGAGGACACCGAGCTCGTGCACCGCACCGACTCGGTGGACGATGCCTACGAATGGATCGTGAAACAGCTCGCGGAGAAGGCGCTGGGGCAGCCGGGGGCGACGTTGTAGGCGGCGAAGCGCGAAGCGGCGGCGCCCGTGTGGAACGGCTCGGACATGACGCTGATCGATGCCGGTCTGTTCGCGGCCGGCTTCGTCAGTTGGGTGATCAGCACCCTGTCCGCCGGTGGCGGAAGCATCCTCATGGTCGCCGCCGCGAGCGCCATGCTCGGCGGCCATGCGATCGCTCCCGTGATCACCGTCACAAGCCTGACCGCGGCCCCGGCGCGGATCGCACTTTTTTGGGACCATATCGACTGGCGTGTGGTCGGGTGGTACCTGCCCGGAGCGACCTTGGGCGCGATCCTGGGCGGCTGGATATTCACCTTGTTGAGCGGGAAACTCGTACAGATTTGCGTAGCGCTCTTCCTGATCAGCACCGCCTGGCAGTACCGGCTCGGCGATCGGGCGCGTTCTTTTCACATGCGCCTGCCGTGGTTCCTGCCGGTGTCTTTCGTCTCAGGGATGACCTCTGCGGTTGTCGGTGCAGGCGGTCTGCTCGCCAATCCCTTCTATCTCAACTACGGCATGGTGAAGGAACGAATGGTCGCCACCCGAGCGGTGAATTCCCTGATGATCCAGCTTGCCAAGATCGGGACGTACGCGGCGTTCGGAGCTTTGGACTGGGGCCTGGTTCGGCAGGGCTTGTGCGCCGGTGCTGGAGCCGTGCTGGCGATTTGGGTCAGCCGTCCCTGGCTTCATCGTCTCGATCCCCGACGCTTCCGCCAACTTGCCGTGTTTATCATGCTGATCGGCGGCATTCTCGTCCTCTGGCAACAGCGCGCCTGGCTGCTGGGTCTACTCGTTCGCGGCTAAGTGAAGCCTGCTTTACTCAACGCGTGTTTGAGTAAAGGAATTCGTAGTTTCCCTTACCCAACAGGAGTTGCGTATATGTCAATTCTGACATATACTGCGCTTCATGCCCAAGGCCGACAAGCCGCTCGCGTGGCTGTACGGTGAGATCAAGACGCCACCGTTTTCGGCGGAAGCAAGAATCGAGGCCGGCGTCCTGCTGCGTCGCCTGCAACGCGGCGAGAGCATTCCGCTTCCGCACTCGCGCCCCATGCCCGGTATCGGCAAGGCTTGCCATGAGCTTCGCGTACAGGACGCGAACCGCACCTGGCGGATCGTCTATCACGTCGATGTCGAGGCGATCGTAATTCTCGATGTGTTTGCGAAGACGGCGCAACAAACGCCGAAAGCCGCTATCGATATTTGCAAGGCGAGGCTGCGACGCTATGCCTCGATAAAGGAGTAATTCAATGAACGCCGCGAAATTGAAGAGACTGCGCGCCGCCGGCTGGAAGATCGGCACCGCCAAGGATTTTCTCAAGCTGAGCGACGAAGAGGCGATGCTGGTGGAGCTGAAGCTCTCCCTCGCCGACGCGCTCAAGCAGGCCCGGCAAAAGCGCCGCCTTTCCCAGATGGATCTGGCCCAGCGGATGGGGTCGAGTCAATCCCGCGTCGCCAAGATCGAAGCCGCGGATCCCTCCGTGACGATAGATCTGATCGTCCGCGCGATTCTCGCGACTGGCGCTACCCGGCAGGAGCTGCAGCGCGCGTTTACAGCGAAAGAGAAGATGGTGGCCTGAACGCACGGATATCATGTTGCTCCGCCCGCGCACGATCGCCTTCGCCATAGCTGTCGCCGTGCTCGAACTCGTCGCTTCCTGCGGCGGGGGATCCACACCCGACCCCGCCCCGGGCCCCACGGTGGACGCCGGCAGGATCGCGCCCGGCTGCTTTCAGGGCGGGACGGCGCCGGAACTCCAAATCGGCGACGGCTTCTCCGGCGCAGACTGGAACGATCCGCATGTGCTCAAGGCGGGCGGGCAGTACTGGATGCACGCTTCGTCCAATCTGGGCTTCGCCCCGACGCCCGCTTCCCCGGTGCAGTGGGAGTTACTGTTAGTCATTTGCTGCTCCTACGATAGCTCTGCGCCCGAACCCACACCTCACTCCTCGCTTTTTACTGGCACTTCGTCGCCCGTGGAGGATTCAGCCCGTTCCTCGTTTCTTCGCCTCTAGCTCTTCCCAGCGCGCGAGGGTTTGCGTCAACTCTTCCTCGATAGCGTCATGCCGCGCCTGCAGCGGCTTCACTTCGCCCGACCGGTCGCGATACAGCAAGGGATCCGCAAGCCCGGCAGCGATTTCCGCCTGCTCGCGTTCCAGCGCTTCGAGCTTTCCCGGCAGTTCGGCGAGCTCGCGCTCTTCCTTGTAGCCGAGCTTGTTGCTTTGAGTGCGGCGGCGCGGTTCAAGC
>JBGQFD010000083.1:0-16447 GCA_041496705.1 Gammaproteobacteria bacterium | reverse complement strand
GGTGGAATGGATATTGAGGGACGACCAGTCCAAGCCCGATCTCGCGCGCACCCTGTACGAGCAGCTGATCACCGTGGACAAGGTGGACCTGATTATCGGGCCCTACGCCACGCCCAATATCGTGTCGGCGATGGGCGTCGCGCAGCGCTACGGCAAGATGCTCATCCACCACACCATGGGCATCCCCAGCCTGGCGAAGTACGACATGCAGTTTCCCGCCTGGTCGGTCGGGCCGAACCCCGAGACGACGGTCCCGAACACGCTGTTCGACGCGCTCGCCGCCTCGCCGAAACCGCCGAAGACGATCGCCATCGTCACCAGCAAGTTCCCGTCCGTGTACCTAATGTCGGTGGGCGCCCGGGCAGTGGCCAAGAAGCGCGGGTTGACCGAAGTGCTCTTTCTCGAATGGGAATTCGGCAACCGGGACTACGGCCCCATCGCCAACCGCGTGAAGGACGCCAGGCCGGACTTTGTCTTCGTCGGGGCGATCGGCCTCGAGGGCAACCTGCTGCTCGACGCGATGAAGAAGATCGACTACGTCCCGCCGCTGCACTACTACATGTACCCGGCGCCGGGGCCGCTCGCCAAGCTACCGGAGGCGAAGGGCGCGCTCGCCGCTTCGATTTTCGAGCAGCATCCGCCGTTTACCAACAACCCGGTCGCGGCTGAATTCGTCAAGATCTACAACGAGCGCGCCGCCAAGGCCGGCCTGGCGGACAACTCGGTGGAAACCCAGGCCGCCGCCTCGTTCTCCACCTGGCAAGTGCTGGAAGCCGCCGTCATCGCAACCAAGAGCCTCGACGACAAGGCGATGGCGCAGTGGCTGAAGAAGAACCGCGTCGACACCATCCAGGGCCGGCTGCGATTCGACAATACCAACAACTACGGCGACGACCTGATGCGGGTCAAGCAGGTGCAGGACGGGCACTGGGTCACGGTGTGGCCGAAGGAGTGGGCCGCGCCCGGGGCGAAGCTGATCACGCCGTAAGCTTCTCCGCCTTCGGATCGGCAGCGGGGAAGATTCAACCGTTCATGATCCCGCCGTCCTGACAAGTTGCAGACTGCGCAACTCGTCAGGACGGCGGGACGTACTTGAACCCCACTCGCCGTCCGCTCTGGGAATGGATCTTTCCTGGTGACGTTACCGAGCTTCACCCTTCTCGGCCAGGCGATTCTCTCCGGAATTTTCATCGGGGCGCTCTACGGGCTGATGGGCCTCGGGCTCTCCCTGTCCTGGGGAATGCTGCGCCAGATCAACCTGGCGCATTTCGCGCTCGCCTTCCTCGGCGCCTACCTCACCTATCAGCTGACGGCCGCCGGCGGCCTGGATCCGCTGCTCACGCTCGCGCTGATCGCGCCCTGCTTCTTTGCCTTCGGCGTGCTGATGCACTGGCTGCTTGCGCGCTTTGCCATCAGCCCGTTCAATTCGCTGCTGGTGACTTTCGGGCTCACCGTGATCATCGAGAGCCTGATCCAGTGGATATGGACGGCCGACCAGCGCATCATGGATTCGGCCTACGGCGCGATGAAGTTCAAGATCGGCGTGCTGTACGTGCCGTTCCCCGAGCTTCTCACCTTGATCATGGCCGTGGCGCTGTCGTTGTGCACCTGGGCGGCGCTGCGCTACACCGACCTGGGCAAGGCGATGCGGGCGGCGGCCGAGGACGCGCCGATTGCGGCGGCGTTCGGCGTCAACGAGCGCGCGCTGTCGCTGCTCTTGTCGGGCTACTCCGCCGCGCTTGCGGGCGTGGCCGGGGTATGTCTCGCCCTCAGTTTCACGCTCGCCCCGTCGCAGATCTACGCCTGGATCGGCGTGGTGTTCGCCGCGGTGATGATCGGCGGCCTGGGCAATCCGCTCGGGCCGCTCGCGGCCGGCATCGTGATCGGCGTGAGCGAAGCGCTCACCATGGCGCTCACCGCGCCGGCCTGGGCGCCCCTCGTGTCTTTTTCCCTGTTGATCGTCGTGTTGCTGGTGCGACGTTAAATGCGGATCACGGCACCGGGGTGGATCGGGATCGCGGGGCTGGCGCTCGCCGCAGTGCCGTTTTTCAAGCCGCCCGCCTTCTACGAGTCGTTCCTGTACCTGGTGTTCTACTGGATCGTGCTGGCGACTTCCTGGAACATCCTGAGCGGCTATTCCGGTTACTTCTCCTTCGGGCACGGCGCGTTCTTCGGCGTCGGCATGTACACCACGGCGGTGCTCGCCGGAACGTTCGAAGTGCCGTTCCTGTGGACGCTTCCGGCTGCGGCGCTCCTGGCGTCGCTGTTCGGCGTGGCAATCGGTGCAGTGGTCTTCCGGGTCGGCAGGGTGCGCGGAGAGCTGTTCGCGCTGCTCACGCTCGCGGTCACCTTCGTGCTCGCCACTGTCGTTCTGAACACGCGGATCGACGGCGGCCAGGGCGTCAACCTGGGCGGTGTCGCGCTGCCGGCACTCATGCCCTCGCCGTCGTCGACCTTCTATGTCCTGGCGCTCGCCATGGCGCTTGCCACTCTGTGGATCGCCTACGGCGTCTACCGGTCGAAGCTGGGCACCGGATTGTTCGCAATCCACGACGACGAAGACGTGGCCGAAGTCATGGGCGTCCCGACGTTCCGCTACAAGATGCAGGCGTTCGGGCTGTCGTGCGGGCTTGCCGGCATGGCCGGCGGCATACACGCGATGTTCATTTCCTATGTCACGGTCGGCGAAACCTTCTCGATCATCGTTCCCCTGACCGTGGTGCTGATGAGCGTGCTCGGGGGCTCGCGCCACTGGCTCGGCCCGGCCGTCGGCGCAACGGTCATCACCGGGCTGCTGTATGCCTTCACCGCGGGCGACTACGCCGTCGCCGGCCGCGCCGCCGTGGGACTCATCCTGATCGTGGTCATTCTGTTCCTTCCGGATGGCTTGCTCGGCCGACTCCTTCCACGCCTGGAGGGCCGGCGGCGCTCCGGCGCGGCTCCAACCGCCGGGGCCGCGCTCGCGCCGTCTGTGCGCCCGCGCGGAAATTCCGGTTCCGGAACGCTGCTCGAGATCCGCGGGCTCTCCAAGGCGTTCAAGGGGCTGCAGGCCCTCGATGGCGTCGACCTGGAAGTGCGGCGAGGCGAAATTCTCGGCCTCGTGGGGCCGAACGGGTCCGGCAAGTCCACCACCATCAATCTCGTGAGCGGGCATTACCGTTCGGATTCGGGCCGCATCGTGTTCGAGAGTCGCGACATCGCCGGGCTGGAGGCGCACCGCATCGCCCATGCCGGCATCGCGCGCACCTACCAGATTCCCAGGCCGTTCGCGCACATGAGCGTTCTGCAGAACGTCGCGCTTCCGGCAATGTTCGGGCATGCCGGGCTGGGCCGGGCCGCGGCCGAGCGCGAAGCGCGGTACTGGCTCGAGTTCACCGGGCTCGCCGCGAAGGCCGATGCGCTGCCGGAAGCCCTCAATCTGCACCAGCGGAAATTCCTCGAACTCGCGCGCGCGCTGGCATCGCGCTCGAGCCTGCTGCTGCTGGACGAAGTGCTCTCGGGCCTGACTCCTTCCGAGATCGACGACGCCATTCGCACCATCCGGGCGATCCGCGACCAGGGTGCGACCATCATCTTCGTCGAGCACGTGATGCGCGCGGTGATGGAGCTGACCGACCGGATCGTGGTGCTGAACCACGGCCGGGTGATCGCGGAGGGCAGCCCGAAGGACGTGATGGGCCGGGCGGAAGTCGTCACCGCGTATTTGGGAAAACCCCAAGCGGGGAAATCCCGTGCTTGAGCTCGATCGCATCCAGGTCGCCTACGGCGCGGCCACTGCGCTGTGGAACGTCTCTCTCAGGATGGCCGCGGGCGAGCTGGTGTGCGTGGTGGGTCCCAACGGCGCCGGCAAGACCACGTTGATCAACGCCATCGCCGGCCTCAACCCGATCGCGGCCGGCAGCCTCGCCATGGATGGCCGGATTCTGAACCGGCTGCCGCACAACCGGTTCTGCGACCGGGGCATTGCCATCGTCCCGGAAGGCCGGCGCCTGTTCACCAGTTTGACGGTCAGGGAGAACCTCGAGCTCGGAAGCTACAGGCGGGCGGCACGGGCCAATCGCAGGGAATCGCTCGAGCGGGTGGTTTCCATCTTTCCGGTGCTGCGGGAGCGGTTCGAGGCGCCGGCCGGGACGCTGTCGGGGGGGCAGCAGCAGATGCTCGCGATTGGCCGCGCGATGATGGCGCAGCCGCGGCTGCTGCTGCTCGACGAGCCCTCGCTCGGGCTTGCGCCCTCGGTGGTTCTCGAGATGTTCGAGGTCATCCGCGAAATCAATCGCGGCGGCATCGCGGTCCTGCTGGTCGAGCAGAACGTCGCCATGGCGCTCGAGATGGCAACGCGAGCTTACGTGCTCGAAGAGGGCAGGATCGTGGCCGAGGGCGCGCCGCAGGAAATGCTGGCGCAGCCTCACATCCGGCGCGCGTACCTCGGCGAAACCACGGAGTCCTAGCTCAGGCGTTTCACTCAGTTGCGCGCGAGCCAGGTCTTCGCCTGCCGCAGCTCCGCCCGGACGTCGCCCTTTCCGGCGAGCTCGAGCAGCTTCGCGTAGTAAGCACGAGCCCTTGCCGTGTCGCCGGCCTGCGCCGCCGCGAGCGCCGAGCCGTAGGTACTGCGGAAGCGGTTCGGTTCGTGCAGGGCGGACGCCTCGAATTCCTTCAGCGCCTGCGCCGGCTGCTTCAGTTCCAAGAGCATTTCACCGAGCAGTTCACGCGCCGGCGCGACGTAGCCCGGGGTGACCGGCGATTTCTCGCTTGCATCCTCCATGTCCGCGGACTGGCGCATCAGCGCAAGCGCGGCGTCGCGCTTGCCTTGTGCAAGCTCAACCCAGGCCTGCGCACCGAGGCGCTGCACCTCGACTTGCCCAGTCCAGTAGGCGTCCTTGCGCGCCGCGAGCGTATCGCGCAACTGCGCGAGCTGCGCCACGTCCTTCTGCGCGGAGTCGGCGTCGCCCGAGCGTGCCGCGCCGATCGCGCGCGCGAAGTGGATCGTGGCGTCGGTATAGGGAAAACTGCTTGCGCGCGGTTTCAGCTGCGCGGCCATTTTCCAGTCGCCGCGCTCCATCGCGTAGCGCGCGCCGCCCGCAGCGAGCGCGTAGGCGCCGGCGTTGCGCTCGTAGCGAGCCGCCTCGGCCTCGCCGCGCTCGATCGCGCGCTTCGCCTCCGCGTCGCGCGCCAGCTGCAGCGCCGCATAGACCTGGTAGTCGAGCGCGTGGAGGATTTCGTCGGGCGTGTTGTTCTTGCGCGCGGTCTCTTCCGAGCGCCGGTTGGTCTCGATCGAGTCCTCCCAGGCGCCGACGCGCGTGAAGATGTGCGAGGGCATGTGCAGCGCGTGCGCCGCCGAGGGCGCGATGGTCGAGTATTTGCGCGCCGCCGGCAGGCCCTTTCCGGCGATCGGCGGGTAGTCGTAGCTGTGGATCAGGTAGTGCGCCACGCCCGGATGATCGGGCTGCGCGGCGAAGATCGGCTCGAGAATCGCGGTGGCCTTGAGCTGCCGGGCGAAGGTCTTGTCATTCGGGTCCGCAGCGACATTGAGCGCGAGCGCATAGAAGATCGCGGCTTCCTTGTCCTCCGGGTAGCGCTGCGCGAGCTGCTCCATTGCCTTTTCATACCTCAGCACGCGCTCGCGCCAGGGTGCCTTGTCGTGCGTATACAGGGCCGCGATCGCATCGACGTAATCGCGCTCGCGTTGCGTTTTCGCCGGGGCTGCCAGGGCTTTGTCCACTGCGGCCTGGCCTTCCAGCAGGACTTTCTCCGCTGGCTGCCCGCCAAACGGATTGAGCAGCCGGTTGACGCCTATGCCCCAGTAGGCGATCGAGCACGACGGGTCGGCTTCGAGCACGCCAAGGAGCGCCTTGCGGCCTTCCGGGAACCAGAACGAATGCAGCAGCGCCACGCCGCGTTCGAACTGCGCCTGCACCTTCGGATCGCAGGACGTCGGAAAATTCACCTTGCCGAGTCGTTCCGGAGGCCGGCCGGCGGCCTGCTTGGGATCGTCGTCGTGCGCCAGCACGCCTTGAGCTGCCAGTCCTGAAAGGAACGCGCTGAAAATGAGTGCCTGCCGAGTATTCATGTTTCCTCCTTCTAAGTTGATGGATTTACCACAGCCGGAGCATTGAACGCGAGCTCGGGTAAGAAAATCCCGAAGAAACGGCTAAGCTTTGGCGAAGGCCACGAAACACCGCATAATTCAGCGCGTTGCAATGAGGTCACCTTGAAGCCGAATCATGCCCGTTAGCACCGAATCACCTCCCGCGCCGGGCAGGCTGCAGGTGGGCGACTGGACGGTCGAGCCCGCGCTGAATCAACTCTCGGCTGCGGGCAAGACCGTGAAGCTCGAGCCCAAGGCCATGGCGGTTCTTGTCTACCTCGCGGACCGGCCGGGTCAGGTCGTGAGCCGCGAAGCGCTGCTTTCAGCCGTCTGGTCCGACGTTGTCGTGGGCGACGATTCCCTCACCCAGGTCGTCATCAAGCTGCGCAAGGCACTGGGGGATGCTCCGGAGAAGCCGGCTTATATCCAGACGATCTCGAAGGGGGGCTACCGGCTCATCCCTCAGGTGCTCCGATCGGAGAACATCGTCTCCGCGCCGGCTCGGCCCGATTCGCAATCCTTGCACGCCGAACGCCGCGTCCCATGGATGGCGGGAGCGGGTGTGGCCGCGCTGCTGCTCGCGGCAGCCGGAGTCTGGTGGATCAAGGGCGAGCGGGCAACTGGCGTCCCGCCGGGCCAGGCACCGATGGCAAGCATCGAAGCAGACCGCACAGCGCAACCGACCGTTACCATCAGGCCGTTCGAGACACTGGGCAACGACCCGCAGGCGGTGCTGCTGGCTCGAGGCATTACAGCGGACCTCGTGACCGACCTCTCGAAGGTGTCCGGGCTCTCGGTCATCGGCTTTGCGCCCATGGGCGGCCAGGCGGGCGGTGAGACGCCGACCGACGCGCCACCGATCCGCTATCTCGTGTCCGGATCCGTCCAGCGCGTCGACGAGCGCCTGCGGCTGCACGTCCATCTCACCGACGCCAAGACGGGGAAACAGTTGTGGTCCGAGCGGTTCGACCGCGCGCTGAGCGGCTTCTTCGCGATCCAGGACGAGCTGGGGCCGAAGATTCTCCATGTACTGCCTGCGAAGGTCAGCGAGGCCGAACTGCGGCGCATGGCGCAGCGCCACACCCGCAATCTGGAAGCCTACGAAACCTTCCAGCGCGGGCAGTCGGGGCTGCTCGTCCGGCAAAGAGCGGAGAACGGGACCGCGCGCGAAATGTTCCGGCGCGCCATCGCGCTGGACGCGGCCTTTGCGCGTGCGTATGCGGGGCTCGCGCTGACTTACGCTGCGGACTACCGCAACCAGTGGACCGGGGACGGCGCCGCCGCCCTCGACCGCGCATTCGAACTGGCCCGGACAGCATACCAGATAGACCCGGACATTCCGGAGACGTACTGGGTGCTGGCTTTCGTGCATATGGTACGGCGTCAGCACCAGCAGGCGCTGCGGTACCTGGAGACCGCCGTACGGCTCTACCCATCGTACGCTGATGGCTATGCGCTGATGGGCGGCATCAAGACGTACGTGGGGCGTCCGGCAGACGCGGTGCCGTTGTTGCGTACCGCGATGCGCCTCGACCCCCAGGCGGGCTCTCTCTACTTTTTAATACTCGGACGGGCGTTTCTGTTTCTCGGCGACCTGGAGCAGGCGCGGGTCAATCTGGAACACGCGCTGTCACGCAACGCCGTGAACCTCGAGGCGCATGTTTACATGGCGACCTTGCATGTAACGGCTGGCGACAAAGCGGCTGCGGCTTGGGAAGCGGAGGAGATCCGCGTGCTACAGCCTGGTTTCTCCGGCCGCGGTTGGCTGGAAACCGAACCGATGACCGACGTTGCGCAGAAGACAAAGCTCGCGCAGGCGCTGGGCGGGCTGGGATTCTGAGCCTATCGGCGCCGTGTGCGCCACTGCATGAACAGCGCGACGCACGACGCGCTCACGGCAATGACGCACACCGCGGTCCAGCCCGAGTGCGCGAGCGCCATGCTCGCGAGAAACGCTCCGGTCGCATTTCCGCCCCAGACGTGCGCGCCGAACACGGTGTTGAAGCGGCTGCGCGCCTCCGGCGCGACCGAGGTGATGAGGGTCTGGTTCGCGACCAGGGTCGCGCGTATGCCGCAGTCGAGCAGCACCGCGCCGGCGATCGCCGCGGCGAGCCACCATTGTGCGAAGGCGAAGACGACGAAAGCAGCGAGCACCAGGCACGCGCCGGCGGTCACGATCGGGAAGGCGCCGTACCGGTCCAGCCAGCGGCCCGCGGGCTGCGCGATCAGGATTCCCGCGGCGCCGGGGATGCCCATCAAGCCGGTCTGCGCCGGCCCGAAGTCGTGGAAGAGCAGCATCATCGGCGCGACCGTGGCCCAGAAACCCCCGTAGGAGATGCCGAGCAGGAACTGGATCGCCGAGGCGCGGCGCAAGGTCGCGTTGTCGCGCAGGAATCCGGCGAGCGAGCGCAGGAGGCGGACGTAGCCGAGCTGCGTCTTGGCGGGCACGCTGGGCAGCCACAGCGCGAGCGCGGGCGCAAGCGCGGAAAGCATCACCGCCGCGCCCACGTAGGTCCAGCGCCAGCCGAGCGTCGCGGCGGTGAGGCCGCCCGCCATGCGCCCGAAGAGGATGCCGAGAAACAGGCACGCCAGGATCGCGCCCATCACGCGCCCGCGTTTTTCTGGCGGGGCGAGCTCCGCCGCGAGCGGGATGACGAGCTGGGCAAAGCCGGCGGTGATGCCGACGACGAGGCTTGCTACGGCGAGGGTGGCGAGCGACGGCGCGGCCGCCATCGCGAGCAAGGCGACGATCAGCACCGCGAGTTCGGCCAGGATGAGCCGCCGCTTGTCGAAGCGGTCGCCGAGCGGAACGAGAAAAATCGTGCCGGCGAGGAAGCCGCCGAAAGTCAGCGTCGCGACCCATCCCGCCGCCGCCGCGTCGGCATTGAACTCGGCGGCGAAGGCCGCGAGCATCGGCGTCTGGTAATGGATGGTGCCCGCTCCCGCGAACACCGACACCGCGAGCAGCACCATCATGCCCCGGCCGAGCGGATGCGGAGAAGTCACGATTTCATTTCGACGGCGAGCCTGCCGCATGATATCTGCCGTCCTCATCTCCCGCCAAGCGGCTAGAATCGGCCTATGCGAATCCGGATCGCCTCCTGTTGTGCGTTCGCGCTCCTCCTCGCTCTCGGATGCAGCACCGCCTTCGCGCAGTCCGCGCGAGCGCCGGCGAAGATGCTCGTCGGCTATCCTCCGGGCGGCGCGGTCGATGTTCTCGGGCGACTCTTCGCCGAGCCGATGAGCGAGGCGCTCGGGCGGCCGGTGGTGGTGGAGAACCGGCCCGGCGCGGTCGGGCAGATCGCCGCCGAAGCGCTTAAGGCCGCGGCGCCCGACGGCAATACTCTGATGGTCGCGCCCGATGCGACCGTTATCATCCGTCCGCAGACGCTCTCGAAGCCGCCCTTCGATCCGCTCGCCGATTTCGCGCCGGTCGCCCACGCGGGCAACTGGGCTTTCGCCTTCGGCGTGCACGCCGGTTTGCCGGTGAAGACGCTCGCCGATTACGTGAGCTGGGCGAAGGCCAACCCCGACAAGGCGAGCTTCGCATCGTCGGGTGCGGGCGGCTCGACGCATTTTTTCGGGGTGCTGCTCGGCCAGACGCTGGGCGTGCCGCTCGCCCAGGTGTCCTACAAGGGCGCCGGGCCGGCGATTCTCGATGTCGTCGCCGGGCACATCCCGGCGACGGTTCAGCCCCTGGGCACCATGCTCGCCCAGGCGAAGGCCGGCAAGATCACGGTGCTCGGGATGTCCGCCAAAGCGCGCTCGCCGGGTGCGCCGGACGTGCCGACCTTCGCCGAGCTAGGGCTTCCGGCGCTCACCGCGGACGGCTGGTTCGGGATTTTCGCGCCCGCGGGCACGCCCGCCGAGGCCGTAGCGAAATTGAACGCTGCATTCGTCCAGGCCATGCGCTCGAGCGCGATGAGAGACAAGATGCGCAACCTCGATCTCGAGGTGCGCGAGATGAGCGCGCCGGAGTTCGCCGCCGTCGTCAAAGGCGACTATGGCCGCTGGACACCGATCATCCGCGCCTCGGGCTTCCGCGGCGATAGCTAAAGGACAAGGTGCCGACACGCCACGCAGTTGCATTCGGGCTCGCCGCGCTGTGCGCGGCTGCAGCGTATGCAGGTGTTGCGCAGGCGCAGGCCTATCCGTCCCGGCCGGTGCGGCTCATCGTCCCGTTTCCGGCCGGAGGCTCGGCAGATCTTCTCGGCCGCGCGCTGGCGAAGAAAATGAGCGAGGGGCTGGGCCAGCAGGTCGTGGTCGAGAACCGCGCCGGCGCCGGCGGTACCATAGGCGTGACGGCGGTCGCCCGCGCACCCGCCGATGGCTACACCCTCGGCCTCGGCACCGTGTCCACGCTCGGCATGGCGCCGGTAGTGCGCAAGGACCCTCCCTACGACTCGCTCACCGCGTTCGCGCCGCTGAGCCTGGTCGCGAGCGCGCCCTTTCTACTCGTGGTGAACGCGTCGGTTCCGGCGAAATCGCTCTCCGACCTGATCGATCTCGCGAAGGCGAAGCCCGGGCAGCTCAACTTCGCCTCGATCGGCGAGGGCACCCTGCAGCATTTTTCGGGCGAGCATTTCAAGTCGCTC
Source organism: Gammaproteobacteria bacterium (assembly GCA_041496705.1). GTDB lineage: Bacteria > Pseudomonadota > Gammaproteobacteria > Burkholderiales > SG8-39 > VBDM01. The sequence continues at coordinate 5,767 of JBGQFD010000083.1, read as the reverse complement.
ACCGGGACGAGCATGGTGCACGTCCCGTACAAGGGCGTCGCTCCCGCGCTGGTGGATCTGCTCGCCGGTCAGGTGCAGCTCATGTTCGACGTGCTCGCCTCCTTCCAGGTGCAGAACGTCCAGTCGGGGCGGCTGCGCGCGCTCGCGGTCCTCGGGCCCGCGCGCGTGGCGCAGCTACCGTCGGTGCCGACCATGGCGGAGGCAGGGCTGCCCGGGTTCGAAGCGACGGCGTGGTTCGGCGCGATCGCGCCGCGCGGCGTGCCCGAGGAAATCGTCGCACGCCTCAACGCCGAAGTGCGCAAGGCGGTCGCCTCGGCGGAGATGCGCGACGCGATTTCGGCGCAGGGCTTCGAGCCCACGGCGAACTCGCCCGGGGACTTTTTCGAGCTGATCCGCGGCGACCTGGAGAAGTGGGCGCGCGTGGTGAAGCTCACCGGTTTCAAGGCCGAATGAGCGTCCTCACCACCGCCGACGGGGTCGGGCTGTACTACGAGGAAAGCGGCACCGGCGCGGCGGTGCTCTTCGTTCACGAATTCGGCGGCTCGTGCCGCAGCTTCGACGCGCAGGTGAAGGCGTTTTCGCCGCGCTACCGCTGCATCGTATTCAACGCGCGCGGCTACCCGCCCTCGGCGGTTCCGGCGGCGGTGGCTGCGTATTCGCAAGAGAAGGCGGTGGACGACATCGTTGCCGTGCTGGAACACCTGGGCATCGCCCAGGCACACCTCGTCGGTGTGTCGATGGGCGCGGCTTCGTCGCTGCAGTTCGCGCTCCGGCATCCCGAACGCTGCCTTTCGCTGACCCTGGTCGGCATCGGTTCCGGGTCCGACGACCCGAAGGCTTTCCGCGAGAATTCCGAGGCGACCGCGAAACTCATAGAAACGGGAGGCATGGCGGCGCTCGCCGCGCAGATGAACAACAATCCGAACCGCCGGCGCCTCGCGGAGAACAATCCGGCGGAACACCGCCGCTTCACCGGGCAGCTTCTCGCGATGTCGCCGCGCGGACACGCCAACACGATGCGCGGTGTGCAGGGCGGGCGGGCGGCGCTGTACGCGTACGAAGCGCGCATTGCCGAGTTGCGGGTGCCGGTGCTGGTGGTCGTCGGCGAGGAGGACGCGGGTTGCCGAAGCCCGAGCGACTTCCTCAAGCGCACTCTGCCCGACGCGAGCCTTCACGTGTTACCCCGGACCGGTCATTGCGTCAATCTCGAAATCCCCGAAGCGTTCAACCGGCTATGCCTGGGCTTCGTCGACAGCATGCGCATCGCAGGCGGCTAGGGAAGTCCGAACGAGCATGGGCAGCGTTTCCACGGAAGTCCGCGGCGCGGTCGCGATCGTCACCTTCGACAACGCCGCGCGCCGCAACGCCATAGACGCGGGCGTCGCCGAGGGGCTCGCCGCCGCCGCCGCAGAACTGAAGGGCCGCGAGGACATTGGCGCGCTGGTGCTGCGCGGCGCGGGCCAGCAGGCGTTCTGCTCCGGCATCGATCTCAAGTTCGTCGAGGAATTCGGAAACCGCGCCGCCGGGTTTGCCATGCTCGACGAGAAACTCCAGGCGTTCGCGCGCGACATGGCGGCGCTGCCCTTTCCGAGCATCGCGATGCTGCATGCGCACTGCCAGGGCGGGGGCGTGCACCTTGCTGCGACCACGGACTTCCGCTTCGGCGACGATGCGCTCAGGCTCGCCGTGCCGGCAGTGAAGAATCGCCTCTTCTATCCGATCGAGGCACTCGAGCGTCTGATCCTCATCGTCGGCGAAACGCGCACCAAGCGCCTCCTCTACGAGGGCGAGGCGCTCGGCGCGGATGCGTTGCTCCAATGGGGTTTCCTCGATCGCGTGTGTCCGGCCGCGGAGTTGGAGCGGACAACGCTGGACTATGCGGAGAAGCTCGCGGCTCAGCCTCGCGGGGTAATCGCGGTGTATCAGAACATCTTCCGCGCGCTCAGGCAGGGCGACGCAGCCAAGGCGCGCGAGCTGCGCGCGCAGGCGAAAACGCGAACCGTGAAGGCGTAAGCTTCCCGCTCAGCGTTCATTCGAGCCGCACGCCCGCGGCCTTGACCACCCTGGCGTAGGCTTCGGCGGTATCCCGGATGAGCGCCGCGAACTGCTCGGGCGTCGTCAACATCGTCGACATGGATGCATCGGTAATCCGGCCTTTCAGCTCGGGCGCCTGCAGCGATTTCACGACCTCGGCGTTGAGCCGAACAACGATCGCCGCCGGCAGCTTCGGCGGTCCGAAGAATCCGTACCACGCGATCGGCATGTCGAAGCCGGGCAGCGCTTCGTTGACCGCCGGGATGTCGCGCGCGCCTTCGAAGCGGTTCGGCTGGGTTACGGCGAGCACCTTTACCTTGCCCTGGCGCAGCTGCGGCATCGCGGTCGCGAGGTTGGTCACCACCAGGTCGATCTGGCCCGCGACCACCGCGGTCAACGCGGGCGCCACGCCTTTGAAGGGCACGTGGACGATGTCGATCCCATACTGCCGGAGGCGCTCGCCCGTCAGATGCTGGGTGGACCCGATTCCAGAGCTGCCGTAGGTCAGCTTTCCAGGATTGCGTTTGGCGTAGTCCATCAACTCCCCCATGGAGTTCAGGGCGAGGTCCGCGCGCGCGGCGACGCAACTGACCGAGGCCACCGCGGCGGCGATTGGTGTCAGATCCCGGGTCAGGTCAAGCGCGCCGGGCATCCCGTGGCGGATCGCCAGGTCGGCCCCCACTGTATACAAGAGGGTGTAGCCGTCGGGGGCCGCGCGGGAAACCGACTCGGCGCCGATGGCGCCGGCCGCCCCCGGCCGGTTGTCAACGACGAGCTGCTGGCCCAGCGCTGCGGCGAGGCGCGGCTGCAGCAGGCGGGCGGTCAGGTCGATCGCGCCGCCGGGCGGAAAGGGCACGACGAGGCGGATCGGTCTGGCCGGGTATTCTTGGGCGAGCGCGCGGGGCGCAAAGGCGGCGCACGCGAGAGCCGTGAGCAGAGGGAGCGAAATCCGGTTCATTTTTTTCCGGATTTCAATATACCATCAGCGTTCATCTCCGCGGAGGGAGCGATGGATCTGAAGCTTGGAGGCCGCACGGTACTGGTCACCGGCGCGTCGAAGGGAATCGGTCTTTCGATCGCACAGTGGTTCGCCCGCGAAGGCTGCAAGCTGCGCTTGGCGGCGCGCTCGACCGATCTTCTAGAGCGCGAAGCGGCGGCGATTCGCAAGACTTCCGCGGTGGAGGTGCAGACCTTCGCGCTCGACCTGTCGCAGGATGCGGGCAGAAAGCGCCTCACCGACGCCTGCCCCGAGGTCGACATCCTCGTCAACAACGCGGGCGACATTCCCGCCGGATCGATCGACGATGTCGACGACGCGGCCTGGCGCGCCGGGTGGGACCTGAAGGTATTCGGCTACATCGGGCTCACGCGGCACTATCTCGCAAAGATGAAGACACGCCGGCAGGGTGTCATCATCAACATCATCGGTACCGCTGGCGAGCGACCGATCCCGGTCTACCTCGCGGGGTCGATGGGGAACGCGAGCCTCATCTCCTTCACCGTAGCGCTCGGCGCCGCGAGCCCGGAGCACGGCGTGCGCGTCCTCGGCATTAGTCCAGGCCCGGTGCTCACCGACCGCGTGTTCAAGATCTCCAGAAGGCGCGCGCAGCAGATGTTCGGCGACGAGGAGCGCTACACCGAGTTATTGAAGAAGAATCCGTTCGGGCGGCCGGCGAGCGTGGACGAGGTCGCTGCGACCGTGGTTTTTCTTGCGTCGGACTTGAGTTCCTACACCAGCGGCACCATCGTCACCATCGACGGCGGATTTTCCAAACGCGCGGCTGTATAGCCGCTTCCGATCAGGCTACGCAGTACCGTACTTCGTTTCGACCTGCACGCCAATTTCCCTGAGGAAGGGCGTCGGCAGGATGCCGCCGGCGCAGACGATCACCGCGTCGTTCTTCAGCTTCAGCTTCTTTCCGTCCTGATCGAGCGCGACGCTGTCGGCGCCGATTTCCGCGACGTTCGACGACAGCAGCACTTTCAGCCTGCCGCCTGCCTCGGCCCGCTGCAGGCGTTCGCGGTTCTTCTGCTTCACGCGCGAGAACGCGTCGCTGCGGTACGACAGGGTGACGTGCGTGCCGGATTCCCCGGCGCAGGCGATCGCGGCTTCGAGCGCAGAGTCGCCCCCGCCGACGACGAGCACGTGCTGTCCGCGGTACTGCTCGGGGTCGATCAGGCGATAGACCACCTTGGGCTGTTCCTCGCCCTTCACGCCGAGTTTGCGCGGCGTGCCGCGCCTGCCGATGGCGAGCAGGATGGCGCGGGTGCGGTACTGCCCCTTGGAGGTGACGACGAGAAAACCCGGACCGTCCGGCTTTACCTTTTCCATTCGTTCGAAGAAATTGATTTCGAGGTGGGTGCGCTTGGCTACGCCCGTCCAGAATTCGAGCAGCTTCTCCTTACTCACCTCGCCGAATTTCATCCTGCCGACGATCGGCAGCTGTACCGGGGCGGTCATCACGACCTTGTTGCGCGGATAGTGGTAGACCGCTCCGCCGAAGGATTCCTCCTGCTCGATGGTGACGACCCGGAGCCCCTTCTCCTTGGCGGCGAGCGAGGCGGAAATCCCGGCCGGTCCGGCGCCGATGATCACCGCGTCGTAAGCGAAGCCGCTGCCTTTGAGCTTCGCGATCGATTCGATCGCCTGGCGGCCCTGCTCGACAGCCTTGCGAATCAGCCCCATGCCGCCGAGTTCCCCGGCGATGAACATCCCAGGCACGTTGGTTTCGAAATTCGGTTTGACGAAGGGAATGTCCATTCCCCGCTTGGAGGTGCCGAACACGAGCCGGATCGCGTCATGCGGGCACGCCGCCATGCAGGCGCCGTGGCCGATGCACGCGCCCGCGTTCACCAGCTGCGCCTTGCCGCCGACGATGCCGATCGCATTCTCCGGGCAGGCGGCCACGCAGGCCCTAGAGTTGAGGCAGCGGAGCGGGTCGATGACGGGGTGCAGGGATGCGGGCTCGTTGAGTCCTGATTCGACCGCTTGGGCGAGCCGCGTGGAACTCTCGCGCTCGTTCCTGCGCTGTCGTGCGAGGTACCACCCGAAGGCCGCCAGAAAGGGCAGGCCGTATATCAGCAAGGTAGTGAAAGTGAGGTTGTCGAGCATGGATCAGGAATGCGATCCCGCGCTGCAGGGCGTTGGATGATGAAACTTCGGCGCGATCATGATACCCTACGCCGCACTTGGCAGCTAAGTAGCGGGATTTTCGGAAATTTTTCACGGCAACGACGATTTTTCGCGCAAAGTGGAATTTTCTTCACGGCGCGAGATGTGTCGGTCGATGACAATGTCATCGGTTCAGGGTCGTGGCCTCCGAATCAACATCCCCGCATTCCCGGCAGGTACCCGTGTCCTTCTCGGCAAATCCCCCCTTCGACGTAGAGCGCCGTTCGGCTGCGCGCCAGCATCGGGGCGCCGAGCGTCGCGGCGGCGTGCGTCCGCTGTCGGCAACATCGATCTGGCTCGTCGCGCTCTTCCTTGCAGCAGGCGCCTGGATTGCCGGCCGCGTCGAGCTGTATACGCCGGGCTCCGATCCCGGTTACTACATGGGCTTGGTCGGCTCGTTGTTCATGGCGCTGCTGCTGCTCTACCCCTTGCGCAAGCGCGTGCGCGTCCTGCAGCGGGCGGGCGAGCTTCGGCACTGGTTCAAGCTGCACATGTTCCTCGGAATCACCGGACCCGTTTTGGTCATTTACCACTCGACCTTCAAGGTCGGGTCGCTAAACG
>JBGQFD010000082.1:0-16817 GCA_041496705.1 Gammaproteobacteria bacterium | reverse complement strand
GGTGATGGAACCGCTCCAGGGTCAACCCGACCCGGACGCCAGGCAGCGGTGGTTCAGTACGATCCAGGACGTGACCGAGCAGAAGCAGGCGGAGGAAAAAATCCGGCGCCTCAATCGAGTCTTCGCGGTCCTGAGCGGGATCAATACGCTCATTGTGCGCGTGCGCGATCGCCAGGAGCTCTTCGACGAGGTCTGCCGCATCGCAGTCGAGGACGGAAACTTCGGCATGGCCTGGATCGGCGAGTTCGACCGGACCACGCTCGAGGTCACGCCGGTCGCCTGGAAGGGGATGGATGTCAGCGCGGTGTCCATGAAAGCGAGCGCGCGCGGCGATATTCCGGAAGGGCAGGGGATGGTGGGCCGCGCGATCCGCGGGAAGAAGCCCGTGATCACCAACGACATCGGTGCCGATGCCGGAGCCGGCGGGCCGCGACGCGACGAGGCGCTGCGAAAGGGCTTCCAATCCATTATCGCCATGCCGCTGATCGTGGACGGCGAAGTGGCGGCTACGCTAACGCTGTTCGCCAGGGAGCGAAACTTTTTCAGCGCGGACGAACTGAAGCTGCTGACCGAGCTGGCCGGCGACATCTCGTTCGCGCTGGATCATCTGGCCAAGGCTGAGCAGCTTGCCTATATCGCCTATTACGATGAGTTAACAGGCTTGCCGAACCGGAGACTGTTCCTGGAGCGCCTTTCGCAGGCGCTGCACACGGCTACCCAGTCGTCGAGCCGGCTCGCGCTCACGATCGGCGACGTGAAGCGCTTTCGGCTGATCAACGAAACGCTCGGACGGCGCGCGGGAGACGAGCTGCTGAAGCAGATCGCGGCGCGCCTGCCGAAAAACATGCGACATCCCGAGAATCTCGCGCGCATCGCCGGCGACAGCTTCGCCATGTTCCTGCCGGACATCCAGGAGCTCTCGGAAGTCGCGCACCGCATCGAAAACCTCCACGTCGAAACATTCCAGCGGCCGTTCACGGTCGAAGGGCAGGAATTGATGGTTTCCCTGACGATCGGCATCGCGATCTATCCCAGCGACGGTGCCGACGCGGAAACGCTGTTCCGAAACGCCGAGGCCGCGCTCAAGAAGGCCAAGGCCTCGGGCGAGACTTATCTGTTCTACGAGCCCTCGATCAACGCCAAGGTGGCGGAGACGCTCATCCTCGAGAACAAGCTGCGCCGCGCCATCGAGGCCGAGCAGTTCGTGTTGTACTACCAGCCGAAGGTGGATTCGACTAGCGGTTCGATCGCCAGCGTCGAGGCGCTCATCCGCTGGCAGGATCCCGGGACCGGCCTGGTGCCGCCGGGCCGGTTCATCCCGCTCCTCGAGGAAACGGGGATGATCCTGGAGGTCGGATTCTGGGCGATCCGCAAGGCGCTCTCCGACTACGGCCGCTGGCGCGCGGCGGGACTGCGCGCCCCGCGCATTGCGGTGAACGTTTCGGCGATCCAACTGCAGCAGAAGGACTTCGTCGGCACGGTGAAATCCATCATCGGCGAAAGTCGCGCTTCGAACGACGTGCCCGGAGGCGGGCTGGACCTGGAGATTACCGAGAGTCTGATCATGAAGAACATCGAGGACATCATCCCCAGGCTGAAGGCGCTGCGGGAGCTGGGCGTCGACATCATGATCGACGATTTCGGCACCGGCCACTCCTCGCTCCGCTACCTCGCCAAGCTCCCGATCACCGCGCTCAAGATCGACCAATCTTTCGTCGACACCATGTCGGAGAATGCGGAAAGCCTGACCATCGTCTCGAGCATCATCTCGCTCGCGCACTCGCTCAACCTCAAGGTGATCGCCGAAGGCGTGGAGACGGAGGACCAGGCCAAGCTCCTGCGGCATTTCGAGTGCGACCAGCTGCAGGGCTACCTCCTCGGCCGGCCCGCGCCCTTCGAGTCCGTGACCGCGCTGCTGCCGAGAGCGAACTAGGAATATTGCGCCAGGGTTGGCTGTCCGAGAAGCCGCAACCCTGCCGCGGCGGTGCGCCGCGCGGGCCGATTGGATAGAATCGGCGCAAGATCCTCCTACCGGCAATCATGGTCGACGACATTCCCGGTCTGCGCCGCATCCTGAAGACGAGCAAGGTGATCGCCGTCGTCGGCCTTTCGGGCGACTGGTTCCGGCCGAGCTACTTCGCCGCGAAGTACATGCTGGAGCACGGCTACACCGTGATCCCGGTGAATCCGCGCTACGACTCGATTCTCGGGCGGAAGTGCTACAGGTCGCTGCGCGACATTCCGGTGAAGGTCGACATCGTCGACTGCTTCCGGAAGACCGCCGATATTGCGCCGATCTGCGAGGAGGCGATCGCGATCGGCGCCGGGGTGCTCTGGCAGCAGCTCGGCGTGACCGACGCCGAGGCCGCGCGCAAGGCGGAAGGCGCGGGCCTGGACGCGGTGATGGACCGCTGCGTGAAAATCGAGCACGGGCGACTCTTCGGTGGACTCAACTGGTGCGGGGTCAACACGCGGGTCATTTCCGCGAAGCGGCCGCAATGGCTTCCCTACTGAGCGTGTGTAGAGCGCCCGGTCCGCGCAGCGCAGCAGGGCATGATCCTACCCCGGTTTTCTGGACTTACGCGCTCCCGTATCCCGAACCGCCCCGAGGATCTTCGCGACTTCGTCGAAGGGCCGGGGTTTGCTGATGAGGTAGCCCTGCAGCTGGTCGCAACCGAGCCGCCTCAGCTCGTTTGCCTGATCCTCGGAATCGACGCCCTCGGCGATGACCTTCAGTTTCAGCGAGTGCGCGAGGGACACGATCGTCGAAACGAGCGTCATGACCGCCGGGTCTTTCAGCATCGCGATGATGAACGAGCGGTCGATCTTGAGCGAGTCCACCGGCAGCTTGGCGAGGTAGGCGAGCGACGAGTAGCCCGTGCCGAAGTCGTCGATCGCGATTTCCATTCCGGCGAGCCGCAGCGCCTCGAACTTTCCGATGTTCGCCTCAATGTCCTCCATGATGAGGCTCTCGGTGACTTCGAGGTCGATTGCGGACCGGCCGCCTTCCGTTTCTATCGAGGCTAGCGTCGTCTCGACGAAATCCCGCCGGCGCACCTGGATCGCCGAAACGTTGACCGCGATGCGCAGTGCATCCAGCCCTTGCCCCGACCAGCGCCGGTAATCGAGGGCCGCGCGGCGCAAGGCCCAGGCGCCGACCTCCAGAATCAACCCGGTCTCCTCGAGCAAGGGGATGAAGTGCATGGGCGGAACCAGTCCCAGCTCGCGGCTTTGCCAGCGGATCAGCGCCTCGACGCCCTCGATTCTCCGCGTCGCCATATCCATCTTGGGCTGGTAATGCAGGACGAATTCCTCGTTTTCCAGCGCCTGCCGCAGCTGGTTCTCTAGCGCCAGCTTTTCGCCGACCCGCTCGGTCATCTGCTGCGTGTAAAACAGGTAGCGCTCGCTGGCCGCCTTCGCCCGCTTCAGCGCGGCCTCGGCGTTCCTGAACAGGGTGTCGGCATCGGCGCCGTCCTCGGGATACAGGGCGATACCCACCCTGGCCGAGATCCTGAACTCCTTGTCGCCCACCCGAATCGGAATGCCGACGCATTCCTTCAGTTTTCGCTCGACGTGGCGCGCGACGTCGTCTTCGCTGTGCACGTCGGGAATGATGATGCCGAACTGATCCCCGAGCACCCGCCCCACCCGGTCCGGTTCGCCGTGGAACTTCACGAAGCGCTCGGCGAGCACCTTGAGAATCCGATCGCCGGTTTGCCGCCCCAGCGTATCGTTGACGCTCTTGAATCGCTCGATGTCGAAGATCGCCAGCGCCAGCCTGTTTTTCTGTTGCGCCGCGATGCGGATGCGTTGATCGAGGCGCTCGAGAAGCAACTTGCGATTCGCGATGCCGGTCGCGGCATCGTAGTAGGCCAGGTAGTCGAGCCTGCTCGCCTTCTCGATGTGATCGAGCGCGAACGAAATGTCGCCGGCGAGCTCCAGAAGCAGCTTCATTTCCCCGGCATCGAAGAATCCCGGCTCCCCTGCGTAAAGCCCGAGCACCCCCACAGTCTCGCCCCCGATCAACAGCGGCAGGAAAGCGACCGAATGGATGCCTCGCTCGCGGCACGCCTCCGCCATGATCGATCGCGGATCGTTCTGGATGTCGCCAGAGACGACCGGCTCGCGCTGCCGGACCGCGCGGGGCGCGAGCCCTTCCTGACTGTCGACCCTCTCCCCCATGGCGAGCGGAGCTCGCTCGAAAAAATCGCTCACCGCGCCTGCCGACGCGGCCATGCGGATCAGCTTCGCTTCCTTGTCCACCAGGCCGATCCAGGCCATGACGAACTGGCCGGCTTCCACCGCGATCCGGCACGCCTCGCGGAGCAGCTCTTGCCGGTCCTTCGCTCGGACAATAAGCGCGTTGATGCCGCTCAGCACCGCGTAGACGCGGTTCAGGCCGAGGATCCGGATCTCCGCCTGCTTCTGCTCGGTGATGTCTTCGCCGATGCTTGCCGTGCCGATCACCTCGCCTTCGATCGAGCGCAGCACCGAGTTGTTCCAGCGGATGAGCCGCCTCGCGCCGGACCGGGTGAGGATTTCGTTCTCGTGATGCCATGCTTCCGGTAGGTCGGCAATCAACTTTGCAAAGACGGCTTTCACCTCGTTCAAGTTGGGCGGAATGAAGGCCTCGAACCAGTCCCGGCCGAGCACTTCCTCGCGCTTCCATCCCGTCAACCGCAGCAGGTAATCGTTGCAATAAGTGATCCGCGCTTCGCGATCGAGCATCACTGAGATCAGCTCGACGTTACCCAGCATCGAGCTGAGACGCCTCTCGCTTTCGCGCAATGTCTCCGCCGCGCGTCTGCGCTCGGTAATGTCCCGCACCATTCCCTGGTGCGCGCCGCCGCTGAGTATCCGGACGCTCACCTCGGCAGGAAAGGAGCTACCGTCTTTGCGCCTCATCGTCCGCTCCAGCAGTCGGCTTCCCGTTTCCTTCAGTTTCGCGACTTGCTCGGGGAAAGCCCCTCTTTCGTCCTCGAGGAAGGTTATGGCGACGTTGAGCTGACCCAGCTCTTTCTCGCTGTAGCCCAGCATCTGGCAATACGCGGGATTCGCGAGGAGGAAGTTGCCGTGTTGGTCGGTGGCGAAAATGCCGTCGGAGGCCTGCTCGATCAGCTCGCGGAATTTGACCTCGCTCTCCCGCAAGGCTCGCTCGGACTCTTTCCGCGCGGTAATATCGCGCACGATGCCCTGGTTCAAGCCAGTGCTGAGCCGGCGGATCGAGATTTCGACCGGAAACAGCGTGCCGTCCTTGCGCCGCATCATGCGCTCGAACATACGTCTCTTGACCTCGCCAAGACTCGCAAGGCGCTGCGCGAGCAACGCTTTGTCGGCGTCGACGTGGGTATCCTCAATATTGAGCCGCAGCAGCTCCTCCTCCCCGTACCCCAGCATCTCGCAGAAGCGCGGGTTGACGAGCTTCAATTTGCCTTCCGGGTCGGTGACGAAGATGCCGTCGGACGCCTGCTCGATCAGCTCGCGGAACTTGACCTCGCTCTCCCGCAATGCTTTTTCGGCAACGCCGCGCGCCCGGCGCACCTCGGCTTCGCGCAGCTCGCGCCTGACCGTTGGCACAAGCCGCACGAGATTGCCCTTCATCACATAGTCATTGGCCCCCGCCTTGATCGCCTCCACCGCAACATCCTCTCCGATCGTGCCTGAGATAAAGATGAACGGAATGTCGGCGTGGGATTTACGTGCGATCGCAAGCGCCGACCTCCCATTAAACCGCGGCATGGAAAAATCCGACAGGATGACGTGGGGCTGGAACTCGTCAAGTTCGCGCCGAAAATCGGCTTCAGTATCGACCCGGCGGCCGCGGCAGTCGAGGCCCCCATCCTTCAGCTCGCGCAGGACTAGTTCGGCGTCCAGCACGTTGTCTTCGACCACCAATACCTTTAGCAACTCGGCCACGTCACTCCGCTCCAAGTCTCGCGTCAGCCCGCAAGGTCCGGGGGAGGCTCGTTACGACCGCCCGGAACCTGCCTGCTTGTTTAGGCATGGGGAAGGGCTCACCGGCGGCGGGTCGCTGACGCAGCCCGCAAATATTCGCGGCTTCGGCGAGTCCCGGAAACGTGCTCGGAAGCGGTTATGTATATCGCCGCGAAAAAATAAGCCACCGACGTATCGGTCCCTCTGCTGCGGCCGTACACTTCTGCGTCGTAACTAGTTGCTCTTATAGTCCTTATCCGGGGACCTGACAAGATATTCAGGAGGGTCTTCAGCCGGATTTGTCGGGTGAAGCCCGACCTGCTTGTAGTGGTTTCCCCGACAGCAGTAGGACTGCGAGACCGCCCGCCGATGCTCCATCAGGCCGTCCAGAAAACCGGCGGATGGATTTTCAGCCCGACGCGCGCGGGCAGCGTGGACACCGGCGGGACGATCGAGCGGTCCCTGGAAACCCGTGCGTATGTTGGATTCCTGCAAGACGTCCCGTCAGTGGCAAATGACGGCCACGACCCTTCCCGAGACAGCCGGCACGGGTTCCGCCGGGCGCACCGTGTTATATTTCATTTCGTCCGGTGGTACAGGCAATGCGTCGGCAGTGCGTTCCCGCCGCGCTAGGGGTTCAGGCAAACGCACACTACTAGCCCGAAACCCGAGTCTGGCGCGGATTTTCACCTGCAAATCCATCCAATTCATGGCTGACCGCAAATTCGGCATCGAGACCCTCGCGCTGCACGCCGGGCAGATCCCCGACGCGGCGACGGGCTCGCGCGCGGTGCCCTTGTACCAGACCACCTCCTACGTGTTCGACTCGGCCGAGCACGCGGCCAGTCTCTTCAACCTGCAGACCTTCGGCAACGTCTACACGCGGCTCTCCAACCCGACCACCGCGGTGTTCGAGGAGCGCGTCGCCGCGCTCGAAGGCGGGCGCGCCGCGGTGGCCACGGCCTCAGGGCAGGCCGCCGAGATGACGGCGATCCTCACGCTGTGCGAAGCGGGCGACCACATCGTTTCGGCCGCGACGCTCTACGGCGGCACCTACACCCTGCTCGCGGTGAACCTCGCCAAGCTCGGCATCACGACCAGCTTCGTCGATCCCGACGACCCGGAGAACTTTCGCAAGGCCATCACCGGCAAGACCAAGCTCGTCTACGCCGAGACGCTGGGAAACCCGCTCATCAACATCGTCGACATCGAGGCGGTCGCGAAGATCGCGCGCGAAGCGGGCGTGCCGTTCATGATCGACAACACCGTGCCCTCGCCGTACCTGTGCCGCCCGTTCGAATGGGGCGCGGACATCGTCGTACACTCGGCCACCAAGTACATCGGCGGCCACGGCACCACCATGGGCGGGATCATCGTCGAGTCGGGCAAGTTTCCCTGGGACAACGGCAATTTTCCCGGCATGACCGAGCCCTCGCGCGGCTATCACGGGGTGCGCTTCTACGAGACCTTCGGCGATTTCGGCTACACCATGCGCGCACGCATGGAGACGCTGCGCACCTTCGGCCCGGCGCTCTCGCCCTTCAATTCCTGGATGCTGCTGCAGGGGCTGGAAACGCTGCCCGTCAGGATGGAACGTCATTGCACGAACACGCTCGCGGTCGCGAAATTCCTGCAGAGCCATCCCAAGGTGTCCTGGGTGAACTACCCGGGATTGCCCGACAACAAGTATCACGCGCTCGCGCGGAAGTATCTACCCAAGGGAGCGAGCGGGCTTCTGAATTTCGGGGTGAAGGGCAGCGCGGGGGCCGGCGAGAAGTTCATCGAGGCCGCGACCTTCATGAGCCATCTCGCCAACATCGGAGACGCTAAGACCCTGATCATCCATCCCGCCTCCACCACGCACCGGCAGATGTCGGAGGAGGAGCAGGCCAAGGCCGGCGTCACCCCCGACATGATCCGCATCTCGGTCGGGCTGGAGACGCTCGACGACATCCTGTGGGACATAGATAATGCGCTCTCGGCCACGGCAAAAACCTAGATTGGCAGGCGAATAATGCTCCAGCGCATCGCAAAACCCGTCGAATGCGACACGCCCTATCCGACGCGGCGCCGGCCGACGCTGGCGAGAAACGTCGTCGCCACGTCCCAGCCGCTCGCCGCGCAGGCCGGCCTGCGCATGCTGCTTGCAGGCGGCAACGCGGTCGATGCGGCGCTCGCCGCCGCGATCACGCTCACCGTAGTCGAGCCGATCTCGAACGGCATCGGCAGCGACGCCTTCGTTATCATCTGGGACGGAAAGCAACTGCACGGCCTGAACGCCTCCGGACGCTCGCCGATGGCGTGGACACCGGAATACTTCAAAGGACACAAGACCGTGCCGGTGCGCGGCTGGAACAGCGTTTCCGTTCCCGGCTGCGTTTCGGCCTGGGTGGAGCTGTCGAAGAAATTTGGCATGCTTCCCTTCGCGAAACTCTTCGAGCCTGCGATCGAGTACGCGGCCGGCGGATTTCCGGTTTCGCCCTTCGTCGCCGAGCGCTGGGACCCGCAGGTACCCGAGCTGCGCGCCCAGCCCGGCTTCGCCGAGGCGTTCCTGCGCGAGGGCCGCGCGCCACGCGCAGGCGAGATTTTCCGCTTCCCGGACCAGGCAACGACGCTGGAGAAAATCGCCGCTACCCATGGTGAATCGTTCTACCGCGGGGAACTCGCCGAAAAGATCGAGGCGCACGCCAAGGCAAACGGTGGAGCGATGACCCGCGCCGATCTCGCCACGCACGTAAACGACTGGGTGGGCACGATCAGCCATGCCTACCGCGGACTCACCGTGCACGAGATCCCGCCGAACGGACAGGGCATCGTGTGCTTGATGGCCCTCGGCATTCTTTCGAACTTCGACGTCGCCGATCACCCGCTCGATTCGCCCGACAGCGTGCACCTGCAAATCGAGGCGGTAAAGCTCGCGTTTGCCGACGCGTATCGCTTCGTCGGGGACCCAAAGGCGATGCAGGTGAAGCCGAATCAGCTTCTCGATCCCGACTACCTCGCTTTGCGCGCCAAGCTCATCGACATGAAGCGCGCGCAGAACTTCGGCGCGGGCTCCCCACCCAAGGGCGGCACGGTGTACCTCACCGCGGCGGACGCGAGCGGCATGATGGTGTCGATGATCCAGTCCAATTTCATGGGCTTCGGCTCTGGCGTGGTCGTCCCCGGTACCGGGATCAGCCTGCAGAACCGCGGCTCGGGCTTCCTTCTCACCGACGCACATCCCAATCAGGTAGCGCCGGGAAAACGTCCTTTCCACACCATCATCCCGGGGTTCGTCACCCGTAACGGTGCGCCCGTCATGAGCTTCGGCTTGATGGGCGGCAGCATGCAGCCGCAGGGCCACACCCAGATGATGGTGCGCATGGCCGATTACGCTCTGGGACCGCAGGGCGCGATCGACGGGCCGCGCTTTCGCGTCGTTCAGGGCATGGACGTGACCTTCGAGGACGAGTGGCCCGAGGCGACGATTGCGGACCTCGCCGCGCGGGGCCACCGCGTGATGAAGCTTCCCGAGGACTACAACGCGTTCGGCTGCGCCCAGATTGCGCACCGGCTCGCCGACGGCTACCTGTGCGCCGCCGATCCGCGGCGCGACAGCCTCGCGGTCGGATTCTGAAGCGCGGGCCGGTTACCGGCTCGGCGCGGGAGCTGCGTTGTTTTCCCTCTCCCTCAAGGCCCCGACCAGCGCCGCGCGGGCCAGGGTATTGGCGGCAGGATCGTCGATCTTTCTGTAGGTGCGGACGATGCCCCGGATCGAATCGAATGCGGCCTTGTCGAGCCGCCCTTCCTCGTAGAGGCGCGCCGCCGTCATCAGTATCCCCAGGCGCTCGCTGACCCAGCCCTGGTCCGAAGCGGGAACCGCCGCGACCTTGTCCAGGTACTGGGCGTAGTACTGCGACCAGCGTATCCGGCCGGACTCTGCCTGCAACTCGGTGTCCCTCGCCCAGTTTTCGATTTCCTGCACCTTGTAGATCTCCTCGAACAGCGCGCAGCCGGCGAGAAGGATCGCGCAGCAGGCGAGCGCGGTGCACAGGAGAAACCGATTCGGTGTCATCGCATTCGATCCGTCCGCCGCATGATACCCGAGCCGGTACCGACACGAGCGCAACGAGTTGGATAGAATAGCCGTGCACGCCGCGCCACTCCGGCGCTTTACCAGGAGAGATTCGCATGCCCAGGTTCTTCAATCCGGAATCCACCGCTGCTCCCAACGGAAGCTATTCGCACGGTGTGGAAATACCGCCCAATGCCCGCTGGCTGTACGTCGCCGGCCAGATTCCCGTGCGGCCCGACGGCAGCATTCCATCGACCATCGAGGAGCAGACCGAAGTGGTGTGGACGAACATCAAAGCGGTCCTCGCCGGCGCCGGCATGGGCATCCGCGACATCGTCAAGATCAGCTCGTTTCTCACCCGCTACGAGAATTTTCCGCGCTTCGCGCAGGTGCGCGCGGGCTTTCTCGACGGCCACCGTCCGGCGTCGACCTCGGTCATCATTTCCGCGCTCGCCAAGCCGGAGTTCCTCGTCGAGGTCGAGGCGGTGGCGGCCAAGGCCGCCGGCGCGGCGAAGGCTGCGCGCAGCGGAGCGAAGCGGGCGCCGCGGCGCACCGGCAAGGCGAAGAAGCGGGTGAGGCGCTAGGCAAGTCCGCGGCTGGATTTTGCGGTTTCCGGGAGCGACCCACGATGCTGAAGCTCTGGGGCAGGATCAACTCGATCAACGTCCAGAAGGTGTTGTGGACACTCGAGGAACTCGAGGTTCCGTACGAGCGGATCGACGCCGGTCTGCAGTTCGGCGTGGTGAACGAACCGTTTTACCGCAAGATGAACCCGAACGGTCGCGTGCCGACGATTGAGGACGACGGCTTCGTGCTGTGGGAGTCCAACGCCATCGTGCGCTATCTCTCGGCGAAGCACGGCGCGGGCACGCTCTACCCGGGCGATCCGCGGCAGCGCGCCGATGCCGACCGCTGGATGGACTGGACAACGAGCACGGTCGCGCCGGCGATCACTCCGGTTTTTTGGGGCCTCGTTCGCACTGCACCGGAGAGGCGCAACCACGCGACCATCGAAGCCGAGGCGGAAAAAGCGGCGCAGGCGTTTCAGGTGCTCGAGCATAGCCTGGAAGGGCGCGACTACGTCGCGGGCGGGTCCTTTTCGATGGGGGATATTCCACTTGGCGCGTTCGTCTACCGCTGGTACGCGCTGAACGTGAAACATCCCAACTTGGCAAAGGTCGAGGCGTATTACCGGCGGCTACAGCAGCGCCCGGCGTACAGGAAACACGTGATGCTGCCGCTCAGTTAGTGCTTTTCGCCGGGGCCGCGAGGCGCGCGTCGCGCTCGGGCTTTTCCAGTTTCGCCAAGTCCCGGGCGGCGGAATAGAAGGCGCCCAGATCGCCTTGACGCTGCGCCAGCAGCGAGCGAAAAGCCGGAACCAGCTCGGTGTAACTCGCTACCGAGGCAAGCAAGGCATTGTTGACCCCACGGGCGAACAGCCGGTCGTAGCCGGAAAAGCCTCCCCACGAGGCCTTGAGCCCCTGGTACTCCTCCAGCATCCCGGCAAGCAGGCGCTGCTTGCCGGCGCGTTTTTCCTCCGCAGCCAGGGGCGCCTGATAGTGCACCGTCAGGCGCACCCGGTACTCGAGCACCAGCGCGACGAATTGTGCGCGCCTGCGCCGCGCCTCCGCATTGGCCGCGTGCAGCGCCGGCGTGCCTTCGCGCTCGAGCCAGCGGCGCGCGCCCTCCTCTTCCACGGCCGTCGCAAAGGATTCGTTGAACATCGTGTCGCCCTTGAGGTACAGGACCTGATGGGCGAGCTCGTGAAACACGGTCCGCGCCACCTCGGTCTCGGAATACTGGAGGAAGGTGGACAGCACCGGGTCGTCGAACCAGCCGAGCGTCGAATACGCCGACACGCCGACGACGTAGGTGTCGTAGCCTTCGGCGGCGAGTTCGTCGGCATGCTGCTTCGCGCGCTCCTCCGAGTAGAAGCCGCGGTAGCTGACGCAGCCGGCGAAAAGAAAACAGGATTCCACCGGCTTAACTGAGAATTCCGGCGCGGCGAAGACATTCCACAGAACGAACGGCCGGCCGAGATCGGCGTAGCGCTTGTAGCTGCCGTTGTCGGGAAGCTGGAGCTCGCGACTGGCGAACTCGCGGATCGCGAGCACACGAGTCAATTTCGCGCGCAAGGGCTCGGGCGTGTCCGGCTGGCGCAGCCGCTCGTCGATGGGTTCGGCGAGGCGCATGATCTCCACGTGCCCGCGCACCGCCTGCGTGTAGTAGTCGATCGTGCCGCAGCCGGACACGAGGAAGAGTGCACCCCACGCGGCGAGCCGCCTCACCGTTGAAACGCCCCCGTCCTCAGGAACGCCACGGTCTGGCGCGCCGCGCGCGGCGAAACCAGCATCTCGGAGTGCGCCAGCGGAAGAACCAGATGATCGCGCATCGTGGGCAGCCTCGTCTCGTCCACGCAGACCACGCCGTCGTTGGGCGGAGGCAGGCGCACCAGCATCCGACCCAATCCGAACGAGCGCGTCCCGGCGATGACGCCGACTTCCACGTCGGCGGGGAGCGAAACGTCGATGGGCTTGCGCCACACCGCCAGGCTGTGGCCGAGCAGGAATTTTCCACCGGACCGCAGTGAGAGCGCCGCCGCCGCCCGGCAACCTGCAACCGGGGCACCGAGCAGCACGATGCGGCGCACCCGCGCGTCGGGTTGGCGCTGCAGGTAGCGCAGGGCGATCATGCCGCCGAGGCTGTGACCGACCAGGTGCACGCGCGGTGCATCGAGCGCCGCTATGCGCGCCCTGAGCCGCGCGAGATGATCCTCGAGGTTCTCGCTGAGGGTGCTGTAGGTCAGCGCCCGCGCCGCGAAGCCTTCCCGCTGCAATGCATGCGCCAGGTACGCCATCACCAGCTGGTTCATCCAGGCCCCGTGCAGCAGGACCACCGCGTCCGGCTTCATTCGCGCTCCCGCACCCTCCCTGCCCGGCGCCGCGCGAACAGCCCCAGGCCGGTCGCGAGCGGCAGGATCGCGAGGAAGATGAAACCCGAGCCGTAGTGCCCGCTTGCCGAGACGATCGCGCCGAACACCGGCGGCCCGAGCAGCACGCCTGCAAACGTGAAGAACTGCGTGCCACCCGTGACGATGGCTACCCTGCCCTCCGGCGCAAGCCGCGCCACCTCGGCGAGAAACACGCCGTTCCAGCCGACCGCCGTCGCTCCGTACACTACGCACACCAGCAGTATTCCTGCGAGCGGCCAGCCCGTAGAAAACAGGGCGGCAGCCGCGCCGCAGGCCGCCATGACCAGACCGAGGAGCGCAAGCACGAGCCTGGGCGCAAGCCAGTGGTCGGCGACTGCGCCCCAGACGATCCGTCCCGCCACCCCGGCGAGTTGCGCCGCCGAAAATATCAGCCCGGCGGCGACCAGCGAGTAGCCCAGCCCCAGCTTCAGGTACGAGACCAGATACGTGCCGAAGCTCATCTGCACCGAGGAAAAAACGCCCGAGGTCAGCGCCAGGTCCAGCACCTGACGGTTGCGCCAGACTTCCGCAATAGGCGCCGCCAGCCCGCGCACGCGCAGTCGCTCGCCGGGTTTCCGGTCGCGGTCGTAGGCAGGGCGGAACGGCGCCACGACGGCGATCAGCGCGGCGCTCGCGGCGGCGAGCAGGAGAACGGCGAGCTGCCAGCTCGCATGCAGGAGCAGTGCCGGCACCAGCGCGCCCGCCAGCGCCGCGCCCAGCGGGACGCCCGTCTGCTTGATGGAAAAAATCATGGCACGCATGCGCGGCGGCGCAGCGGCCGCAAGGATGGTCGAGCTCGCCGGGTTGACGAAGCCGTGAGCGATGCCGAGCAGCACGCCGCAGAGCACCGCTGCGCCGAGAGTCGCGCCGGACCCGATGGCGAGGCCGGCAGCGACGCAGAGCACCGCCGCCTCGAATACCCGCACCGGACCCCAGCGCCCGACCAGCGTGCCGCTCACCAGTCCCGCGAACATGGCCACCATGTAAGAAAAGCCAACCCAGTTGCCGACACTGGCAGGCGCGATTCCGAGGTCCGGGGCGGCCACGGGAGCGAGGACGGTGGGCACTGCCAGCGCGAGCGCCGTCAGCGCCTGCACCACCACCGTCATGGCGACCGTCGGGGCGATTCGCGCTGCCCCCGTATTTCCGCTCAACAGCATCGACGCGCCCGGGCCCCCGGCCTCGCGATCAACGCGGGCCGCGCTGAAACTCGTAGCGCAGCGTGACCGCCCGCTTGCCGGTGTTGGTCCAGACCAGGCAATGATCCGCGGTCTTCCGCGGCACGAAGCTGCCCGCGGCGCTGTCGGCGCGGTCGCGCCTGACATCGATGACCTCGTTCTCCTCCCGGTGCGAGAGCTTGAAATCGAGCAGCCCGTCGGCGCGAAACTTGTAGGCGAGCCTCTGGCGGTCGTTGAGGGAGAAACACTCTTTCTGCGCTTCCTGGGCAACCAGCGTCTTGGTGACGATCCGCGCCGGACCGGCGCTTGTCGGCTCCTGCGGGAACGCCGGAGCCGCGAGCGCAGCCGCAAGTCCCAGGGTCAGCAGAGTCGAAGAATTGGACATGCCATTCATCGCGATATCAACTGCGTCGACGCTCTCGCCTAAAGCGCGGTTCAGGGTGCGCCGCGGCGCAGCCGGTCGTATTGAGCGGATTCGCGTTCGTGGAGGGAACGCGCCTCTACGGCCCTGGCCCGCGCCTGCGCCAGGTTTTTCCTGGATTGCTCCGCTCGCGCCCTGGCGCGCTGGACTTGCTGCTGCGCCGATTCGATCCCGGCATTGGCCAGCCGCAGGTCCCGTTCGGCATCCCTCAGCCCGGAATCGGCCTGCTCCGCGGCTTTGCGGGAAAATTCGACTCGCTGCTGGGCGTCGAAGAGGCTATTCGCCGGCGCTCGCCTTTCCTCGACCGGAGACTGGCCAAGCGCGACGGCGTGCATGAGCACGAGGCTCAAAGCGATCGCCGACCCGTTCAGCTTGGGGCCAGAACTCACTCCACTTTCGCTCCGGAGGCCTTGACGACCTTCGCCCACTTCACGACCTCGTTGTGGATGAAGGCGCCGAACTGCTCCGGCGTGAGCGGTGTGGCTTCCGCGCCCTGCTGCGCGAGCTTCTCCCGCATGTCCGGAAGCGCGATCGCCTTGTTGACCTCGGAATTGATGCGGCTGATTATTTCCCGGGAGGTCGCCTTGGGTACTACGATTCCGAACCACGCGCTCGCCTCGTAGCCGGGGACCCCGGACTCGCTGATCGTCGGCACGTTGGGCAGCTCCGGGTAGCGCTTCGCGGTGGTCACGGCCAGCGCACGCAGCTTGCCTGTCTTGATATAGCCGATCGAGGAAGTCAGATTGTCGAACATCACCGACACCTGCCCGCCCAGCAGGTCGGTGAGCGCCGGGCCGCTGCCCTTGTAGGGAATGTGCACGATGTCCACGCCGGTCATCATCTTGAACATCTCCGCCGACATGTGGATCGAGGTGCCGCTTCCCGAGGACGCGAAGTTGATCTTCCCGGGTCTCGATTTTGCGAGCGCGATGAACTCCTGCACCGTCTTCGCCGGCACGTCCGGATGAACGATCATGACGTTAGGCACGAGCGCAACCATCGCCGCCGGCGCTAGGTCCCGCTCGAAGCTGAAACTGAGCTTGGTGTACAGCGTCTCGCTTATCGACTGCGCCACCGTCGCCTGCAGGATGGTGTAGCCGTCGGCTGTCGCCTTCACCACCATTTCGGTGCCGACGTTGCCCGCGGCACCGGGCCGGTTCTCCACCACCACCGCCTGTCCCAGCGGTCCCGATATCTTGTCCGCGACGATGCGCGCGGTGATGTCGGTCGCTCCCGCCGGAGGAAACGGGACGATGTAGCGAATAGGCTTCGCCGGCCATGCCTGCGCCGCCGCACCGCCGGACACGCAAAAAAGTGCAGCCAGTACGACTACGCGCATATGCATACCGCCTCCTTAGCTTGCGTTATTGCGGGGGAACGAGGATCGGCAGGATGCTGGTGATCCGCCAGCCCTCGGGTTTCTTGACCATGACCATGTTGATGTAGAGACGGTTCTTGGCGGGCTCCGCACCGGACTCACCGACGGTAAGCTGCGTCTGCGCGAACACCTGCGACACGCGCCGGCTCACCGAGATTACGCGCACTTCCTTGCGGTCGACGTCGATATGCCAGGTCCCCTTGTAGCGCTCTTCAAGGCTCTTCAGCGCAGCCTCGCGGCCCCAGATGGGGCTGCCCCGCGAAATCCACAGGAAATCCGGTGCGTCGTTCAGCAGGCCCCGCATCGCCTTCAGGTCGTGTGCGTTCTGGAAGGCCACGTACCTGTCGAACACGGCCTTCACCTCGTCTTCCATCGTCGCGGCGTGGGCGGCCGTCACCAGCAATGCTCCCACAAAGGCCGCCAGCAAGCGCTTCACCATTCCCTCCTCCAAGACTCCATGTCAATCATGAGTGGGCCCGCCTGGATTCGAACCAGGGACCAAAGGATTATGAGTCCTCTGCTCTAACCAGCTGAGCTACAGGCCCGCAAACCTGGTCAGTTGTTGTCGAGGAAACTCTTCAGCCGCTCCGAGCGCGACGGGTGGCGGAGCTTCCTCAGCGCCTTGGCCTCGATCTGGCGTATCCGTTCGCGCGTGACATCGAACTGTTTGCCGACTTCCTCCAGCGTGTGATCGGTGTTCATCTCGATACCGAAGCGCATGCGCAGCACCTTCGCCTCGCGCGGCGTGAGCGAATCCAACACGTCCTTGGTGACCTCGCGCAGGGACGCGTACATCGCGGCGTCGTTCGGCGCGAGCGTCGCCTGATCCTCGATGAAATCGCCGAGGTGCGAGTCGTCGTCGTCGCCGATCGGCGTCT
>JBGQFD010000081.1:0-17026 GCA_041496705.1 Gammaproteobacteria bacterium | reverse complement strand
CTTCATCGGCTCCGCGCCGAAGCTCGCGGCTTTCGCAATGGCGATGCGGTTGCTGGCGGGCGCGCTGCAGCCGCTGTCCGGCGACACGCCGCAGTTTCCGAGCGGGTGGCAGGACATGCTCATCATTCTCGCGGTGCTGTCGATGGCGATCGGCAACCTCGCGGCAATAGCGCAGTCGAACATCAAGCGCATGCTGGCGTATTCGACCATCTCGCACATGGGCTTCATGCTGCTCGGCCTGCTCTCGGGCGTGGTGAACGGGAACCTGCTCTCGGCAGCCGACGCCTGGAGTTCGGCGATGTTCTACGCGGTCGTCTACGTGCTCATGAGCCTGGGCGCCTTTGGCATGGTGGTGCTGCTGTCGCGCGGCGGGTTCGAGGCCGAGCGCATCGAGGATTTCAAGGGCCTCAACACGCGCAGCCCGTGGTTCGCGTTCATCATGCTGCTCGTGATGTTCTCGCTCGCCGGCGTGCCGCCCCTGGTGGGCTTCTACGCCAAGCTCTCGGTGTTACAGGCGGTTATCGCCGCGGGGCACCTGTGGCTCGCGCTGGTCGCGGTGGGCTTCTCGCTCGTCGGTGCCTTCTACTACCTGCGGGTGGTCAAGTTCATGTATTTCGACGAGCCTCAGGACACGGCCGCGATCGCGCCCAAGCTCGATATGTGCGTCCTTCTCTCGACGAACGGGCTGGCCGTGCTCGTCCTCGGCATCCTCCCGCAGCCGCTCATGCAGCTCTGCCTGTATTCCATCAAGGGCCTGTGAAGAAGGGGAGGCGCGGGGCGCGCCGCAGGAGCCTCGCCGAGACGCGAATCCGCGGCGCGCGCGTTTTCGACGGTGTGCTGCTCAAGGTGGAAAAGGACACGGTGCGCCTGCCCGACGGCGGCTGTGCCGTGCGCGAATACATCCGGCATCCCGGCGCGGTTGCGATCCTCGCGGTGACCGATTCGGGGGAACTGGTGATGGAGCGCCAGTACCGCTATCCGCTGGCGCGCGACATGATCGAGGTGCCCGCCGGCAAGATCGATCCCGGCGAGAGCCCGCTGGTCACGGCGCAGCGCGAGCTGAAGGAGGAGACCGGCTACACTGCGCGCCGCTGGCGGCACCTGTCCACCATACACATCGCCATCGGTTATTCCGACGAGCGCATCGAGATCTACCTCGCGCGCGGCTTAGACCACGTTGGGGCGAAGCTCGACGACGAGGAATTCCTGGAGGTGTTCACCCTGCCGCTCGCCGCTGCGCTCGACTGGGTGCGCGAAGGGAGGATCACCGATGCGAAGACGCTGTCGGCGCTGTTCTGGGCCGAGAAGGTGCTGGGAGGTCGCTGGCGTCCGCGCAGCCGCGGCCCGGTCTCAGGGCGTCAGAAACGGTAGCGGATTTCCAGTCCGGATTCGCGCGTCCGGTTTTCAGGCACGTATACGCCGCCAGCCTGCGCATCCGAGTCGCGGACGCGCCAGTAGTGCATCCACGCGCCGATCGCCCAGCGGTCCTGCTCGAGCATGAGGCTGCCGCGATAACCCCGCCCGCGGTTCTGGCCGTTCATGACGTCGCTCGTGCCCGTGCCCAGGTCAGATAGGCGCGTCGTTTGTTTGCCCCTGATGAACGCATCAGCCTCGAGCGAAGGCACGAGCACCCGGTGCTCGCCGAGGCGCACGCGTACCGCGACTCCGAGCGGGGCATACGCGTAGGTCGACTCCCGGCGGTAGCCGACCGCCACGTTCGCGGTGTTGTAGCCCCGCAGATCGTCGTAGAGATAGCGCAGGCCGAACCCGGCGTACGGCGACAACCAGAGGTGCTCGTTCACGGGAAAATCGATTCCGGCGACCGCGCGCGACTCGACGATGAGGTCGGGTATGTTCGCCGAGGTGCCCGATGCACCTTGGAATTTCAAGCGTCCGTAAGATCCACGAATGTCGATGCGGGAGAAGACGCGCTGTGGGCTGGTGAAAGTGTAGGCGCCGGTGATGCCACCACGGTTGCCGGACAGCTTCATGAAGCCCGGCTCCTCGTACTGGTAGTGCGCGGCCTGCAGGCCCAGTTCCAGCCCGGGTCGGGTTGCGAGAGGCTCGTCTCTGGCCTGACCGACGGCGGTCGATGAAACCGCGCCCAGAACCGCGACTGCGACGAGCACTCTCTTCATGCAACTTCCTTGAAAACCTACGGGTCAGGGTTCTCGCAATGCGCCCATTATGCCGCAAGAATCTCGGTTCTCTTCCGCAGCCGCCATCCGCCCGAACTGCGCTCTTGTCGTGTCGAGCTGCGAGAGATAGCGGGAAACGTCGTGGTCCCCGCAACGCTGGCCGGCTGCAATACGGAAGCCGCGTCTCGCATAGGCGTCGCCCGCTCCGCGGCCGCAGAGGTGGATGACTGCGGCGAGATCCTGCTTCTGCTGCAGCGTGGCCGCGGCGATGCCCAGGCGCGCAAGCGCATTCGCGACGCCCCGGTCGAGGAGGGCCGCGGTCATCTCGATGGCGTGGCTGGGAATTACGCGCGTGTACAGGCGGTTGAACCAGCACGATCGCAGATCCTGCCAGGGACCGTCCTCGGCGACGGCGTGGTCGTGGATGCAGTAGCGCTTAGCCTCGTGGAACGCCGCGTCGGTGATCTGGTACATGCCCACTGCGCTCGACGCAGGACGGTACAGTTCGAACGGCTGCGAGGTCCAGCGCCAGCGCCAGTAGGTGCGTGCAACCGGGTTGCCTGCGGCTTCCATCTGCGCGAGCGCCGCCAGCAGTTCGGGCGTGATGGTCGCCGTGGAATGCTCGCGGAACAGCCAGCCGTAGCGCAGCCAGGTTTCCGCCGGCGGCTTGTTGAGCGCCCCGCTCAGCGGGAAGAACATCTCGGCCGGCTTGCGCGCCACCTGCACCACCCAGTTGACGGCAAAGAAGAGCGCCAGCAGCAACGCCGCGCCGGCCAGGATCTGCAGCGGAAGCGGCGCGACCGGCATCGCCTGGAGGGCGCGCCGGAGGCGGCGCCGCAGCGCACGCACGCCTGCACGCCTGCCGGCGCGGCGCGGCCTGCGCGACGGCGGTGCAGCAGCGCGGGCGACGGGCGTGGGGCCGGCGCTCCTGCGGGGCATGGGCGGGCGCTATTCGATGTCGATGTCGAACCTGCGTGGCGCCTCGGGCCCGAGCTCGAGATCGAAGTACACGCGGCCGATTTCGCGGCTGTCGGTGGTTTCGACCTGCACCTTCCACTCCCCGGGCTGGTATTTCGACTTGAAGCCGTAACCGCGGAAGCCCTGCTCGCGTCCGCCGACGATCTTGATGGGAATGGAGTCTTGCAGCGTCCAGCCGCGCGCACCGTCCTTCCAGTACCAGCGCATCAGCACTTGGTCCGAAAAGCGGGTGGGCGAGAAAATCCGGAAGAAGACGTAGACCCTGTCGTCCGGGCGGGCGAGGAAATCCTGGTCGCCGTTCTGCCAGAAGCGCCACAGCGGCCTCTCGTGGCTCAGCCGGTAGAGGTCTTCGTTCCTTTCCACCGCGTGATAGACGCCGATGAACCGAATCGACAGCGGCACGGGAGGAATCAGCCTGAAAAAATAAAAAACCAGAAACCCTGCCAGGACACAGCCCGCAGGCACGAGCACTTGCCTCCTCGCCCGTGCAAAGAGATGGGGCGCGCGCCGCCGGATCCACCAGCCGGCCCCGAGCAGGGGCAGGCAGCCAATCCCCATCGACAACAGAAACACCGTCAGGCTGATCGAACCGGCGAAAACCGGAACCACGTAAGCGGAGAAAGACAGCACACACAGGCTGAGCAGGGCGAACTTGAACGGCAATCCCCGCGACTTTAGGCGCTTCGATTCGTTGGCTGCGAGGAGCAACACCAGGAAGCCCATGAACGAGAACGACACCAGCAGCGAGGAGCTCTTGAAAAAGAAGATCGTATACAGATTGAGCAGCGTTCCCAGGAAGAAGTGCACCAGCGCCGTTCGATACTGGAAATACCAGCGCTTCAAGGCGGGCAGGGCAGCTGGATCGAACGGCGGCTCGCCCTCCTCGAGGAACATCTGCAGCAGGGCCATCATGATCAGCGCGATATAGGCGGTCTGCTGGCCGATCGTGAACCAGGAATCGACGCGGTCTGCGGTGAGGATGTCGAAGACGAATCCGCAGACGAAAGACAGGACGGCGATCTGGCTCTCGTTCTTCTCGTAGTAGAGCCTGAGCCGGTGCGTGGCGCCGGGCGTGGGTGGAGCGGCTTCGGTGGGTGTCATGGCGGTTCCCGTGCGGCAGTTTAAAGGAGTGCTGGCCATCGTGGTGCCCGAGTGCGGTTGATTCGCGGTCTGAAACCCGCTAGTCTGCGCTCGGGGTCGGGCGGGCGTTGCGCGGCCCCGGTGCACATCCCCTTACCGAGAGGCCTCCATGCAGGACGGCGAAGTCACGACGGCGGAAAAACTTGCGCACGATCTTCGGCGGGTGATCGCCGATGCCGAGGAACTGCTGCGCGCCACCGCCGGCGAAGCCGGGGAGGCGATCGCTGCCGCGCGCGCCAGGATGCAGGATCGGCTGGAATCGGCGAAATCCGGCCTCGGGCCGCTCGGGGCGGAAGTCGAAGAGCAGGCGCGCGTAGCACTGCACGCGGCCGACGATTACGTGCGCGACAAGCCCTGGCAGGCAGTCGGGATCGCCGCCCTGGTGGGAATCGCGCTCGGCCTGTTAATCGGCCGTCGCTAGGGGATTCCCATGACAGAGGAAGCCAGGCGCGCCGAGGGCCTGCTCGATTCGCTGCGCGATCTCGCCCGGACCTTTCTCGCCCTCCTGCAGAACCGTCTCGAGATCTTCGCGAGCGAGATCGACGAGCAGCGCGCGCTGCTCGCCCGGATCGCGCTGCTCGCGGCGGTGGCGGCGTTCTGCCTCGGCCTTGCGGTCATCCTGGGAGTGCTCTTCGTCGTCGTGCTCTTCTGGGACACGAACCGCCTTCTCGCCATCGGTTCCCTCGCCGGCGCCCTGGGCGCGGCCGGGGTCGTCGCCCTGCTGATGTTGCGCGCTGCGGTGCGGCAGCGCCCGCGCCTGCTCGCGGCGACGCTCGCCGAGTTGCGCAAGGACCGGGCGAAGCTGGAGGAAGAGTGAACGCGCTTGCCGAGATTCTCGCGAGGCGCGAGCGGCTGCTCGCCGAGGCGGAGGCGCAGCGGGGCGCGCTCTCCGAAGGAATCGGCGTGTGTCGCAGCGTGTTGGTCGTTGCCGACCGTGGCATCGCGTTGGCGAGATGGCTGCGTGCCAGACCCTACCTCGTCGTGGCGGCTGCCACGGCCATCGCAGTGTTGCGTCCGAGACTCGCACTCGCCTGGAGCGCGCGCCTGCTGACGCTTTGGCGGATCGGGCGGCTGATGTTCGAGGCGGTCAGGCTCGTCGGCGATAACCGGGCGGCTGCATCCCGGCAGCCGAACGCGGGCAGCGGTACTGGATGATTTCCGGGCTCGTACAGATCCTGCTGTTCCAGGGCATCGGCGAGCTCATCGGGCATTTCCTCCTGCCGCTCATCCCCGGTCCGGTGATCGGTCTGGTCCTGCTGATCGGATTTCTCGCTCTGCGAAAACGCGTGAATGCATCTGTCGATGATGTGGCGACGGCGTTCAGCCAGCACTTCGGACTGCTCTTCGTTCCCGCCGCGGTCGGCATCGTGATGTTCTGGCCGCACCTGAAGACACACGCCGCCGCGATTGCCGTGGCCCTAGTCGCGAGCGTCGTCCTGACTATTGCCGTCACCGCGCTGGTTCTCAAGGGACTGTCCCGGAGTCCGCGCAAATGAACGCGCTGGTGACTCCCGCCTTTCCCAACATTCACGAGATCTGGGTCTATCTATCGGGCAATCCGCTCCTCGCGCTCGTTCTCACCCTCGGTGCGTACCAGCTGGGGCTCCTCGTCTACGAGCGCGCCGGCCGGCACCCGCTGGCGAACCCGGTGCTGATCGCGATCGTCCTGGTCGCCGCCTCGATCACGCTGATCGACATGCCTTATCCGAAGTACTTCGAGGGCGCTCAGTTCGTCCACTTTCTGCTCGGCACCGCAACGGTTTCGCTCGCGGTGCCGATCTACAAGGGGCTGGCCGCGATGCGCGGGCGGATTGTGCCCCTGATCGCGGCGCTGCTTGCGGGCGGCGTGACCTCCATCGCCGTCGCGGTGGGGATAGCGCGCCTGCTCGGCGCCGATGCCGCCATCGTCGGCGGTTTCATCGCGAAGTCGGTGACCGCGCCGATCGCCATGGGCATCGCCGAGCGCATCGGCGTCTCGCCGACGCTGACTGCGGTGTTCGCCGTGACCACCGGTATCCTCGGTGCGGTTCTCGCGCCCTTCGTCCTGGATTTCGTGCGCAGCCGCGAGTGGTGGCAGCGCGGCTTCGCTATCGGCGTCGCCGCCCACGGTCTGGGCACCTCGAGGGCGTTCAGCGTGAATCCGGAAGCCGGCGCCTACGCCAGCCTCGCCATGGGATTGCACGGCGTGCTCGGGGCGGTGCTGATTCCGCTGGGAGCGCGGGCGCTGCTGTCCTGAGTCAGGCCGGCGGCGCCAGCCGCCACGGCGCATCCGGCCGGTCGCGGCAGGCGCCGTAGCGGAACGGCGTGGTGGAGCGCCCCGGGGTGTAGAAGCGCAGGTCGATGAACCACACGCAGCTCGAGCCCGTGCCCGCGGCCTCGAAGGCCGGCAACTCGGCGAACCAGCGATACACCGCCATCGACGGCGAATTCCACGCCTCCTGCGCGAGCGCCTTCACCGCGCCTTCGCCGTAGCGGGTTCGCGTCTCCCAGCGGGCGATCGAGGGCGGCTCATAGACGGAGTCGAGCATTGCGATGAAGCCGTCTCCGGGACGATAGTTACGCGGTTCAGCCCGGTTCAGGTTGACGTGGGCGAAGTGGTGGGCTTGGGCGTCGGACACGAACACCGTCCAGTTGAAAGGCGAGACCGGCCGCGGCTGCACGTTGACGGTCGCACCGCTGATCCCGTGATCGCGAGCGTAGCGCTCGCCGAACTCGGCGGCCTTTTCCTTGAGCACGTATTGAAAACCCACGTAGGCGACGAGCAGCACGCTCGCCGCGACCGCCGGCCAGCGCGCGCCGCGCCGGATCGCCGAGGCGGCTAAACCGGCGACGATGATGCCACTGAACCACAAGTCGATGATGAAGGTGGTACCGATGGCGGCACGCCAGCCGGAGAGCGGCGCCAGGATCATGGTGCCGTAGCTGGTGATGACGTCGCCGGCGATGTGCAGGGCGATGCCAAGTGCCGCGACTCCGTACAGGGCGCGCCAGCCGCGCGGTTCCCGCAGGACTTTTGCGAGTAGCCACGAGTAGAGCAGCGCCCACAGCGGCAACACGAGGAGCGAATGCGTCACGCCGCGGTGGTTCGCGAGATACGCCACCGGCCCGGCGAGGCTCACGACGATGTCGAGATCGGGCGCCGCACAGGCGAAGAAGCCCGCCGCAATGCGGCGCGGCAGCGAGTGCGGCGGGGCGTCCTTCGGAGCGGTAGCGCGCGCAAGCAGCGCCCCCGAAAGCGCGTGCGTGAGGGTGTCCATGCGGTCGCGAGCTTAACTCATTACGCTCGCTGCGGCCTTCCGCCCAGCTGGGTGGCCGGGTCTCAGGACTGTATGGCTCTAGCGCCGTCCGCTGGGGGGGCGTCTGCGAATAGACGACGTTGCCCTTCTCGTCGACGTGCCCGAGGCGAAATCAGGGGATGTCCTTGAAGACCTCGTTTGAGTAGGTGCTTTCGTTCCCGAGCGTATCCGTCGCCGTAACGGCGAAGTAGTATCGGGTCGCGCTGCTGAGTCCCAGTGCGGTATAGTCGGTGACATTGCCTACGCTGATGCCCTGGCCCAGGGGCTGAAGGTACGCTCCGGTGGCATTGCCGAAATACAGACGGTATCCACTGAGGTTCGGAGCTGCGACGGGGTCCCACGCGAGGCTCGCGCTGTTGGATGGGGGCGGAGCGGCCGTGGTAACGGTCGCGCTTGCCGCGATAGACACGTTGCCTGCCGCGTCACGAGCCGCGACGGTATAGGTGTAGCTTGTCGACGGAGACAGTCCCGTGTCGGCATAATTTGTCGCGGTGAGCGTTGCTATCTGCGTCCCATTGCGGCGGACGATGTAACCGGTCACCCTGACATTGTCGGTCGACGCGCTCCACGACAGAGTGGCGTTCGTGGAGCCAGCCGGAACTGCGGTAAACGCGGCAGGCTGTGACGGTGGCGTGGTATCGGCTACGCTAGCGGTCGTGACGCTCACGCTCGTCGAATTAGGCGAGACGTTGCCTGCCGCGTCGCGAGCTGCGACGGCGTAGCTGTACGTCGTTCCGGGGGACAAACCCGAATCGACAAAACTCGTCGTGGCGGGTGTTGCCACCTGAGTGCCGTTACGGCGGACGATGTAACCAGTCACCCCGACGTTATCTGTCGAAGCGCTCCATGACAGGCTGGCGCCGCTCGAGCCGGCCGCCGCCGCCGCAAGGCCGGTGGGCTGGGAAGGCGGCGTCGTGTCGGCCGCGCTCGCGGTCGTGACGCTTGCGCTGGGCGAACTGGACGACATATTGCCCGCTGCGTCGAGGGCAGCCACGTTGTAGGTATATGTGGTTCCGGCCGACAAGCCGCTATCCATATAGGTGGTTGTGGCAGAGGTGGCTACCTGAGTGCCATTGCGGCGGACGATGTAGGCGGTCACGCCCATGTTGTCGGTTGCGGCGCTCCACGCGAGGCTCGCCGCGGTCGCGCCGGCCGGCGCCGCGGTAAGGCCGATTGGCGGGGAGGGCGGCGTTGTGTCCGTGGGTGGTATGGAGCTAGACCAGGTGGGGGGATTGCCGCTGCCACCGCCGGTGCAAGCGGCGAGGATCATGGTGGTCATGGCAAGGAGCAGCAGAATGTTCGATCGTTTCATGGGGAGCCTTACTGCCGGGCCGGCCCGACGAACGCTGCCGGACTGCGAGAATGTCATCGGCGCGGATGGTATGCCGACGGCATATGACGCCGTTATGCAATAAGGACGATTTTTCTGGCCGCATTCGCTTGTTTGTGAGAAAAGTCTCGGGAGGGGACGGCTCCGCCACGCGCGAGTGTCGCGTGCCGACGACACCCTCTGCGCTCAGCATGCAGGTATGGACGCGAATTTGAACAGATGAGCCGCGGCGAGAACTGCAGCGCTATCTCGAAGCGGACCGCACCTGGCTTGAGGCGACCCACGAAAGGGTGCGCGCAAAGGCAACTGCGCCGCCTTGATCCAAAGCATCAGGGCAAACAGCGCCCCGGGCCTGGCCCGCTACAGCAGCCTGCCCACCAGGTAATCGTAGGGCTTGCCGAGCATGGTCCACATGTTGTCGAGTTTCTTCCCGTACTGCTTGGCGGGTGCGACCGCGTCCAGGATCTGCCCGATGCCCAGCGTGGTGCAGTAGAAGATCACGAACGGAAAGATGCCGATGCAGAGCCCGATCAGCAAGGGGACATATACGATATAGCGCCTGAGCAACAGCAAAAAGTCCGGCATCTGCGACTCCTGTCTTCGATTCGGATGGTGCGCGGCTGCAGCCGCGCTTCCATTCATGCTGAGCGCTGCCGGCTTACGGCATGCTTACAGCGATGATCCTACACCATACCACGGCCTGTCCAGTTCCAGTGGAATACTCCGCTCATCAACATCGAGGCGAGCGACGCGAGGGCTACCAAGATCACCACCGCCGGAATCGCGGCGATCGCCCACTTGACCAGCAGGATCACCATCGACAGGAAAGGGATCTTCACGTCCACGACCACGACTTCGCGGTGCTCGTTGCTCATTTGCGGCCTCCGTGTTTGAATTCGGTCCACGGATTATGCCCGCATCGGCCCGGCGCGGTATCCTTGCCTGATTGCAGAAGGGATGAGCGAGAGAGGAAAGCGACATGATCATCGATTGCCACGGCCACTACACGACCGCTCCCAAGCAGCTCGAGGAGTGGCGCAAGCGCCAGATCGCCGCGCTCGAGGACGCCAAACACGCCCCGGCGAAGGGGGCGCTCGGCATCAGCGACGACGAAATCCGCCAGAGCCTCGAGGGCGCCCAGCTGAAGCAGCAGCGCGAGCGCGGCACCGACATGACCATCTTCTCGCCGCGCGCCATGGGCATGAGCCACCACATCGGCAACGAAATCACCAGTCGGCACTGGTCTGAACACTGCAACGAGATGATCCACCGCGTCTGCACGCTCTATCCGGAGAACTTCGTCGGCGTCTGCCAGCTGCCGCAGTCGCCCGGCGTTCCGCCTGCGAACTGCATCCCGGAGCTCGAGCGCTGCGTGAAGGAGTTCGGCTTCGTCGGCTGCAACCTGAATCCCGACCCTTCGGGCGGCTACTGGAAGGAACCGCCGCTCACCGACAAGTGGTGGTACCCGCTCTACGAGAAGATGGTCGAGCTCGAAGTCCCGGCGATGGTGCACGTGAGCGCTTCCTGCAATCCCTGTTTCCACGGCACCGGCGCGCACTACATCAACGGCGACACTACTGCGTTCATGCAGTTCATCGCCGCGGATCTGTTCAAGGATTTCCCGACGCTGAAGTTCATCATCCCGCACGGCGGCGGCGCGGTGCCTTACCACTGGGGCCGCTACCGGGGCCTCGCGCAGGACATGAAACGTCCCCCGTTGAAGGAGCTGGTGATGAACAATGTGTTCTTCGACACCTGCGTCTACCACCAGCCGGGGATCGACCTCCTGCTGAAAGTCATTCCCGCCGACAACATCCTCTTCGCCTCGGAGATGGTCGGCGCGGTGAAGGGGGTGGACCCGGAGACCGGTTTCAACTACGACGACACCAAGCGCTACCTCGACAAGATCGACTGGGTGAGCAGGGCTGACAAGGACAAGATGTTCAGCGGCAACGTCAAGAAGGTGTATCCGCGCTTTGCGGCCCACCGCTCTGGGCGCTGACGACGCGCTCCTGTCGCCTCCAAGCGACAGGTTGCTGATTCCACGGAATATTGACGTTTTTCGCCGCACTGCGGCGAGAAATAGTCCCCGACGCGAGCGCATTGCGGTGGCGCCGGGCACCTCTGTGCACTATCGTATAACGTTGTGCTTTGGACTCGGCCCGCGAGGCCGCTAGGGAGGTCCCATGGCAAGCTCGCAAGTGTGGTGGATGATCTGGCCCGACAACGTCGCTCTGTCGATTCTCGTCTGGTTCGTCATCGCAATGCCGTTCCTGTACGCCGCGCGCAAGCCCGTTCACGCGCTGCTGCGCTCGGTGAGTCACGCTTTCAGCGGCCCGCTGCGCCTGGGGTCGCACTGGTTGCTCGCCACCGCAAAGGAAATGCAGGAGCGCAACAAGGCGGTGCTGCTCGCGCACGGCCAGGAAGAGACCGGCCAGCGGGTCGAGCGCGAGTTCGAGCGCGTCGCCGCGCTGGTGACGCGCGACCTGCAGGGCTACCCGGCGCTGCAGCGAAAGCTCCTGGACGAGATCACGCGTATCGAGGAGGACTACAAGAAGACCGGCGAAGTGCCGCCGCCGCCCCCGGAATGGGTCACCGCCGTCGAAGCCATGGCGAAGGTCAAGTCAAGCGGAAATGAAATGGTGCAGAACGTCCTCGAGGAGATCAACCGCTCCGTCAACACCATTCACGACAAGGCGCTCGCCGACTACCGGCGCGCCTACGAGTCGCGCCACAAGATCCTCGCCGGCTTCATGCCCTTCTGGCGGTCCCTCGACAAGACCATGCAGCAGGTCGACAAGAAGCTCACCGGCCTGGAAACGAGCGCCGCGCAGGTCGACGCGCAGATGCAGAAGTACGAGCAGATCGCAAAGAAGACCGACAAGGCGGAACAGACGCTGACGCATTCCGCCTTCACCCAGTTTGCCATCGCCCTGCTGGTGATGGCGGTGGCGGTCGGCGGGGCGTTCATCAACTTCAAACTGATCGCGCTGCCCATGTCCGAGATGGTCGGCGCGGGCGACTACATCGCCGGCTCGCTGCGCACCTCGGAGGTGGCGGCCCTAGTCATCATCTTCGTCGAGGCGTCGATGGGTTTGTTCCTGATGGAGGCGCTGCGCGTCACGCACCTGTTTCCGCGCATCGCCAACCTGCACGAGCACATGCGCCGCCGCATGATGTGGATTGCGCTCGTTCTCCTGGTTACGCTGGCGGGCATCGAGGCCGCGCTCGCGCTGATGCGCGACATGCTGATCGCAGACAAGCAGGCCCTGGTGCAATCGCTCGCGGCTGCGCAGCAGGCGGCTCCGGCCGATCCGCTGCTCGCGCGCATACCGACTGCCGGCCAGATGCTGCTCGGCTTCATCCTGCCGTTCGCGCTCGCCTTCGTCGCCGTCCCGCTGGAATCCCTCATCCATTCCAGCCGCACCGTCGGCGGCGCGGCGCTGGTGGCGATTGTGCGCACGCTGGCGCTGACGCTGCGGCTGCTCGGCAACCTTGCGCGGCAGCTGTGCCGTGTGCTGGTGACGCTCTACGACGTCGTCATCGTCCTGCCGCTGCTGGTGGAGCGCTGGGTCAACGCGTTGCGCTCGGGCGCTGCTGGCCTGGAAGCCGGTCGCCGCACCGCCAAATCCTGACAAGGAGGCGAACATGAGTACGCGATTCCTGCTCGCGCTGCTGCCGCTCGCGGCGTTCCTCGCCGGGGGCTGCGGCGATTCGCGCAGCCACTCGCAGGCCGTCTACATGCTGATCGACACCTCGGGAACCTATGCGCAGGAGGCCGGCAAGGCGCAGGTGATCATCAACTACCTGCTGGGGACGCTCAATCCCGGGGATTCCCTGGCGGTGGCGCGAGTGAAGAGCCGCAGCTTCAGCGAGAAGGACATCATCGCCAAGGTCACCTTCGACAGCCGCCCGACCCAGGCAAACATGCAGAAGCGCGCGTTCCGCGACAAGATCGACGCGTTCGTGAAATCGGTGAGCGGCAGCGCCTACACCGACATTACCGGGGGCCTGCTGCAGGGCGCGGAGTTCCTCAACGAGACGGGCGCCGGCACCAAGATCGTCATCATCTTTTCCGACATGCAGGAGGAGTTGGACAAGGTGACGGTGCGCGATTTTCCCATCAGCCTGAAGAACATCCGCGTGATCGCAGTGAACGTGGTCAAGCTCAAGACCGACAACATCGACCCGCGCCGCTATATCGGCCGGCTCGAGGCCTGGCAGAAGCGCGTCGAGAGCGCCGGCGCCACCGAGTGGCGCGTCATCAACGATATCGAGCGGCTGGACGCGATTTTCTCGCGGAGCTAGACCGCGCTGCGTCCGGCGGACCGCCGTCGACGCTCCCTCCTGCAGGAATTGCTATGCCGGCTGGACCGCCTAGTGGTCGAGCTTCATGGGCAGGATAATCATCTGCAGGCCCTGCAGGTGCAGCCGGTTCTGCAGGACCAGCGGCGCCTGGTTGTGCAGCAGCCGCGTAAACCAATTCTCGTTCTCGAAGATGATCTTGCTGGTGAAGAAGATCGTGCTCGGAAAATCGCGGCTCACGGTCGCCGACATCTTCGCGATCTCCTCGATCGGGTCGGTGCCGAACGCGAGGTAGTACTTGGCCGCCAGCCCGTAGCTGTTGCAGAAGTTGACGAAGTACTTGAGCGACACGGCGGCCTCCTGCTTGAGCAGCCGCAGCGATTCCTCGCCGCCGTAGCTCTGCGAATCGACGGTGCGCGCGTTGATGAACACGAAGTTCTTGAAGTGGTTTGGGAACATGCGCTGCACCCACAGCAGCGCGTGCAGGCCGCCGCCGCGGCCGGAGCCGACGATGAAGGCCGCCGTCGGCGCGGCGGGGTCGAGCTTGGGCGGGTTCACTACGCTGCCGAAGGGCTGCTCCTCGAACACCGCGTCGATTTTGCGGATGCGCAGCTTGGTCTGATCGTAGTGGTGCCGAACCACGAGGCCAGAGCCGATCACCACCGCGGTGATCGCCATCGTGACCCAGCCGCCCTCGGTGAACTTCTCGACCAGGGTCACCACCAGGATGCCCGCCGTCACGGCGAGGCCGCCCGCCGAGAGTGACAGGCGCTTGAGCCAGCGCGAGTCGGTGTTCCGCATGCGGAACCAGTAGATGCACAGGCCGAGCAGCGACAGGGAGAAGGTCAGGAACACGTTGATGCTGTAGAGGACTACCAGGAGATCGACGCTGCCGCGCGTCCACAGGAGGATAGCGAGCGCCGCGATGCCCATCACCAGGAGGCCGTTTTCGGTCACCAGCCGCGTCGACAGGTAGCGGAACTGGTGCGGCACCCAGGAGTCGGCCGCCATGTTGGCGAGCACCGCCGGGCCGCCGAGGAAGCCGGTGTTGGAGGCCACCACCAGCAGTCCCGCCTCGAAAAACAGCACCAGCGACAGCGCCACCGCGCCGCTCGTGCCCTGGCCCCAGCTGAAGGTCTGGATGATCGAGCCGAAGACCACCGCGTTGAGCGTCTGTCCTTCCACCGGCTTCGCCTGCCAGGTCAGGTACAGGACGATGATTCCGCCAGCGGTGAACGCGAGGGACAGTGCCATGTAGAGCATGGTGAGCTTGCCGGTGGCGACGCGCGGCTCGGCGAGCGACTGCACGTTGTTCGACACCGCCTCGATCCCGGTATACGTTCCGCCGCCCAGCGAATACGCCCGCAGGAACAGCGCCGCGACGAACATCCAGCTGGTCTCGCGGGCGAGCCCGAAGGTGTCGCGCAGCGTTTCCGGGATCAGCGTGACCACGCTGTCTATGTGAAACAGGATGCCGTAGAGGATGAGGAAGGCGTGGGTGAGGAAAAAGCCGATGAAAATCGGCAGCAGCACCGTGATCGACTCCTTCATGCCGCGCAGGTTGAGCACCAGCAGCATCACGACGACGGCGAGCTCGGTGACGAGCTTGTACTGCCCGGCGGCCGCCGGCAGCATGCTGTAGAGCGCGTCGACGCCGCTTGCGGCGGAAATGGCGATGGTGAGGACGTAGTCGAGGATCAGCGCCGAGCCGGACACGAGGCCCGCGTGCGGGCCGATCAGCTTCGTCGCCACCTTGTAGCCGCCGCCCCCGGTCGGGAACAGCTCGATTACCTGGTTGTAGGCGAGCGCGATGACGAACACCGTGACTGCGGTCGCGAGCGCCAGGTAAAGGCCAAGGGACGTGTGCTCGCCCAGGGCCTTGAAGGCTTCTTCCGGGCCGTAGCACGAGGACGACAGGCCGTCTGCGCCCAGACCTACCCAGGCGAGAAACGCCACCAGCGCGATGTGCTGGCGCGTCCTGGGATTGAGGGGATCGAGCGGCGCGCCGAAGACTGTTTGCCGCAGTTTGTCGAACGTCATCTTTTTTGAACGGCCGCAGGCAATCGCCGGCCGGTCGCAACAGGGTGATTTTACGGCCCGTTTATCGCGCAGCCGCCATTCTTTACGTCTTTTTTACGGGATGCAACCTATATTCATCGTGCTCGGCTGCGAGGGTTTCCCGACCTGCCGGGTTCGTCGCAACGTTTCGGAGATCGACCATGGACCTGCTTTATATAGGGCTGATCGCGGCGTTCATCGCCGTGAGCATCGCGCTCGTGTACGGCTTCGACAGGCTGGGGGGGCGCCAATGAGCTGGATATATCTGCTGAGCGGCGCGATCGCCGCCGCGATCTTCGTCTACCTCGTCATCGCTCTACTCTGGCCGGAGAAATTCTAATGACTGCCAACGGCTATCTGCAGCTTGCGTTTTACGTTGTCGCCCTCATCGCGCTGGCGAAACCGCTCGGCATGTACATGGCTGCCGTCTACGAAGGCCGTTCGGCCGTGGTACGCATGTTCGCGCCGTTCGAGCGCGTGATCTACCGCCTGTGCGGCGTCGATGCCGAAAAGGAGATGCGCTGGACGCAGTACGCCTTGGCTGTGCTGTGGTTCAGCCTCTTCGGCCTGCTCGCCGTCTATGGCCTGCAGCGGCTGCAGAACGCTCTGCCGTTCAATCCCGCCGGCATGGCGGCGGTATCGCCCGACTCCTCGTTCAACACGGCGGTGAGCTTCATCACCAACACCAACTGGCAAGGCTACGGCGGCGAATCGACCATGAGCTATCTCACCCAGATGCTCGCGCTCACCGTGCAGAACTTCGTCTCCGCCGCGCTCGGCATGGCGGTGCTCATCGCGCTGGTCCGCGGCCTCGCGCGGCAGGCGGCGCAGACGTTGGGGAATTTCTGGGTCGACCTCACCCGCGGGACCCTCTACATTCTGCTGCCGCTGTCGTTTGTCCTGGCGCTCGTGCTCGTCACGCAGGGCATGCCGCAGACGCTTTCCGCCTACCAGACCGTGCCGCTGGTCGAATCGGTCGAGTACGACAATCCGAAGCTCGACACCGCCGGCCAATCGCTGAAGGACGAAAAAGGCAACCCTGTTACCGAGAAGGCGACGCAGAAGGAACAGGTCATCGCTGCCGGGCCGGTCGCGTCGCAGGTCGCGATCAAGCAACTCGGCACCAACGGCGGCGGGTTCTTCAATGTCAATTCGGCGCATCCCTACGAAAACCCGACGCCGGTCTCGAATCTTCTCGAAATGCTCGCGATCCTGCTGATTCCCGCCGCGCTCTGCTACACCTTCGGCGTCATGGTCGGGGACCGGCGTCAGGGTTGGGCGGTTCTTGCCGCAATGACCATTGTTTTCGTCGCGCTGCTCGCGGTCTGCGCCGGCGCGGAGCAGGCGGGCAATCCGCTGCTCGCGAACCTCGGCGTGGACCAGACCGCTTCGGCGACCCAGGCGGGCGGCAACATGGAAGGCAAGGAGACGCGCTTCGGCGTGGTTAATTCGGCGCTGTGGGCGACCGCGACCACCGCGGCCTCGAACGGCTCGGTGAATTCCATGCACGACTCGTTCACGCCGCTCGGGGGCGTCGTGCCGATGTGGCTGATCCAGATCGGCGAGGTTATCTACGGCGGCGTCGGCTCCGGGCTCTACGGAATGCTCATGCTTGTGATCGTTGGCGTGTTTGTGGCGGGCCTGATGATCGGCCGCACGCCGGAATACCTCGGCAAGAAGATCGAGGCGTACGAAATCAAGATGGCCTCGATCGCGGTGCTCGTGCCGCTGTTCACCGCTCTTTTCGGCACCGCCGTCGGCGTCATGGCCGACGCCGGCCG
>JBGQFD010000080.1:0-17124 GCA_041496705.1 Gammaproteobacteria bacterium | reverse complement strand
GCGGCGATCCTGCTGGAATCGGCGTAGCCGGCGCCCGGCTACTTGAATGCCTGCTGCATGTACACGATGAGGTCGGCGCGGTCGCGTGCTTCGGGCATGCCCGAGTAGGGCATGCGATTGGCCGGCACGGCCTTTTGCGGGTCCGCGATATAGGCATCCAGCGTTTTCGCCGTCCAGGTGATACCGCTCCGCTTGAGCGCCGGGGAATAGCGGAAGTCATCCCGCTCGGCGGCGCGTCGCCCGAAGACCCCGTACAGGCTCGGGCCCACTCCCGGCGTTTCGCGCTCCGTGGCGTGACAGGCGTGGCACTCCTCGAACAGCTTCTGGCCGTGTTTCGCGTCGCCCTGCGCGTGTGCGGTGCCGGCGGCAAGGAGCAGGGTCGTCGCTGCCGCCGCGGCGATGCGGAGGCGCGTCCTCATGCCGACACCAGCGGTCCGAGATCTTTCACATAGCGGTTCTTGATTGCGTCCGCCGTCCAGTAGGCCAGCGCCCCCACCGGCCCGGTCGGGTTGTATACGGAATTGTGCGGGAACACGTTCGCGCCCACGACGAAGAGGTTGTGGCAATCCCAGCTCTGCAGGTACTTGTTCAGGGCGCTCGTCTTCGGGCTGGTCCCCATGATGGTGCCGCCGGTGTTGTGCGTGCTTTGGTAAGGAACCACGGTCCACGGCTGGGTGCGCGCAACTGCCGGGTTGAGCCGCGTCGGATTCATCGACTTGGCGATGTCGTTGATCACCTGCGCGGCGTGCCGCCCGATCTTGTGCTCGTTCTCCTTGTAGTCGAAGGTCATGCGCATCATGGGCAGGCCGAAGGCGTTGCGATAAGTCGGATCGAGATCCAAGTAGTTGTGGCGATTCGCCATCACGTTGCCGCTCATGCCGATGTTCATCGCGGTGTCGTACCACTTTGCGGTGGCGGCTTTCCAGGCGGTGCCCCAGGGCGGGGTGCCGCTCGGGACCGGCCGATAGCCGATGGGCAGCGCGGTATTGAAGCCACCCGCGACGATGAACCCGCCGACGTAATCATGCTTGCCGCGATCGAAATCCCAGTTCGCGTTGAAGTCGTCGATGGTCGTGTTCGAGCCGCCCGCGCTCATGAACGGGTTGAAATGCCTGTCCTCGAAGAACAGCGTCGCCGACGCCCCAGTCTGGTAGCAGTAGTTCCTGCCGATCACGCCTTTCTGGCTCACCGGGTCGTAGGGCACACCGATCCCCGAGAGCAGCATCAGGTGCACGTTGTTGAGGGCATACGCGCACAGCAGCACCATTCCCGCCGGCTGCTCATACTCTTCACCGTTCAGGGTGTTCGTATAGGTCACGCCGGTCACGCGCTTGCCGCTCGAGTCCTTCTGCACCTTGGTCACCCACATGTGCGTGCGCAACTCGAAGTTCGGACTGCGCATCGCGATGGGAATCACGGTCATATGCGCGCTGCCCTTGGCGTTCGCCTCGCAGCCGAAGCGCTGGCAGTGGCCGCAGTACTGGCAGGCGCCGAAGCGCGAGCCGTCGGGGTTGGTGTAGGCGCGCGATGCGTTGGCGCTAGGGCGGGGAAACGGGTGATAGCCGTTGTTCTGCGCGGCCGTCCTGAACATTTCCTGCGAAAGCAGCGGCGTGAGGGGTGGGAGCGGATAGTCGCGCGCACGCGGCGCCTCGAACGGATTTCCGCCGGGAAGTATCTTGCCGCGGATGTTCCCGGCCTTGCCCGAGACGGCCGCCGTGTACTCGAACTTGTCGTAGTACGGCTCGAGCTCTTCGTAGGTGATGCCCCAGTCCTGGATCGTCATGTCCTCGGGGATCGATTTCTTCCCGTAGCGGTCCTCGTAGAAACTACGCACCTTGAATTCCATGTCGGTCCAGCGCCAGGTGTGGCCGCTCCAGTGCACTCCCGAGCCGCCGACGCCGTCGCCGGGCAGGAACGATCCGAGCCGCCGCATCGGCAGCGCCTCCTGCGAGGGATTGTTGCGGATCGTGAGCGTGTCCTTCTGCGTGTTCATCATGAGATCGTGGCGCACCACGTAGCGCAGCTCGTCGCGCACCGCGGGCACGGAAAAATCGGCCTCGGTGCTGCGCACGCCTCCGCGCTCCAGGGCGACTACCTTCAGCCCGGCCGCGCTCAGTTCCTTCGCGAGGATCCCGCCGGTCCAGCCCAAGCCCACGATGACGACGTCGACTTCCTTCAATTTGGTGGTCATGGCGTCCTCCCTCAGCTCATGTCCGAGATGCTGACCGGGTCGACCGAGTATTTCTTGTCGCGATACTTCTCGACGTTCTGGTAGTGCACCGCGATCACTCCGGGGAAGCCGAGCAGCTTCCAGCCTGCCTTGTTGCGGTTGCCGCCGTAGATCGGGTCCGCGAACATGCCCTCGATGACGTTCTGGTACAACGTGGCGAAGAAAACGCGCGCGGGCGGCCCGTTCTCGAACGCCACCTTGCCGGCCCGCAGGCCCAGCAGAAACTCTTCGCGCTGGCCTGCACCGATCTTGTCGAAGCTCCTGCCCCAGGTCTTCACGCAGAACGCATTGGCGGCGGCAATGCCGGTGCGGTACAACTCCGCGGGTGTGAGCGGGAGCTGGTAGCCTTGGCTCGGCACGCCCTGCCTCCACGGGCCCTGCATGTACAGCCGCTCGCCCCGACCCCAGCCGCCGGCCAGCGCGCGATCGATGTAGGTGTTCAGGCCGAGGTCCGTGCCCTTGGGCGTGTACTGGTCCGCCGGCACCATGTGGTCGACCAGCGCTTCGACGAAAGCCGCCTCTTCGGGATTGAGATACGCGTAGGTGTTCGCCGGTGCGGGTGAGCCCTGGCTCGCCGGCGCGGGCGCGCCTGCTTGGGCCTCTGCGGTGCGCGGCAGTGCAACCGTGGCGGCAGCTGCGCTGCCTGCCACGGCGCCTTTTAGAAACGCGCGGCGATCGAATCCGTCGTTCTTCATGGCTCCTCCTTTGAACTTCAAGCCCGCGAATCCCGCGAATGGCCGAAAGCAGTATAAGCACCCGCACGGCACTTGCAAGCATGGCGGCGGCTTGCGCGCTAGACTGGCGTGGTCACCGGATTACGTCCGGCGATTGCCACCAGACGTCTTCGGTTTGAGCGCCACAACGGGGAGACCGATCATGCTTGCCGCGGCGGCACTTGCCGCCGAGTACCAGATGACCGTCAACAGGGACCGTCTGGTCAATGCGCAGAACGAGCCGCAGAACTGGCTGCTGATGAACGGCGACGGCGCTGCAGGACGGCTGGGTGATCGCTTATCACGACGAGACGCTCGAGGAGCTCTGGCGGTTCAACCTTGGCACGCCGCTCAAAGGCGCACCGGTGACCTACGCGATCGGGCCGAAACAGTACCTTGCGGTGCAGTCCGGCGGGCGCCACCTGCACCCGGTGAAGTTCGACAAGCTGGAGAACTCGAGCTACCTCTTCGTCTTCGCGCTGAACTGAATCCGGCCTATTTCGGGAACTCCCGGCAAAGCTCGACCTCCGCGCCCCAGTATTCCGCGCACCTGGCGCGATTCATCGGGCCTTTGCCGATGACTTTCGCGAACAGGAAATCGGCGAGCGTTTCGATCTCGCGCGGCTGCAGCGTTGCCGGCAGGTCTGCCATGGGCAGCCGCTTCAGGTCGGCCTCCCTCATGCCGTAGCAACGCCCGTCGCTGTAGGCGAACTTGTCATAGGCCGGCATGCCTCTTCCGGGCCGCCCACACTTGATGGTCAGGATCAGATTGCCGCGGTCCAGAGCAGTCTCGCGCAGGCTCGGGGCGTCGGGCATCTGGTTGTCCGCCTTGCGGCCGTCCACGGCCCAGCCGTGGCACGCCTGGCAGTTTCCTTTCTGCAGGAAAAGCCGCATGCCCTCAGCAATGTCGCCCGCGTCGGGAACCTGTGCTTGCACGGTCGGGGCGACCAGCAGCCCGGCAGCTAACGCAATGCCTGTGGCCACATATGAAAGAAAATCTTGCATACACGTACAGCTTCGCCGGATTGCCCACCAGGATCAAGAGTCCCCGGGGACGGACCACCCGGCGCCCGCAAACTCCGGAGGGCCTCGGGAAACGATCCCGGCTTTCGATGGAGCCTGATCGCCTAGAACGAATACTTCCCGATAAGCGCCAAATTATCCGCTCTATCGTTAAAACCGCTGCCCGGATCGGCAAGCCGGCCGTACTGTTCGTACTCAAGACGCAGACCCAGATTTCTGCTGAGGGTGTAACCGACCCCGATACCCACCAGTGCCTCGGTACGATCGGAAGAACCCGCGAGTCCGGTGCGGTTTGAGCTGACGCCCAATTTAGCCATGAGCGCCCACCCCCTATCCAACGGCAGCGTGCCGGTTACGGCCAGGGACACGGACTTTGCGTCCGAACCGCGATAGTTGCCAA
Organism: Gammaproteobacteria bacterium; assembly: GCA_041496705.1. GTDB lineage: Bacteria > Pseudomonadota > Gammaproteobacteria > Burkholderiales > SG8-39 > VBDM01. The sequence goes on along the minus strand of JBGQFD010000080.1, from coordinate 12,758 downwards.
AATCGGTGAGAGCCGCTTCAATTCCCCAATGCCGGTCGTGTTGATAGCCTCCGAGTATTTTCACGGAAGTTTCGTTGGAGTCGGTGTTTGCCAATCCGACGCCGGCTCCCACATACCACTGCGCGGATGCCGGTGCCGACACAAAAGCCGCGCCGAATGCTGCGGCCAGCAGAATCTTTTTCATTTTGTCTCCCGAGAGGATCATTGCGATCTGAAGTATGGAGACAACTCCGAAGAATGTATGTTCGCTGGCGTACGGAATTCATGTTCGTTGGCGTACATATGGGACAACGCAGACGCGCGGGTTGAGATTCCCTGCTAGTTTCCGGACGGCTTGCGAAAAACGACGGCGTTCTGCCACGGCAGCTCGCGCGTGGTCTTCACCCACTCGAGCGCGTGCACCGCGGCCTCCTTGCGCACTTGCGCCTCGCTCATGGTGTGCAGGGGTTTGATCGGCACGGCCGCGTCGCCGGCCCTGAACTCTACGAACGCGAGTCTCCCGCCGGGCTTTAGCGCGCGCACGATGGCGGCGAGCATCTCGTGGGGATATTCGAGTTCGTGGTAGACGTCCACCATGATCGCGAGGTCGATGCTGCCAGGGGGCAGCCCCGGATCGGTCGGCGTGCCGAGCACCGCCTTCACGTTGGCCGCGCCGCGCCGCAACATTTGCTCTTCGAGGAGCTTGATCATCTCTGGCTGTATGTCCACCGCATATACCCTTCCGCCCGCGCCCACGCGCTGCGCCATGCGCCACGAGTAATAGCCGGTGCCCGCGCCGACGTCGGCGACGCTCATTCCCGGTTTCAACTCGAGCGCCGAGAGCAGCAGCTCGGGTCGTTCCTCCTCGATGCGCTCGGGGCGCTCGAGCCACTCCGCGCCGTGAAAGCTCATGACGCGCGCAATCTCGCGGCCCAGATAAATCTTGCCGATGCCGTCGCGGGTTTCCGCAACGATGGTGTAGCGGCCCGGCGCGGTCTCGGCCGCCGGCACCGCCGAGGGAAAGGCGAGCGCGGAGACGAGCACCAGAAGGACCAGGGCCGGCTTTGAACACCGGCTGACGCGGGCCTGGTTCACGCTTCGAGCTTCGCGTCGAGCGTGATCTTCGCTTTCAGCACCTTGGAGAGCGGACATCCGCTCTTCGCCTTCTCAGCAGCCATCTCGAAAGCCTGGCGATCCGCGCCGGGTATCTTCGCGGTCAGATCCAGGTGAATGGCGGTGATCGAGAATCCGCCTTCGAGTTTGTCGAGCGTCACCGTAGCGATGGTGCTTATGCTTTCCGCAATCATCCTGGCTTCACCCAACTGCGCCGACAGCGCCATCGAGAAGCAGCCCGCGTGCGCGGCGCCGAGCAATTCCTCGGGATTCGTCCCTGGCCCGTCCTCGAAACGCGCCTTGAATCCGTATTGCGCGTTGGAGAGAACGCCGCTCTCGGTCGACAGCGTGCCCTTGCCGTCCTTGAGGCCGCCCTTCCAGACGGCCGATGCCATTTTCTTCATGATCGCTCCTGGGGTGAGGAATGAAATGAACGTGTCGGCGGACCGTCTCCTTGCCGAATCCGGATTATGTACCAGGGGAAGGCGGGTGTTGCAGCGTGCATTGAACTGGCGGGTGAGCTGCGCTAGAGTAATCGCCAACCGATGCGCAGTCATCCAGCGCAGTCATCCAGGAGAGGCGACATGTCCGTTTCGTTCGAAATCGAGGTCGTTCCCAACGGCAGCGTCGGCGCCGAGCTGCGCGGCGTGGACCTCGCGGCCGCGAGCGAGGCCAAGATCTTCGCCATCAAGAAAGCCTGGTACCGCCACGACGTCCTCGTCTTCCGCGACCAGGAGATGAGCGACGACGATCTCCTCGCGTTCTCGAGAAATTTCGGCACGCTCGATCCGCCGCCGAATCAGGGCGCCGGCCGCAAGTCGCCTCCGGGCTATCCGGACATCTACGTCGTGTCGAACGTGCTCGACGAAAAAGGCGAGCCGATCGGCGCGCTCGGCGACGGCGACGCCGCCTGGCACACCGACATGAGCTATGCGGCGAAGCCGCCGGACGCGTCGATGCTCTACGCGCTCGAGCTGCCGGCGCACGGCGGCGATACCTGGTTCTGCGGCATGAAGGCCGCGCTCGCGAAATTGCCGCGCGAGCTCCTCGAGCGCATCCGCAATCTCGACATCAAGCACGACGGCACTTACGATTCCGGCGGCTACGTGCGCAAGGGCCTGGCGCCTTCGGACGACCCGCGCACCTCGGTGGGCACGCCGCACCCCATCGTCATCGAACATCCGGTGTCGGGCGACAAGGCGCTCTACCTCGGCCGCAGGCGTAACGCCTACATCATGGGCCTGGAACTCGCCGAATCGGAGCGTCTGCTCGACGCGATCTGGTCGTACGTGGACACCGCGGTGTACAAGCACAAGTGGGCGCTCGGCGACGTGGTTCTGTGGGACAACCGCACCACCATGCATCGCCGCGACGCCTTCGATCCGAAGTCGCGCCGCGTCATGCATCGCACGCAGATCAAGGGATCGGGCGCGCCTGCGCGAGCGACGGCCTAGCTACTCCGGCTTGATTCCGGCTTCGCGGATCACCGCGGCCCAGCTCTTGAGCTCGGACTTCACGACGCGTTCGAGCTCCTCCGAGCTGCTGCCCACCGGGTCCGCGCCCTGCTGGATGAGTTTCTGTTTCACCTCCGGCAGGTGCACCACGCGGGCGATTTCCTTCTGCATGCGTGCGACGATGGCCGCGGGCGTCTTCGCGGGGGCGAACATCGCGCACCAGGAATCCACCTCGTAGTCCGGCAGGTTCAGCTCCTCGGCAACGGTGGGAATGTCCGGCGCGGAAGCCGTGCGCTTCCGCGTCGTGACCGCAAGCGCACGCAGCCTGCCCGAGCGCGCTTGCGAGAATGCTGCGGACGCGGTGAGGATGAGGAACGGGACCTGGCCGGCGAGCACGTCCGCGACCGCGGGACCGCCTCCCTTGTACGGCACGTGCACGATGTTGATCCCGGTCCTGAGCTTCAGCAATTCGCCCGCGATGTGGCCGGGCGTGCCGCTTCCGGGCGACGCGTAGGCGTAGAAGCCGGGGCGCTCCCTGGCCGCAGCGACCAATTCCCGCAGCGTCCTCGCCGGCGCGTTCGGGTTCGCGGCGATGAGCTGCGGCGCACTCACGACGAGCGATACGGGGGCGAAGTCGCGCTCGACGTCGTAGTTGAGTTTGTAGAAGAAAGGATTGATCGTGTGCGAGGAGAGCGTGTACAGGAAGGTGTAGCCGTCGGGCGCACTCTTGGCTGCCGCCTCGGTGCCGACCGCGCCGCCGGCGCCGCCGCGGTTCTCGATGACGACAGTCTGCCCGAGGGCTTCCGAGAGTTTCGGCTGGACGATGCGCGCGGTGATGTCGACGGTGCCCCCGGGCGGGTAGGTCACGATGAAGCGGATCGGCTTCGCCGGATAGTCCTGCGCGGGAGCCTGCGCTGCGCTGCCGATCATGCACGCGGCGGTCAGGCAGAGGGCGGTCTTCGTGAGGAACATTCTCATGTTCTCCTGGGCTGAAACGCACGCAATTGTATGCCTGCGGGACCCGCGGCATGAACCGGGTATTTCCCTTGGGCCGGTTTGCTCGCCTCCGGGGATTGCGGTTCTTTCTTTTGCCTCTCGTGTTGGCGGGAACTCTCCTCCGTTGGAATTGAAATCCGCGGTGCCCATTCCAGCCAAGCCTTCGCCGGCTGATCGTAGAGGGGGAATACCGCCCCGTTCTTTACCAGCTTGGCTTGCGGATCGTTAGGTGTGGCGAAGACAATCCCTCCTCCCACCAACGACTTCAGCGACTCCACGTTGATTTCCAGGCCGCTGAACAAACCGAACTTCACATCGGCTCCGCTTGAATTCCAGAACTTCGTGCCGCCGCGCACGAGTTTTACGTACCGCGGTTTGATCAGCACGTGGATTTCCGCCACGGTCGCATCGGCGCCGAGTTGGACAGCCCGAACCGCACCCACCTCGATGCCTCGATAGTAGACCGGCGAACTGGGTTTCAAGGATCCGAGGCGATTGGCGCGCAGGACGATCTCCAGCCCGTCGCGCTCCAACGCCGCCTGCGAGCCTTCCATGCCGACAAAATCCGACTTGGGCCCGCCAGTACCCGGCAATACCTGAATGTACGCGCCGGTAATGACCGTTCCCAGGTTGGAGATGTCTTGAAGTTCCGTTCCGAGACGCACGATCCAGAACACCGATCCTTCCCTGGCAATCGAGGCGGCCGAGCGCAGCAGGCGCGCCTCGACCACCACGTCGCGCAGATCGTCGCTCAACTTCACCGCCGTCACCTCGCCGATCCGCACGCCGCTATATTGGATCGGCGTCCGACCGGCTTTGAGGCCGCTGCCGTCCTTGAATCGGATTGTGATCGTCGGACCGAACTCCCGGACCTGGTCATAGACGAGATAAGCCGCTACCAGTGCAGCAACCACGGGGACAGCCCACATGACCGGAAAGTTCCACCGGTGTCGCTTCACCTTCGCCCGGGGCAGTTTGTCGACGGCCTCGGAATTCTTCTGCGACTCGGTCATGGTCTTTGCTCTGTTTTATCCCAGATCGAGGTCGGGTCGAAACTGGCCGAAGCCAGAATGGTAAACACCACCAGGGCGGTGAACGCGATGAGCCCGCGTCCCGGAAGCACCGTGGCGATCTGTCCCAATTTCACCAGGGCCACGAGTATTGCCAGGAGGAACACGTCGAGCATTGCCCACGGACCGATCACGTCGATGATCCTGTAAATCCAGGTGCGCTCCCGTCGAAAGGATGTGGATCTGAGTTTCGTCACGACGACCAGAAAGAAAAGCCCAAGCAGCTTGAGGAGCGGGATCACGATACTGGCGAGAAAGACGATCGTCGCTACCGGCCACTCACCGTCCTGATACAGTTTCACGCACCCGTCCCAAACGGTGCTTTCCGAATACGCCCCGTAGAAATCCATGCGCAAAATCGGATAGATGTTGGCAGGCACAAAGAAAATCAGCGCAGCGAGCGAGAGCGCTGCCGTGCGCCCAAGGCTGTCGACTGGATGCTTGGCGATGGCAGACCCACAGCGGAAACACTCCGCCGCGGTGCCCGGTTGCAGCGCCTCGATACGCTGCAGGAGGCCGCAGGTCCTGCAAGCGATGATGGATTCCACCGGTTCGAAGCTCCGTATCCATGGCGTCTCAGCCCGATCTCCGTACGATAGCGTACATGAGACTCCGCATCTACTTATTGCGCGCGTGGAATCGAAGCTGGTCTTCGATGAAGCTCGCGAAGAAGAAGTGGCTGTGGTCGTGACCCGCGGGGCGCAACGGTCGAGGTTGGGGTGGTCTAAGGCCGCACCGCGGGCGTTTCGATTTTCATCTCCCGTGCCCGCCACATCAGGTAGAGCTCGAGATCGACGAGTTCCGGCGATCCGTACGCGTAGGCTTCCGCGCGCATGCCGGCGAAGCAGCTGCGCAGCCGACGTTGCAGCGAACCCAGTCCCTGCCACTCGAGCCGATACAGCGGGTACCCGGTCGGGTGAGCCTGCGGGATCGGGGTTCCGGCGAGCTTCGCGCCCCAGTGGTCGTCGTGGCACTGGCTGCAGGCGAGGTTGAGCTGGCCCTGGCGGCGGAAGAAGCTTGCGCGGCCGGCGTCGAGAAACGGCCGGGTGCGCGTGTCGATGGCGACGGCGATGGGCAGGCCGCGCGATTGCCGCGCGACGTAGGCGGCGAGCGCGAGCAGGTCCCTGCTCTCGAACGCGAGCGGCGGTGCCTGCTGGCGACCGGTGCGGCAGAGGTTGATGCGCTCCTCCAGATTGACCGGCCGTTCGCGTGCGGCATCAAAGGCCGGATAGCGCGCCGCAACACCCTTCATGCTCGCGCGGGCCTCACCATGGCAATCGGCGCAAGCGCGATCCGCGGCGCCCGTCTTGCGCTTCCACAGCGCCTCGCCGTCGAGCACCCACAGCATGCCCGGATTGCCGGCGTCGTCATCCTGCATCGCGCGCGTCTCGCGGCTCATGAATTCGTAGCCGGAGCGGCGCTCTGCAAGCGGAATTTCCGCGGCGGCGTAGATTCCTGCAAAACCGACAAGGACGTAGGCGGCGGCCGCCCATGCGAGACGCGGACGCACGCCGGTCCTGGGGCTCACTCGACGCGGATCGAGACGGTCTCGGTCACGGCATAGCCGTTGTCGCCGACCCACTGGAACTCGATCGTGCCGCTCTCGGTCGCCACCGTGGTAAACGCGATCAAGGGGTTGGCGGCCACCGCCGGATGCAAATCGACGCGGAACACTTCCGCGCCGTTGTAGGTGCAGACGAATCGCCTGATGATGTCGCGCGGGATCAACTCACCGAGCTGGGTGCGGCGAAAGCCCGTCTCCATCGGGTGCGCGGCGAGCGTCTTGATCTCGATGATCTCGCCGCGCCTGGCCTGCGCGGGCAGGTTGACGATCGCGCGCGCCATTCAGATCAGGCCTTCCTCGAGACACGCCGAGAGCGTGACGACCACCTCTGCGCTGTCGGACCAGAACGAACCGTCGGAGAGCTGCGCGATCGCGGTCACCGTCTGGGTGTCGGCGATCCGGACCCGGGTCGAGATGCCGGCGCGGCCTGCGCGCGGGCCGAGGGTGACGCTCACCACGTCCGGCAGCGGGTTTTTCTCGGTGAAGACGTGGATCGCCTTGACGTGGTCGGCCGGGGTCATCGGGCTCTCCACCCTCACCGCGAGCGGCACGGCATTGCCGTTGTCGATCAGCGGCGGAAGCTCCAGCCTCACCTTTCCGCGGCGCACCTGCGCATTGCCCACCACCTTGCGCAGCGCTTCCTGCATCGCCGCCCTGCGCAACGCCGCCTGGTTGGGATCGATCTGGGCCCCGACCGTCGTCGCCGCAGTGAGAGATGCGGCACCGCAGGCAAGAACCAGAAATTCGCGGCGGCTTGTCATCCGAGCTGCGTCATTTGAGCGTCAATAGATAGGCAACGATATCTTCAATCTGTTCCGGCGTCAGCACCGTCTTGCCGCGAAACGCGGGCGCGACGCGCGCCAGCCCTTCGCTCTTGTAGTACGCGGGCATGATGCTTTGCGGGTTGACCTTCGCCGGATCGACGATGCGCAGCCGAATCTGGCCCTCCGAGAACCGCGCGCCGACGGCCGCGAGATCGGGCGCGAGGTTGCCCTGGAGCCGCTCCTCGGGGAACGGCCCGCTGTGGCACAAGAGGCACAAGCCGACATGGCGGCTGGCCACCAGCGCCCGGCCCCGCGCCGGATCGCCCTTGGCGCCGGTCAGCGAGGCCGGAATCGAATCGCTCGCAAGAGCATTTCCGACAAGAAACGCAAATGCTATCGCGCAGGCCTCACACCAATTCAATGCCGTGGTTCTTCAGCGGCACCGAGCGGATGCGCTTGCCGGTCGCCCGGTAGAACGCGTTCAGCACCGCCGGCGCCGCGACGCAGATCGTCGGCTCGCCGATGCCGCCCCACACCGCGCCGCCGGTGGGCATGAGGATGGTTTCCACTTTCGGCATCTGCGCGATGCGCATCGAGTTGTACTGGTGGAAGTTCTGCTGTTCGATGCGGCCGTCCTTCACCGTGCACTCCTGGAAAAAGAGCGCCGACAGGCCGTAGACGAAGGACCCCGCGACCTGGCGCTCGATCTGCGCCGGGTTCACCGCGTAGCCCGGGTCGGTGGCCGCGACGATGCGGTGCACCTTGACCTTGTTGCCGCCCTGCACCGAGATCTCGCAGGCCGCGGCGACGAAGCTGTCGAAGGCCTTCATCTGCGCCACTCCGCGGTAGACGCCCTTCGGCGCGGGCTTCGCCCAGCCGATGCGCTCGGCCACCGCGTTCAGGACGCCCAGGTTCCTCGGATGCTTCGCCATGAGCTTCCGCCGGAATTCGACGGCATCCTGGCCGGCCGCCTCCGCCAGCTCGTCCATGAAGCACTCGATGAAGACCGCGTTCTGGTTGATGTTGACCCCGCGCCAGAACCCCGGCGGCACGTGCGTGTTGCGCATCGCGTGGTCGATCATCAGGTTCGGAACGGTGTAGCCAAATGAGTGTTCGCCCGCCTCGGCTACGCCCTGGAAGCTCAAGGGGTCGCGCCCCTTTTGCGCTTGCACCACCTCCGGACGGACCGCCGCGAGGATCGACTGGCCCGAAAGGCGCATGTGCAGGCCGCTCAAGTTGCCGCTCGCATCCAGGCCGCCGACGAGCTTGCACTGCATCACCGGGTGGTACCGCCCGTGCGCCATGTCCTCCTCGCGCGACCAGATCATCTTCACCGGCGTGCCCGGCATCTGCTTGGCGATGAGCACGGCCTGTGTCACGTAGTCGTCGGCGTAGCCGCCGCGCCGGCCGAAACCGCCGCCCAGCATGGTGTTGTGAACGTCGATCTTGTCGGCCGGCAGGCCTGACGCGGCCTGGACGGCGGCAAAGGCCGCCTCGCCGTTCTGCGTCGGACCCCACATCTCGCAGCGCTCCGGCGTGTAGCGCACGGTCGCGTTCATCGGCTCCATGCAGGCGTGGTTCTGGAACGGGTAGGCGTAGACCGCCTCGATCTTTTTCGCCGCACCGGCGAGCGCGCCCTTGGCGTCGCCCGCCTGGTTGCCGACGAAAGCCTGCTCCGCGTCGAGTCCCGCTTTGAGCACGTCCGCGATCGTGCTGCTTGACACCTTGGCGTTCTCGCCCTCGTCCCAGACGACGGGCAGCTGCTCGAGCGCGGTCTTCGCCTGCCACCACGTGTCCGCGACCACCGCGACCCCGGAATCGCCGACCTGCACCACCTTCTTCACGCCGCTCATGCCGCTGACCCTGGCGGCGTCGAAGCTCTTCACCTTGCCGCCGAACACCGGGCAATCCTTGATCGCTGCATTCAGCATCCCGGGCAGCTTGAGATCGGAGCCGTACATCATCGTTCCGTTCACCTTCTTCGCCGTGTCGAGCCGCTTCAGCGGCTTGCCGGCGATCTTCCAGGTCTTCGGGTCCTTGAGCGGCACGTCCTTCGGCTGCTCGAGCCGCGCCGCGGCTTCGGCCACCTTGCCGTAGGTCGTGGACCGCTTGGAGGCCTTGTGCGTGATGACGCTGTTCGACGCCGTGCACTCGGAGGCGGGAACGCCCCACTGGTTGGCCGCTGCCTGCACCAGCATCATGCGCGCCGCCGCGCCGCCCTTGCGCACGTACTCGTGCGACTGCCGGATGCCGCGGCTGCCGCCGGTGGAGAACTCGCCCCAGGCGCGCTTGCGCGCGACGCTCTCACCCGGCGTCGGATACTCGATCACCACCCTCGCCCAGTCGCACTCGAGCTCCTCGGCGACCAGCTGGGCAAGGCCGGTGATCGTGCCTTGCCCCATCTCGGCGCGCACGACGCGGATGGCGGTGGTGTTGTCCGGGCGGATCACCACCCAGACGGTGATTTCAGGCGAGCCGTCGGCCGCGCGCACCACGGCGGGACCGAAGGGAGGAAGGCGCAGTCCCAGCGCGAGGCCGCCGCCGACGGCGGCGCTGCTGATGAGGAAGGTACGGCGGGTGAATTTCGGCATGGCTGTCATGGTCGGCTCTCCTTACGCGGCCTTGGCGGCGGCGTGGATCGCCGCGCGCACCTGCTGAAACGTGCCGCAGCGGCAGATATTGGTGATGCTGGCGTCGATGTCGGCGTCGGTCGGCTTCGGCTTCGCCTTGAGAAGCGCCGCCACCGCCATGATCATTCCGGACTGGCAATAGCCGCATTGCGGCACGTCGTGATCGATCCAGGCCTTTTGCACCTTGTGCAGGACCTTGCCCGAGGCAAGGCCTTCGATCGTGGTGATCTTGGCGTCGCCCACCGCGCTGACGGGTACCTGGCACGAGCGCATCGGCAGACCGTTCACGTGCACGGTGCAGGCGCCGCACTGGGCGATGCCGCAGCCGTACTTGGTGCCGGTGAGGCCGACCTGTTCGCGGATCACCCACAACAGAGGCGTGGTCGGATCGACGTCGACCTCGTGAGACTTGCCGTTGATTGTCAGGCGCATGCTATTCCTCCATGTCGTGGGCAGAAGTGGCTTCGCGGATGCCTCCGTTGTTTGCGGAGGCGCGGGCGCTGTTGCGGCGGGAAGTATGAACCAAAGTTTTCCGTTTGCCACTACCCCGCGTGCATAATGCAGTGCAACACGAAAAGGGGCGAACGCAAGGGATTTCCCTGGCCATGCGGCTCCGGCAAATCAGGCGGCCTTTGCGCGGTTCGGGAAAATCTGCGGGCGCATTTTCGGATGGCAGGCCATGTATTTCGGCGCATAGGGTGCTTCCTCGCCCAGTTCTTCGGCGGCGTGCCAGGCGAAGCGCGGGTCCCACATCATGCCGCGCGCGAGGACGGTGAAATCGATCCTGCCCGAAGCGACCAGGTCCTCGCACTGGCGCGGGCTGGTGATCAGTCCCACGCACATGGTGGGCAGGCCGGCTTCCTTCTTGACCTTCTCGGCGAACGGCACGTTGAATCCGGGCGCAAACGGGACCTGCTGGCGCGGATCGAGCGCGCCGCTGGAGACATCGATGTAGTCGCAGCCGAGCTTCTTCAGCTCCCTCGTGAACACCACGGACTGGTCGACATCCCAGCCGCCCTCCACCCAGTCGGTGACCGAGATCCGCACGCCCATCGGCTTGTCGGCCGGCCACGCCGAACGCATCGCGGCAAAGGTCTCGAGGGGAAAACGCATGCGGTTCGCGAGGCTGCCGCCGTACTCGTCGGTGCGCCGGTTGGAAATCGGCGACAGGAACTGGTGCGCGAGATAGCCGTGCCCGGCGTGCATCTCGACCAGGTCGTAGCCGATGCGCAGGGCGCGGCGGGTCGCCTGCACGAACTCCTCGCGCACGCGAGCGATGTCGGCCTTGGTCATTTCGCGCGGCACGTGCCAGTCGGGCGCGTACGGCAATGCCGAAGGGGCGATCGTCTGCCACGCGCCTTCTTCGGGCTTGAGCGGCTTGCCGCCCACCGCGGGCGGAACGGTCGAGCCCTTGCGCCCCGCGTGCCCGAGCTGCAGGCCCTGCGCCGCCACCCCGTACTTCTTGCAGAAGTCGATGACGCGCTTCATCGCCGCTTCGTTCTCATCCGAATACATTCCGGCGCACTTTAGCGTGATGCGGCCTTCGGGGCTCACGTGAGTCGACTCGGTCATCACCAGCGCGCCCGCGCCGAGCGAGAACTGGCCAAGGTGCATCAGGTGCCAGTCGTTGGCGGTGCCGTTGTCCGAGGCGTACTGGCACATCGGCGAGACGACGATGCGGTTTTTCAGAGTCAGGCCCCGCAGCGTGATCGGGGTGAAAAGCGCGCTTGCCATGTTGGTTGAACTCCGTGTTCAGGTTTGCAGGTTTGCGATCGAGGACCAGCGTCGGGAAAACGTAGTATGCCTCGAACGCGCGCGCCTTGTGCTCGAACCCGGGTCGATCCGGAAAAACAGGCTCCGCGTCGCCGCAAGCCGCGACGCGGAGCCTCGCTTCTGAAACGGGCTCTATTGGCTGCCGAACAGGTTCTGCGGGATCTTCGCCGCGGCGAAGATGTAGTCGCGCGAGGCCTCGAGCTGGTGGCGCAGGTGCTGAAGATCGACGTCGAGCAGCTTGCCCTTCCACTTGCGCACCTTGCCCGCGACGATCACCGTCTCGACGTTGGTGCGATCCATCAGCGATACGACCGCCCCCGGCACGTTGTTGAGGGGCGCCACGTTGATCGCTTCGGCGTCGAGGATGATGATGTCCGCCTCCTTGCCCGGGGTGAGCGAGCCGACCTTGCCGTCCAGCCGCAGCGCCTTCGCGCCGTTCATCGTGCCGTAGCGCAGTACGTCGCGCGTCGTGAGCAGGGGCGGCGTGCCGGAGGCCGGTGTCGGCCACTGGGTGGGCGGATAGAAATTTCCCTGCTCCAGCACCATCTGGTTCACCACCATGCGCTGCATGTTCATGGCCACGCGCATCTGGGTGAAGAAGTCCGCCGTCATCGTGCACTCCACGTCCACGGAGAGCGACGGCTCCATGCCCAGTTGCTGCATCTTGATGATCGGCGGGATGCCGTGGCGCATGTTCATTTCGATCGGGAAAGCAATCGAAACCTGTGCGCCGACGTCCTTGACCTTCTGCCAGGCGGCGTCGGCCATTCCGGTCATGTGGATGAACAGGTTGTCCGGTCCGATCCCGATGTGGCCGTTGCCGCCCGTTGGCGGTGTGGCGGCGAGCTTGTCAAAAATCGGCCGGATGCCGAACGGCGAGAGGATATGCGCCGCTATTTGCAGGTCGAGCTGCCGCCCGATCGTCCAGGACAGGTCGGTCGACGGATCCCCAAGGTAGACCTCGCCGCCCATGATCATGTGGACAAGCTGGTCGCTCGAAGAGAACCACTGCTTCTTGATGCGGGGCGCATCGGTAGGATATTGGTTGCCGGGATTGGTGCCGAGAATGCCGGCACCCGCGCTCTCGAAAAAGCCGAAGGCGGCGCGCCGCCCCGTGTCGAACAGCGCCTTGATCGCGGCGTCCGAGTGCTGGGGCGAGTGATGGATCTGCGAGACGTCGTGCACCGTCGTGACCCCGTCGTCGAGCTGGCTCAGGCCCCCGAACAGCTCGTTGATGTACACGTCCTGTGGACGGTACACGGGGGCGAACGACAGGAGAATGAATTCGAAGTAAGTCGTGCTCCCGCTCGGCGAGCCCGACTGATCGTTGATGAGCACCCCGTCGGCGAGGAAGCTGCGCAGCGCCGTCTCAAACTGGTGGTGGTGCGTATCGATGAAGCCGGGCATGACGATCT
>JBGQFD010000079.1:0-17291 GCA_041496705.1 Gammaproteobacteria bacterium | reverse complement strand
TGTTTTGTGCGTGCGACCGTGAAACTTGTCACTGGCGCGCGCCTATGTCCGTGGAATAATCGCCTCACGCCGCTGTTTAGCCTACGGCAGGCTGCGCGCCTGCGTGCGAATAGCCCCTCCCTGCAGGGGTTTCCCCGACAAAGGAGATCATCGTGATGAACCTCCGAAATATTTTCATGGGCCTGTTCGTGGTCGGTGTTGTCGCGGGGATCGTCGTCGCCTGCGGGGGGGGCGGGGGATACGGCGGGTCGAGCATGACACCGACCTACAGCGTCGGCGGCAACATCACCGGTGCCACCGGAACGGTGACGCTGAAGCTCAACGGCGGCAGCGACATGACCGCAACGGGCCCGGCCGCACAGCCGTTTACCTTCGGCACCATGGTTGCGAGCGGCAGCACCTACAACGTCCAGGTGGCTGCTGCCAACCAGCGCTGCACGGTTGCCAACGGCGCGGGAACGATGGCCGGGGCGAATATCACGAATGTGACCGTGACCTGCGGCGCGCAGACGACGGAGATGGTCATCCGTTCGACGATACTCACCGGAGCCCTGCAGAACCCGCCGGTCACGACCTCTGCGACCGGCGTCGGAGGAGTCATCGTCGATCCGGCCAGCAAGGCGATCACCGGCGGCATGACGTTCTCCGGCCTCACGCCGACGGTAGGGGGACATCACATCCACCAGGCTCCGATAGGAACCCCCACCTTGGACGGGCCCGTCATCATCGGCCTGATTCTGGCGAGCGATGGCAGGACCGCCGTCGTGCCGCCGGGAACCGTGCTCAGCCAGCCGCAGTACGACGCGCTTCTCGCAGGCGAGCTCTACTTCAACGTCCACACCGTGGCGAATTCAGGCGGCGAGATCCGCGGTCAGATCACCGCGCAGGGCGGCGTCCTCGCCGGCACGGCGACCTTGAACGCGGCCCAGGAAGTCGATGCGGGGGGTAACCCCGCGTCGACGAGCACGGCGACCGGCCAGGGGACGTTCCTCGCGGACGCGGCGACGCGCACGATCATCGTTACGTACGCCACGCACAACGTCGCCAACGCCACGCTGGCGCATATCCACACCGGTCTGACTACTACAACCGGACCTGTGAGGATCGGATTCGCCGACCTCGACGCCAATGCCTTCGGCGCCGGATCGCATCTCGCTTCTCCAACGCAGGGAATACCGGCGATCAGCACGCAGGATGTGACGGACTTCGGAGTGGGCTATCTCTACTTCAACGTGCACAGCGGCAACCTGTTGTGCAATCCAGGGGGCAACACCGCCTGCTCCAGCGGCGAGATCCGCGGGAACATCACGCCCATCCCGTAGGCTTATTATCCGTTTGTGCGTGTTGGAATCGCGATAACTCTCGTGGCCCTCGCCGCCTGCGGTGCCGGCAGCGGCGAGGGGCTCGACCAGAACGGGCGGCCGCTTGCGGCCGGCGGCGGCAATCTCGCGCCGCCGATCATCGGACTCGCGCCGACGCTCGATTCGATCCAGACCAACGTCTTCTCAGTGACCTGTGCCGTCCCCGGCTGCCACGGCGGCGCCGGGGCGCAGCAGGGCCTGCGCCTGGACCTGGGTTTCGCCTACGGCAACCTCGTCAACGTCGCGAGCCCGCAAGACCCGAACCTCATCCGCGTCGTCCCCGGCGATCCCGACGCGAGCTTCATCATCCAGAAGCTGGAAGGCAGGCAATCGGTCGGCGCCCGCATGCCGGACGGGGGACCGTATCTCCAGCAGTCGACGGTCGACGTGATCCGCCTGTGGATAGCGAACGGAGCTCCGCAATAGTGAGCCGGGGAGGGCAACCGGGAACGGGATCGGCCACGGCGGCAGCGCTGCTCGCGGCGCTGCTCTTCACGCCGGCCCTGTCGAACGCCGAGCCCTACCTCGCCGTGCGCACCGGCGCGAATTGCGTGGCCTGCCACGTCAATCCCACCGGCGGCGGCAAGCGCACCGAGTTTGGCGCCGCCTACGCGCAGAACGCACTCGCCGCGGCCCGGCTCGATCCGGCGACCGGCGAAACCATTCCGGAAAATGCACCGCAGCCGGCGCCCTGGCTGGGGACGGTCAATGACCATATCGCGGTCGGCGCCGACCTGCGGGCCAGTCTGCAATACGCGAGCGTGCCGCACACTAATGACAGCTTCGCCTTCGACCCGACGCGCGCGCAGATCTACCTCGAACTCAAGCCGATTGCCGATCGCCTCACGATTTACCTCGACGAGCGCGTCAGCCCCGGCGCGGCGACCAACCGCGAGACTTTCGCCATGCTGTGGTTTGCCAACCGCAGGGCGTACGTGAAGGCGGGGCGCATGTTCGTCCCTTTCGGTTTGCGAATCGAAGACGACAGCGCCTTCATCCGCCAGGCGACGGGGACCGCCTTCAGTTCCTCGGACGACGGCGTCGAAGGCGGGCTCGAGGTCGGCCCCTGGTCGGCGAACGTCGCTGTCACCAACGGCGCGGGCGGCGGCAACGAAACCAGCCGCGGCAAGCAGGTCAGTTCTCTCGCGAGCTACGTGCAGCCCGGCTGGCGCGTGGGCGCGAGCGTCAGCACCAACTTCAACGGCGCGGCCGACCGGCGCATGCAGAGCGCGTTCGCCGGCCTGCGCAGCGGCAGCATCAGCTGGCTCGCCTCGGCGGTGCAGGTGACCGACGACGGCACGCCTACGGGGCGCCTGAGGCAGCGGGCGAGTTTCGTCGAGGGCAACCTCGAGATCGCGAAGGGCCACAACCTGAAGATCAGCTACGAGTTCCTCGACCCGAACCTGGACGTGCGCGAGGACCAGCGCGAGCGCTACAGCGCGGTATGGGAATACATGCCGTTCCAGTTCACGCAGTTCCGGCTGGGCGTGCGGAAGAACAACGGCATCCCGCAGAACAATGCGCAGAACGCGACCGAGCTCTTCCTGCAGTGGCACGCGTTTTTCTGAACGCGCGCCGGATCCATCACCCCCAGGGTCCCAGATAAGGCTCGCCCGTATAGGTGTCTGACTTCGCCTCCACCGCCGCGGGCCACTTGGCGATGCTCGCGCTCACGCGCGCCCGCTCGCCGCGCGGCCGGCCGTTCCAGCCGACCTGCTCCATGTAGTAATAGAGCTGGATCGCGTGACCGGCCGGGTCGAGGACGCAGGCGCTGTAGTCGATGCCCGGTGACAGCACCGGCGGAAGCTCGACGAATTTTCCGCCCCGCTCGCGCAGAAAATCGATGGCGGCGCGCAGCTGGCGGTAGGTCGCGACCTGCACGCCGAAGCTCATCACCGTGGTGTGCGGCGAGAGCCCGAGTTTCTTTCGCAGCGCGATCGGGTAGAGCGCGAGCGAGTGGTGCTCGGTGGCGCAGCGCAGGAAGACGCAGCGCAGGCCTTTCCACGTGAGCGCCTCGGTGCGCGCGAAGCCCATCACCTCGGTGTAGAACCTCTCCATCCTGCGCACGTCGTGGCAGAAAAGACGAATCGGCCCGTGGCGCACGATCTTGAAAGGCCGCGGCAGCAGGATGCCGTCGACGTCGTATTTCGCCGGAGACGTCTCCGCGTGGCGGAACCCGGCGGAAAGATCGACGCCCTTCTCGCGCGCCTGCTCGACTTCCGCGTACTCGGGCATCTGCGGCAGCGGCGGCCGCTCGCGGAAGCCGCGCTCGTGCATCGGTTTCGGTTTGGAGGTACCGGCCCAGCCGATCTGCTCCATGCCGTAGTAAAGCTCGTTGCGGTGGCCCTCCGGGTCGTACGGGTACACGTGCCAGTTGGAGCCGGGCATGTCGCGGCCAGCGCGGCTGATGCGCACGCCCTGGTCCCGGAACCAGTCGGTAGCGTTCGCGACCTCGGCGAGGCTCGCCACCTGCCAGGTCATCTGGTTGACGGTGACATCCGCCGGAATGTCGCCGCCCCGGCCGGCGGCATTGTATACAGTGCCGTTGCACAGCACGAAGGAATGGTGGTCGGTGCCATGGCGCAGGAAATACATGTTGGTGTCGCCGAGCGCCTTCAACTCGTCGCGCCTGGGGTGGTGCTCGGCGATGTCCAGGGGGTCGGAAATGCGAAAGCCGAGGAGCTCGGTGTAGAAGCCCAGGCAATCGACCGGATTGCGCACGTTGAGGCCGAAATGCCCCAGCCGGCGGATCTTGAAAGGCTGCGCGAGCAGCACGCCGCCGACGTCGAACTTGCGCTTTACCCTGGCATCCATGGCGATACTCCGAAAGCGAAAACCTAGTTCTTGTGGTCGGGAAAGAGTTTCTCCGCGAGGGCCATGCTCGCCACCCAGTCGCGGCTCTGGTGGTCGTACTGGCCGATGCGCCCGAACTTCTTCGCGCGCTCTTCGCACACCTCGGGCGAGGGCCGGATGACCGCGGCGCCGCCCGCCAGCGCGCCCACCTGTGCGCGGCAGGCGAGTTCGAAGAAGTGATGGTAGATATAGGCTTCGGCGAGCGAGGTACCGCACACCAGTGCGCCGTGGTTCTCCAGGATCATCACCCACTTGTCGCCGAGCGCCTGCGCGAGGCGCGTCGTGCCCTCGGGCGTAGTGTCGTCGACCTCGTTCGGATAGTAGGCGATGCGGTTGTAGAAGCGCATCGCCTGCTGCGTAAGCGGCTGCAGGCCGAGCTCCTGCGCCGACACCGCGAGGTTCGCCGGCGAATGCGTGTGCACCGCGGCGACGATATCGGGCCGCGCCTTGAGCACGGCGGCGTGCAGGTTGTACGCCGCGGGGCTCGCCTTGAATCCGCCGTCCATCACCAGACGGCCGTCAACGTCGTATTTGACCAGATTCGACGCAGTGACCTGCTCCATGAAGACCTTGTCGGCCTTGACGAGGAAGTGCTGCGGTTCGCCGGGCACGCGTACCGAGATGTGGTTGTAGGTCATGTCCACCGAGACGAAGTGCGCGATCAGGCGGTGTGCCGCGGCGAGCTCGCGCCGCAGCTGCCATTCGTCCTTGCTCACCCGGGTGCGCACCGCACCCCCCGCTTTGCCGCGCTTCATCCCGTGCCTCGATTCCCCGCGGCTGTTCAAGCCGTGTGCGTCGCCATTATGATGCGCAAATGAAGCGCACGCACCGGGCTCTCGCGGGTCTCGCACTCGGGGGAATCGCGCTCGCGTTCGGGACGGGGGCGGGTTTCGCGCAGACCTATCCAAACCGGCCGGTCCGGGTCATCGTGCCGAACGCGACGAGCGGTCTTCCCGACATCGCGACCCGGTTGGTCGCGGTGCGGCTCGCCGACGCGCTCGGCCAGCAGGTACTCGTCGAGAACCGCCCGGGCGCGGGCGGCACGATAGGCACGGCGGCGGCGGCCAGGGCCGCTCCCGACGGCTACACCCTGCTCGCGGTATTCGACAGCCACGCAACGAACCCGTACCTCTTCAAGAACCTTCCGTACGACACGCTCGCGGACTTCCAGCCGATATCGCTCTTGGTGCGTGGGCCGCTCATCCTGGTCGTCCATCCCGGGCTCGGCGCGAGCAGCGTCGAGGAGCTGATCGCGCTCGCCAGGGCGAAGCCCGGCGCGATCAACTTTGCCAGCGTCGGGCCCGGATCGCCGGCGCGGCTACTGATGGAACTGCTGAAGATCGAAGCCGGGATAGCCGTCACCAACGTGGCGTACAAGGGCGCGGGGCTCGCGCTCGCCGACCTGGTGGGCGGGCAGGTCGATGCGATGTTCGCCACGGTGCCGAGCATCCGTCCCCACTGGCGGTCAGGGCGCCTGCGCGCGCTCGCGATCACCTCGGCGCAGCGCAGCGGCATCGCGCCCGGCGTGCCCGCGATGAGCGAATTCTTCGCGGGATTCACCGCAGAGTCCTGGGTGGGCATGCTCGCCCCGGCGAGGACGCCGCGGGACATCGTTTTGCGGCTGAACGCCGAAATCCTCGGAATTCTCGCGCAGGCCGAGATGCGGGAGCGCTTCGCCGAGCAGGGACTGGAGGTCGCCGGGGGCGCGCCGGCCGAGTTCGATCGCTCGATACGCGCCGAGATGGAGCGCTGGGGGAGGGTGATCCGTGCGCAGAAAATTACCCTGGAGTGAGGCGGCGGGGGCGTGCCTGCTAGAATGCCGCAACCCGCTTCGCCCGAGATCGCCCTTCCTTCCCCGGAATTTCGCATGGACTACGTCAATATTCTCGCCGAGACGCGCGGCCGCGTGGGTCTCGCAACGCTCAACCGGCCCAAGGCCCTCAACGCGCTCAACGACGCGCTGATGACCGAGCTGGGTGATGTGCTGGCGAAGTTCGACGCCGACGACGCGATCGGCGCGATCGTCGTCACCGGGAGCGACAAGGCCTTCGCCGCCGGCGCCGACATCGGCGCGATGAAGGACTGGGGCTACATGGACGTCTACAAGGGCGAGTACATCACACGCAACTGGGAGCGGATGAAATCGGTGCGCAAGCCCGTGATCGCCGCGGTCGCCGGCTACGCCTTGGGCGGGGGCTGCGAGCTCGCCATGATGTGCGACATCCTGATCGCCGCCGATACTGCGAAATTCGGCCAGCCCGAGATCAAGCTCGGCATCATCCCGGGCGCGGGCGGCACGCAGCGCCTGCCGCGAGCGCTCGGCAAGGCGAAGGCGATGGACCTCGTGCTCACGGGGCGCACGATGGACGCAGCCGAAGCCGAGAGGGCGGGACTCGTGTCGCGCATCGTGCCGGCCGACAGGCTGCTCGAGGAGGCGCTCGCGGTCGCATCGCAGATCGCCGAATTTTCGCTCCCCTCGGTAATGCTGGCGAAGGAAGCGATTAACCGGGCCTACGAGTCGCCGCTCGCCGAGGGCATGCTCTTCGAGCGGCGCCTGTTTCATTCGCTCTTCGCGACGGAGGACCAGAAGGAAGGTATGGCGGCGTTCGTCGAAAAGCGCAAGCCGAAGTTCCGGCAGCGTTAGGGCCGACCGTTGCCGCGCGCCAGGGGCGCGTGCTTCGGGGCGACAGCCGCATGACCATTTTCATGAAATCCGCTCCGCGCGTCATCGCCTGGATGTGCGCCGCCCACGTCGCGAGCATGGCGGGCATCTCCACCTACGCAACGCTGCTGCCGCGCCTGCAGGACGAGTGGGGGCTGAACAATTCGCAGGCCGGGTTGATCAGCGGGGCATTCTTCGGCGGTTACATGGCCGCGGTACCGCTGCTCTCGAGCCTCACCGATCGCGTCGACGCGCGCCGCGTCTACCTGGTGTCCAGCCTCGTTGCCGGCGCTGCGCTGCTGGCATTTGCGCTGCTGGCGCAGGGGGTGACCTCGGCTGCGCTGCTGCAGCTTCTCGCCGGCGCCGGTATCGCCGGCACGTACATGCCCGGGCTGCGTGCGCTGACCGACAATCTGCAGGGCACGCTCAGGCAAAGTCGCGCCGTGGCGTTCTATACGGCGGTGTTCG
Organism: Gammaproteobacteria bacterium; assembly: GCA_041496705.1. Classification (GTDB taxonomy): domain Bacteria; phylum Pseudomonadota; class Gammaproteobacteria; order Burkholderiales; family SG8-39; genus VBDM01. The sequence goes on along the minus strand of JBGQFD010000079.1, from coordinate 9,947 downwards.
GCCTTGGCACGAGTCTGTCGATCTTCATGGCGGGCCAGCTCGCCGATGCCCAGGGCTGGCGCTGGGCGTTCGCCTTCGCCGCGCTCGGGCCTTTGCTCGCCGGGTGCATGGTAGTCGCGGGCCTGCCGCCGCGCAAACCGGTGCCCAGGCACGCCACCCACGTGCTCGATTTCAGGCCGGTGCTGAGAAATCGCGAACTGCGACCGTACATCTTCGGCTACGCCGTGCATTGCTGGGAGCTGTTCGGATCGCGCTCCTGGCTGGTTGCCTTCATCATGTTTGCGCAGGAGTTCGAGGGCGCCGGCGGCGCGAGCCCCGCCGCCTGGTCGGCGGTGACGATCGCGGCGGTGGCAAACCTCTTTGGTCCGCCGGCGAGCATCGCCGGCAACGAACTCGCCATGCGTCACGGGCGCGAACGCTGGATCTGGATGGCGATGCTTGCGTCGGGTCTGCTCACCTGCACGCTGGGTTTCCTTGCCGCCCTGCCCTGGTACCTGATGGCCACGCTGGCGATGCTGCACATGTCCCTGGTGATGGGCGATTCCTCGGCGCTCACCGCGGGCCTGGTGACGCGCGCCGACGAGCGCATCCGCGGCGCTGCTATGGCGGTGCACTCGATGCTCGGATTCGGCGCCGGCTTGGTCGCCCCGCTCGCCTTCGGTGCGGTGCTCGACCTCTCCGGCGGCAAGGCGAGCCCGTTCGCCTGGGGGCTCGCCTTCACCAGCCTGGGTGCCGGAGCGGTCCTCATGTCCACGTTCATACGCGCGCGCGCCGCGGCGGCCGCGCCCGCCGCCTAGGACGCCGGTGGCGCCGCTGCAGCGCTCGGCCTAGAATTCGCAAAAAACACGGATTCAAGCCGATGCCAGGAAAGCCGCAGGTGATCATCGCAGGCGCAGGTCCGGTGGGTCTGCTCACGGCGCTCGCACTTGCGAAGCAGGACATTTCCGTGCTGGTGCTCGAGGCCGAACCCGGTCTCACCCTCGATCTGCGCGCCGGCACGTATCATCCGCCTTCGCTCGAGCTGATGGCACCCTACGGCATTACCGACGAGATGCACAAGACCGCGCTCAAGGTCCCGCGCTGGCAGATCCGCGACCGCCGCGAAGGGGTGATCGTCGAGTGGGACGTCGGCGAGATCTCCGATCTCACGCCTTATCCGTACCGCCTGCACCTCGAGCAGCACCGGCTCACGCCCATCATTCTCGCGAAGCTCGGGGAATATCCGAATGCCCGGGTGTGTTTCTCGCATAAGGTAACGGACCTCGAGCAAAGCGCCGATAGGGTGACGGTGACCGCAGCGACGCCGGGCGGGGAGGAAAGGTTCGAGGCCGAGTGGCTGGTAGGCGCTGACGGGGGGCGCAGCACTGTGCGCAAGTGCATAGACATCGGGTTCGACGGCTTCACCTGGGACGAGCGCTTTGTCGTGGCGAGCACAACCTATGACTACGCCCCGCACGGCTACACCCTGAACGCGTACCTTGCCGATCCGGAGGAATGGGCCGCGCTCTTCAAGATGCCGGACGACGGGCCGCCGGGGATCTGGCGGGTCATATTTCCGGTTCCTCCCGAGGAGCAGGACGCCGAGACGCTATCCGAGGAAAAGGTCGAGTGGCGCATGCAGAATTTTCTTCCCAGGAAGGGGCGTTATCCGATCAAGTACAAGGGCATCTACAAGGTGCACCAGCGCGTTGCCAAGGATTTCCGTGATGGGCGGGTGCTGCTCGCCGGCGACGCGGCGCACCTCAACAATCCCATGGGCGCCTTCGGCCTGAACGGCGGGATCCACGATTCGTTCAATCTCACCGAGAAGCTGGGAAAAGTCTGTCGCGGCGAAGCTGAGCCGACCCTTCTCGATCTCTACGTGCGCCAGCGGCGCACCGTGAACCTCGAGTATGTGCAGGAGCACTCGATCAGGAACTTGAAGCGCTTGAACGAAAAATCGGAGAGCGGACGCAGGAAGAACTTCGACGAGTTGCGCCGCCAGGCGGCCACCCGCGATGGCAGGCGCAATTTTCTCCTGGTGAGCAGCATGATCGCCAGCGTGAGTCGGGCGAACGCGATAACCTAGCACCCGGTTGGGGCGTCGGCACGGTCCGGGGCGCCGGCCCGAGCCGGCGCCCCGCAGAAGGCGCGGCAGGAAGAGGAGGAGACGCATGGAGAAAATCTGGCTGAAGCACTATCCGCCGGGTGTCCGGGCGGAAATCGATTTCAACGAGTACCGCTCGATCGGCGAACTCTTCGAGAAGAGCACCGGGAAGTTCCGCGAGCGTCCCGCCTACACCAACATGGGCGCGACGATCACTTTCGGCGATCTTGACCGCCTGTCGCGCGACTTCGGCGCCTGGCTGCAGGGCAAGGGGCTCGCCAGGGGGGCGCGCGTCGCGGTGATGATGCCGAACTGCCTGCAATACCCGGTGGCCCTCTTCGGCATCCTGCGTGCCGGCTTCGTCGTGGTGAACGTCAACCCGCTCTATACGCCGCGGGAGCTCGAGCACCAGCTGAAGGACTCCGGTGCCGAGGCCATCGTAATCCTCGAGAATTTCGCGCACGTGCTGCAGGCGGTCGTCGCGAAGACCCCGGTGAAGCACGTGGTCATCGCGGCCCTCGGCGACCTGCTAGGACTCAAAGGGCTGCTGGTCAATTTCGTGCTGCGCCACGTGAAGAAAATGGTTCCCCGCTGGGACATTCCCGGGGCACGGCGCTTCAATGCGGCGCTCGCCGAAGGGCGACCGAACGCGCTCAAGCCGACGCAGGTCGGCCACGACGACTTGGCGTTCCTCCAGTACACCGGTGGCACGACCGGCGTGTCGAAGGGGGCGATGCTGCTGCACCGGAACATCCTCGCCAATCTCGAGCAGGCCATGGCATGGATACGGCCGTTCATGAAGGAGAACGACCCCCAGGTGATGATCACGGCGCTGCCGCTCTACCACATCCTGTCCCTGACCGCGAATGGGCTGTTGATGATGAAGATGGGCGGCTGCAACGTGCTCATCACCAACCCGCGCGACATTCCCGGATTCGTCAAGGAGCTCTCGCGCCACAAGTTCACCATGCTCACCGGGGTCAATACGCTGTTCAACGCGCTGCTCAACCATCCGGGATTTGCCGGGCTGGATTTTTCCCGGTTGCGGGTTTCCCTGGGTGGCGGCATGGCGGTGCAGAAGCCGGTAGCCGACCGCTGGAAGAAAACGACCGGCTGCACGCTGGTCGAAGCCTACGGGCTGTCGGAAACCTCGCCCGCGGTGACCATCAATCCGCTGGACCTCAAGGACTACAACGGATCGATCGGGCTGCCGATTTCTTCGACGGAGCTCGTGCTTCGGGGCGACGACGGCAGGGAAGTCCCGCTCGGTTCCCCCGGAGAGATTTGCGTGCGCGGGCCGCAGGTGATGAAGGGTTACTGGAACAGCCCGGCCGAGACCGCCAAGGTTCTCGGGCCCGACGGCTTTTTCGCCACCGGCGACGTCGGAGTGATAGACGAGAAGGGTTACGTAAGGATCGTCGATCGCAAAAAGGACATGCTCCTCGTGTCCGGATTCAACGTCTATCCGAACGAGATCGAGTCGGTGGTGGTGGCGCACCCGGGCGTGCTCGAGTGCGCGGTGATCGGCGTCCCGGACGCGCACTCGGGCGAAGTGCCGAAGCTCTTCGTCGTGAAGAAGGACCCCGCGCTCACCGAGGCCGACATCCGGGCCTATTGCGAAGCCAATCTCACCGGCTACAAGCGCCCGAAGTACGTGGAGTTCCGTAAGGAACTGCCGAAGACGAACGTCGGCAAGATCCTGCGCCGCGCCTTGCGCGAAGCGCCGGCAGCCTAGGGCCGCTCGGCTGTTCCTGGGCCGCGCCCGCCTAGAACCCTGTCGATCGAAGCGAGCAGCGTGTCGCGCTGCACCGGTTTGGTGAGGTAATCGGCCGCGCCGAGTTTCTGCGCTCTCGCGTAGAGGTTGTCGTCCGTCGCGCCGGTGAGCACGATCACGGCGATGGATACCGTGGCCGAATCGCCGCGCAGCGCCTCAAGGATCTCAATCCCGTGCATGTAGGGAAGCAACAAGTCCAGAATGATCGCGTCGGGTCGGCTGTCGATCACCGCGCGCAGGCCCGCTGCCGCGTCTTGCGCGGTGCGCACCTCGTGTCCCGCGCTGGTCAGGTGCACGCGGAGCAGATCGAGGAACGTGGCGTCGTTCTCGATTACCAGGATGTCCGCCAAGGGTTCTCCCGTTCGCGGGATGCTGTGCCAGGATGACAGCTGTCGCGGTAGATACTAACACCCCAGGCGCCGGCGATCGTCCCGCCCCGTTGTGGCATTGCGACTCGCTGGTGACGGCGTCATCCCGCGTGGGAGTGCGCGAGTTCCGGATGCAGGGCGAGCACCCGCCGGCGCAACTCGAGCAGGTACGGATCGCGCACGCCGTGCTCGTTAAGGCCCCGCACGGTCTCGAGAAGGTATTCGGCGGGCGTTCCGAGCTGACCGCGCGCGCTCACCAGGGTGCGGATCACGGTTTCCGGAGGCAGCTTGCCCGCATAGCTCGGGTGCGATCGATTCACGAAAAAAGCGATGGCGCGCAGGCGCTCCCTGCCCGTGTCGACGTTCGACCAGCGCGGCTGGTAGGCGCCGAGCACCATTTCGCGCCGCCACAGCAGCCGCAGTTCGTCGAGCGCCTGGCGGCCGGCGATGCGAAACGCCACCCCGCGGCAGCTGCCGCCGGCGTCGAGTCCGAGCACCAGCCCGGGCTTCTGCCGCGACCCGCGGTTGACATGCGACCAGAGGCAGAAGCTGCGGTGAAAGCCGTGTAGGCGCGCCACGCTGCGCTCCTCGTGGTGAACGATCGGGTTCCAGATGAGGGAACCGTAGCCAAACAGCCACACGTCGGCGCCCCGGGGATGCTGATCGAGGAGTCCCGCCACGGAGGCATCCTGCTCCGCTTCGCTGAGAACGCGCACGTCCGGGTTCGCCTCGCGGAAGAGCTTCTTGAGGCGATCGGCCTGCAGGTCTGCACGAGTAAGGGACATGGGCGGTCTGCGTTACGCGGCTCGCGACGCCGGGTGTTTTTCGCGGAAAGCGGCGAGCAGCGCCGTCTCGGTCTTCTTCGCCGCATCGAGGTGGCGGCGCTTGACGTGTCCAAAGCCGCGGATGTGCTCGGGAATGGCCGCGATCGATGCGGCGAGGGAGTGGTTGCTGCGATCCAGGCCCTCGAGAAGCTCGCCGACGGTGGATTCGTAATCGGCAATCAGTCGCCGTTCCGACCTGCGCTCTGCGCTCCACCCGAAAACGTCGAACGGCGTGCCGCGCAGGCCCTTCAGTTTCGCGAGGATCCTGAACGCGGGCATCATCCAGGCGCCGAACTCCGATTTGCGCGCCGCGCCCGTGCGCGGGTCGGGCTTGTTGAAGATGGGAGGGGCGAGGTGGAACCTGAGGCGGTAGCCGCCTTCGAACATGCTCTCGATCCTGCGCGCGAAGGCCGGGTCGGCGTACAGTCGCGCAACCTCGTATTCGTCCTTGTAGGCCATGAGCTTAAAGGCGTAGCGGGCCACAGCCTCGGTGAGCGCGGTACCGGCGCCGAGCTCCGACTCGGCAGCGCGCGCTCTCTCGACCAGGGCTTTGTAGCGCGCCGCGTAGGCCGCGTCCTGGTAGGCGGTGAGGAACTCGACGCGGCGCGCGATCAGCTCGTCGAGATTGCGCGAGAAGGCCTGCGAGATGGGGATCACTTCTGCAGGCATGGCGAGCCGCTCGGCCTGCGCGAGGTCCACAGCCGCGCGCCGCCCCCAGACGAACGCCTTCCGGTTGAATTCGACGGCGACACCGTTCAGCTCGATCGCGCGCAGGAGGGAGGATTCCCCAAGCGGCACCCAGCTCTTCTGGAATGCGTAGCCGAGCATGAACATGTTGGTCGCGATGGCATCGCCCAGCAGCGCCGTGGCGAGGCTGCCTGCGGGAATGACATCGACGTTCTTCGCACCCGCGGCTTCGACGATGTCTCCCTGAAGGTCGGTTCCCGGAAGCTGCCAGTCCGGGTTCTTCACGAATTCGGCGGTCGGCGATACCGTGGCATTGACCACGACCTTGGTGGTCGTCGCGCTCATCTTCGAGAGCGCCTCGGCGCCCGAGGCGACGACAAGGTCGCAGCCGAGCACGAGGTTGGCCGCGCCGGCGCCGACCCGCACCGAATGCAGCTCCCCGGGCGTTTCCGCGATCTTGACGTGCGACATCACCGGGCCGAATTTTTGCGCCAGGCCCGACATGTCGAGCACGGTGGCGACCTTGCCTTCGAGGTGCGCCGCCATCGCGAGAATCTGGCCGATGGTGATGACGCCCATCCCGCCGATGCCGGTCACGAGCACTTGGTACGGTTCATTCAGCGCGGGCGTTTGCGGCTCGGGTAGAGGCGGAAGTTCGGATTCGCCCTCGAACCTTGCCCTGCCTTTCTTCAGGCTCCCGCCCTCGACCGTGACGAAGCTCGGGCAGAAACCCTTCAGGCAGGAGAAATCCTTGTTGCAGGCGGACTGGTTGATCACGCGCTTGCGCCCGAATTCGGTCTCGAGCGGTTCCACCGCCAGGCAATTGGAAGCGACGCTGCAGTCGCCGCAGCCTTCGCAGACGAGCTCGTTGATCACCACCCGCTTCGCAGGATCGGGAAACTCGTGGCGCTTCCTGCGGCGGCGTTTCTCCGTGGCGCAGGTCTGCACGTAGATGATCGCCGACACGCCTTTCTCTTCGCGCAGCTCGCGCTGCACGGCATCGAGCTCCTCGCGCGGGCGGATGCTCACCCCCGGTGCCCAGTCGAGTCCTGTCGGCAGCTCTTCTTTCTCGTCCACGACCGCGACGATCGGGCTCACGCCTTCGGCGGCGATCTGGCGCGAGATGATCGCCGGATCGAGCGGTCCGTCGAAATGCTGGCCGCCGGTCATCGCCACCGCATCGTTGTAGAGGATCTTGTAGGTCATGCTCACGCCGGCGGACACCGCGGCGCGGATCGCGAGCAGGCCAGAGTGGAAATAGGTGCCGTCGCCGATGTTGGCGAACACGTGCGGGCACTCGGTGAAGGGCGCCTGCCCGATCCAGGGCGCGCCCTCGCCGCCCATGTGCGTGAAGGTGGTGGTGCTGCGGTCCATCCACAGCGCCATGAAATGGCAGCCGATCCCGGCCATGGCTCGGCTGCCCTCGGGCACTTTCGTCGAGGTGTTGTGCGGGCAACCCGCGCAGAAATAGGGCAGGCGATTCGCCACGACCCGCGGTCTCGCCAGCGTCTTTTCCTTGAATTCGAGGTAGGCGAGCCGCTCACGGTAGCGGTCGCCCAATCTTCGGTCGAGGCCGAGCTTCGAGAAGCGACTGGTCAGCGCCTTGGCGATCAGCGCAGGTGACAATTCATAGTGCGCCGGCAGCAGCCAGTTTCCGGCGGGCTGTCCTTCGGCGATCGACCATTCGCCGTTGTCGTCGAACTTGCCGACCACGCGCGGCGGGCGCATGCCCTCGCGCCAGTTATAGAGCTCTTCCTTGATCTGGTATTCGATAACCTGGCGTTTTTCCTCGACCACCAGGATTTCCTCCAGTCCCTCGGCAAATTTGCGCGCGCCCTGAGGCTCGAGCGGCCAGGACATCGCCACTTTGTACAGACGTACTCCCGCCTCGCGCGCGACGCTCTCGTCGATGCCGAGATCGGCGAGCGCCTGGAGGGTGTCGCCGAAAGATTTTCCTGTAGTGACGATCCCAAAACGCGCCTGCGGACTATCCCAGACGATGCGATCGAGCTTGTTCTCGCGGCAATAGGCGAGCGCGGCGTAGACCTTGTAGTCGAGCAGCCGCGCTTCCTGCTCGAGAAAGCCGTCCGGCCAGCGGATGTTCAGGCCCCCGGGCGGCATGGCAAAGTCCGAAGGAATCGCAATCTGCACGCGCTCCGGATCGATCTCGACCACTGCGCCCGATTCGATGACGTCGGTTACGCATTTGAAAGCGACCCAGCACCCCGAGAAGCGCGACATGGCGATGCCGTGCAGACCGAGGTCGAGATACTCCTGCACGCTTGACGCGTTGAGCACGGGGATGCAGCAGGCTTTGAAGATGTGCTCGCTCTGGTGCGCAAGCGTCGAGGATTTTGCTGCATGATCGTCTCCGGCGAGCACGAGGACGCCACCATGTTTCGATGTTCCCGCGGAATTGGCGTGCTTGAATACGTCGCCGCAACGGTCCACGCCCGGCCCCTTCCCGTACCACATGGCGAACACGCCGTCGTATTTCGCGTCCGGGTAGAGATTGACCTGCTGCGTGCCCCAGATGGAGGTGGCAGCGAGATCCTCGTTCACGCCGGGCTGAAAGCGGATATGAAATCTCTCGAGATGCCTTTTCGCGTTCCACAGCGCGTAGTCGAAGCCGCCGATGGGTGAGCCGCGGTAGCCGGAAATGAAGCCCGCAGTATTCAATCCGGCGGCGAGGTCGCGGGCCCGTTGCAGCATCGGCAGGCGCACCAAGGCCTGGGTCCCGGTCATGAAGGCGCGTCCGCGGGCGATGGTGTACTTGTCGTCGAGGCCGATCTCCGGGGCGCTGGCGGGGATGTTCATGTGTTCCCGGTGCCGGGTTGCCCGCTGCGGGTGGGAGGGCGGAGCATGCGACATTTTACCCGCCCTGATTCGACCCCACGGGAGGCTCGGGTTCGGGAACCTCAGGCAGCGAGCCAGTGCCTAAGCGCCGCGCTCGTTTCCGCCGGGCGCTCCATAGTGGAAAGATGGCCGCAGTCCTCCACCACCTCAAGCCTCGAGCCCGAAATGCGCGCGGCCATTTCTTCGTGCCGCTCGAGCGGAATCAGCGCGTCCTGTCTGCCGCACATGACCAGCGTCGGGCAGGCGATGCGCGCCAGCAGCGGCAGGCTGTCGACCCGGCTGATGATGGCACGCTCCTGGCGGATGAAGCCATCCTTCCCCGTATTCTTGGCCATCTTTCTGATAGTTGACACTAACTCCCGGTCTCCCAGGTGCGGCGCATGGATGAGCATCGGCAGCAGGGTGTCGGTGATCCCGAGAAAACGCCCGCGCTCGGCAAGCGAGATGAAATCCCTGCGCCTCTGGCTTTGCTCGGGGGTGTCGGCGCGGGCGGTGGTGTCGAGCAGCGCGAGCTTCAGCACGCGGTGCGCCGCCTGCCGCATCATCTCGAGGGCGACATAGCCTCCCATCGAGAGTCCGGCGAGAGCGAATTTCTCGAACGGCGCGTCGCGCAGCACCTCGGCGGCAACCTGTGCCATGGTATCGGAGCGCGTATGGTCCGCGACCCAGCAGTCTGCGACCGCGGCAAGCGCCGCGAGCTGCGACCGCCACATCTGGGCGTCGCAGAGCAGGCCGGGAACGAGGACAAGGCCCTGTTTTGTGGGGGTGTTCACGCCGGAATTATCGCGCGCGGACCGCATTTCGCCACCAGAGCGAAATGCATGCCGACGCGCGTTGACAGCCCTTAAAAAACTACGCATAATCAGCGGTTTCGTTCGGAGGGGTGCCCGAGCGGTTAAAGGGGGCAGACTGTAAATCTGTTGGCCTTGCGCCTACGTTGGTTCGAATCCAACCTCCTCCACCAGAATATCGTTGCCTGGGCGAGGCGGTCGCCAGAAGAGTTTCACGGCGCGGGTGTAGCTCAATGGTAGAGCAGAAGCCTTCCAAGCTTACGACGAGGGTTCGATTCCCTTCACCCGCTCCAAGCATTGGATGCAAGTTCAGTGAAACGCACGTCGCCGTTGTAGCTCAGTGGTAGAGCACTCCCTTGGTAAGGGAGAGGTCGTGCGTTCAATCCGCACCAACGGCACCACCGCAATAGCGTAGGAGAAGACATCATGTCGAAGGGCAAGTTTGAGCGCACCAAGCCGCACGTGAACGTGGGGACGATTGGGCACGTGGACCACGGCAAGACGACGCTGACGGCGGCGATGACGCACGTGCTGGCGAAGAAGTACGGTGGGGAGGCGAAG
>JBGQFD010000078.1:0-17470 GCA_041496705.1 Gammaproteobacteria bacterium | reverse complement strand
CTTCGCGATGTCGGATTTCAGGAGGGGCGGATTTTCGACCGTGCTCTGCTCGACCAGGCGGAGCAGGAACTCAAGCGGCAGTACCTGACCCGCGGGCTCTACGGCGTGGAGGTCACGACCACGGTGACGCCGCTTGAGCGCAACCGCGTTGCCATCAACTTCAGCATCAACGAGGGTGAGGTCGCGAAGATCCGGAGAATAAACATTGTCGGCAATCGGGCGTTTGACGAAGACGACCTTCTGGCGGCGATTCAACTGCGCACCCCGGGCCTGTTCACCGTGTTTTCCAAGAACGACCAGTACTCCAGGCAAAAGCTCCAGGCGGACCTCGAGTCGCTGCGTTCGTACTACTTGAACCGGGGCTATCTGGAATTCAGCATCGAGTCGACCCAGGTCTCGATCACCCCGGACAGGCATGACATCTACATCACCGTCAACGTGATCGAAGGCGAGAAGTACGAAGTCGCCGAGGTGAAGCTGGGGGGCGAGCTGCTCGTGCCGGAAGATGAATTGCGCGCGCTGGTCGCCATCAAGTCCGGCGAAACGTTTTCGCGCGAACGATTGACGGAATCCACCAAGGCTATCAGCGACAGGCTCGGACGTGACGGCTACGCGTTTGCGAACGTCAACGCGAATCCCGATATCGACAGGGAAAAGCGCAAGGTCAGTTTCACGTTCCTGATCGACCCGGGGCGACGCGTCTACGTCCGGCGCATCAGCGTCGTGGGCAACACGCGCACCCGCGACGAGGTGGTGAGACGCGAGATGCGCCAGCTCGAAGGCAGTTTCTTCGACAGCCAGAAGCTGCAATTGTCCAAGCAGCGCATCGACAAGACGGGCTACTTCAGCGAGGTCGAGGTCGATACCCCGGCGGTGACCGGCACGACCGACCAGGTCGACGTCACGGTGAAGGTCAAGGAAAAGCCGACCGGGGCGATTCTCCTGGGCCTGGGCTTCTCGAACATCGACAAGCTGATCCTGCAGGCGTCGATCCAGCAGACCAACTTCCTCGGCACGGGCAATACCGTCGGCCTGCAGATGGCGCTCGGCACCGTGAACAAGTATCTGTCCTTCTCCTTCACCGATCCCTATTACACCGTCGACGGCGTGAGCCGCGGCTTCGATGTGTACCGGCGCGACGTGAACGGCAGCGCGCTCGGCCTGGGCGACTACAAGACGAAGACCATCGGCGGAGCGGTGCGTTACGGCATTCCGTTCACGGAATACGACACCTTGTTCTACAGCTTCGGCACGGAACAGGTGGTCCTGGAGCTGCGCGACGACAGCCCGCAGCGGTACCTCGATTTTCAGAACCAGTTTGGCGAAACCTACCTGGCAGTGATCAACACGGCCGGCTGGGTCCGGGACACGCGCGATAGCGCGATCTGGCCGACCCGGGGCCGGGTGGAGCGGGCCAGTCTCGAGCTGGCGTCACAGCCCGGGGATCTGCAGTACTGGAAATACAGTTACACCCATCAGTATTTCTATCCCTTGTCGCGGAGTCTGACGCTCGTGATGTCGGGGGAACTCGACGCAGGAGACGGATACGGCGGGAAACCGCTGCCATTCTTCAAGAACTACTATTCCGGGGGCTTCGGCAGCGTACGCGGCTACCGCGCCGCGTCTCTCGGGCCGAGGGATGCCGATGGCGCCTTCCTGGGCGGCAACCGCAAGGTCAACGGCTCCGCCGAGTTCCTGTTTCCGATGCCCGGCAGCACCCAGGACCGATCCATGCGACTCGGTACTTTCATCGATGCAGGTCAGGTATACGCGCTGGGAGACAGACTGGACCTCTCGCTGTTGCGCTATTCGTACGGGCTGAGCTTTGCATGGAATTCGCCGGTGGGGCCGATGAAATTCAGCATGGCCTGGCCGTTTCACAACCAGCCGGAGGACAGCCTCCAGCATTTCCAGTTCACGCTCGGCTACGCCTTCTGACCGCCCGGTATAATCGCGCCTATTCGGGGCCTCGCATCCTGTCGGAGGCCGATCGCGCTGAGGGAGATGAAGTTGAGAACCCAATATCTGGCATGGCCGGTGTTCGCGGCAATGGTGGCACAGGCGGTTCCCTGCCTAGCCCAGTCCAAGGTCGGATTTGTCAGTCTCGAGAGGATCCTGCGGGAGGCACCGGCGGCTCAGCGCGCGCAGAAGAAGATCGAGCAGGAGTTTTCCAAGCGTGATCAGGACCTGCGGAAGGCCGCCGAGCAGCTGAAGAAAATGCAGGAAAACCTGGAAAGAAACGCCGTCACCATGCCGGAGTCGGATCGGCAGAAGGGCGAACGTGAGTTTGCCGACCTGAATCGCGAGTTCCAGCGCCGGCAACGCGAGTTCCGGGAGGACCTCGATCAGAAGCGCCGGGAAGAACTCTCCGGGGTTCTCGAGCGCGCTAACCGGGCCGTGAGGGAGATCGCCGAGGTCGAGAAGCTCGACATCGTGTTCCAGAACGAGCAGGTCGTGTGGGCGAGTCCGCGCATCGACATCACCGACAGGGTCATAAAGGCGCTCGGCGATTCCCCGGCGGGCAAGTAGCGCATTGCCCCGGCCACCTTGACGCACTCTCGCACTTTTCGTCTTGGCGATATCGCCGCGCGCCTGGGGGGCGAGTTGCTCGGCCGCGCGGAGACGGAGATCCGCCGAATTGCCACGCTGGAGAGCGCCGGTCCCGGCGACCTGTCGTTCCTAACCCATCCCCGGTACCGTTCGCAGCTGCGCAGGACGCAGGCCTCTGCTGTAATTCTCGCCCGCGCCGAGCAGGACGCCACGGCCCTCCCGCGTATCGTCTGCGACGACCCGTACCTCTACTATGCGCGGGCGGCTCAGCTCCTGGAGGTCGAGGCGCGGCCGGCCCCCGGCGTGCACCCCTCCGCTGTGGTCGAACCCGGCGCGGCGATAGCGGCCAGCGCGACGGTCGGCCCGTTTTGCCACATCGGTGCAGGGGCGCGACTGGGCGAAGGGGTGATCGTCGGCGCCAACTGCAGCATCGGGGAACAGGTGAGAATCGGAGACGAGAGCCGGCTGCACGCGTCGGTGATCCTCTACCCGTGCTCGATCCTGGGAAAGCGCACGCTGGTTCACTCCGGGGCGGTGATCGGGGCCGATGGCTTCGGCATGGCTCAGGACAAGGGCCGGTGGGTGAAGATCCCGCAAACGGGCAGGGTGGTGATCGGTGACGACGTCGAGATCGGGGCGAACACGACCATCGACCGGGGGGCCCTGGACGATACGGTGATCGAGGAGGGCGTCAAGCTCGACAATCAGATCCAGATCGGACACAACGTTCGAGTCGGAGCCCACACCATCATGGCAGCCTGCGTGGGCATCGCGGGCAGCGCGCGTATTGGCAGTTACTGTGCCATCGGCGGCGGGGCGCGCATCTGGGGACACATCGAGATCGCCGACCACGTCAACATCTCCGCCACGGCGGAAGTGATGAAATCCATCACCCGGCCCGGTACTTACACCGGCGTTCTCCCAGCGGCGGAGAGCCGTGAGTGGGCGAAAATGGTGGCGCACCTGCGCGGGATCGACGCGATCGTCGGCCGCGTGCGCGAAATCGAACGGAGACTCGCTGCACCCGCAAACAGAAAGAGAAAGAGGTAATCGATGGAAATGCAAGAGATCCTGGAGTACCTGCCGCACCGGTATCCGATGCTTCTCGTGGACCGGGTGCTGGAATGCGAGCCCAACAAGCGCATCCTTGCGATCAAGAACGTCACCATCAACGAGCCGTTCTTCCCAGGGCACTTTCCCCACTACGCGGTCATGCCGGGGGTGTTCATCGTGGAGGCTCTTGCGCAGGTTGCAGCGATCCTCCTGTTCCGTTCGCTTGGGACCAAACCAAACGCCGAGTCGGTCTACTATCTGGCCGGGATAGACGACGCACGCTTCAAGCGGCCGGTGGTTCCCGGGGACCAGCTTCTGCTCGAGGTGAGCATCGACCGCATGGCGCGGGGGTTGTCCAAGCTGTCGGGGACGGCGCGGGTCGGGGACGCGCTCGTCGCCGAAGCAAAGCTGCTCTGCACCCTGCGGTTGCTATGATTCATTCGACGGCCATCGTGCATCCAGGCGCGCGGCTCGGTGCGGGCGTGTCGGTGGGGGCGTATTCGCTCGTTGGCGAACACGTCGAGGTCGGCGAAGGCACCGCTATCGGGTCACACGTGCTCATCGAGGGACGGACCCGGATCGGGGCGTACAACCGCATCTTTGGCTTCTGCTCCCTGGGTGGCGAGCCCCAGGACAAGAAGTACGCGGGCGAGCCTACGCGCCTGGAAATCGGCGACCACAACACCATCCGGGAGTATTGCAGTTTCAACTGCGGCACGGTCCAGGACGGCGCCGTCACCCGCATCGGCAACGACAACTGGATCATGGCCTACGTCCACATCGCGCACGACTGCCAGGTCGGCGACCACATCGTTTTCGCCAACCTCGCCACGCTGGCGGGTCACGTGCATGTCGGGGACCACGCGATCCTCGGCGGTTTTACCGGTGTTCATCAATTCGTGTCTGTCGGTGCGCATTCGATCACCGGAGTCGCGACCGTGCTGTTGCAAGATCTTCCTCCGTTCGTCATGGCGGCGGGCAATACGGCCAAGCCATTCGGGATCAACAGTGAGGGGCTCAAGCGCCGCGGGTTCAGCGCGGAATCGATCGCGGCGATCAAGCGCGCCTACAAGACGCTGTACCGATCCGGCCTGGCGCTGGAGGAGGCGCGCGCCCGGATCGGTGGTCAGGTGGCGGGCTGTTCAGAGTTGCAGTTGCTGCTCGATTTTCTCGGGCAGTCGAGGCGCGGAATCATACGTTAGCCTAAGTGACCAGCGACCCAATCGTCGTGGGCATGGTGGCCGGGGAGGTCTCCGGGGATTTTCTCGGCGCCAACCTCATCCGCGCGCTGCGCGAAAGAGTGCCGCAGGCCGCGTTCGTCGGCATTGGCGGGCCGCAGATGGAGGCCGCCGGTCTCGAGTCGTGGTACCCGATGGAAAGGCTAGCGGTGCGGGGTTATGCCGAGGTACTGCGGCACCTGCCCGGGCTGCTCCTCGTGCGGCGTCGCCTGGCCGCTCGCTTGCTTGCGGCCAGGCCCAGGCTGTTCATCGGGGTCGATGCACCGGACTTCAACCTGTCCCTGGAGCGCCGGCTGAAGCGAAACGGCGTTCCGACGGTTCATTACGTCAGTCCCTCGTTGTGGGCCTGGCGCGGCGGGCGCATGAAGAGCATTGCTGCATCGGTGGACAAGATGCTGGTGTTGTTCCCGTTCGAGGAGCCCCTGTACCGCGCTGCCGGCGTGCCGGTGACGTTTGTCGGCCACCCGCTCGCCGACGCGACGGGAGATGCGGACCTCACCGAGGCGACCCGCGAGCAGTTGCGCCTCCGTCCCGGACACAAGACGATCGCCCTGCTTCCCGGCAGCCGTCAGTCCGAGCTGCGCTACATGGCGCCGACGTTCCTGAGAACCGCGAAGCTGATCGCTGCGCGGCAGCCGGCGGTGCAATTCCTGGTGCCGCTCGCGAGTCGTGAAACCCGCGCGATTTTCGAGGAGGCCATCTACGCGGCTGGCGCGACGGACCTGCCAATCACGGTCCTCTTCGGGCATGCGCGCGACGCGATTGCGGCCGCCGACGTGGTGCTCGTCGCCAGCGGGACCGCGACCCTGGAAGCCGCGCTGGCGCGCAAAGCCATGGTGATCACGTACAAGATGTCGGGTCTGACGTTCCGTCTGATGGAGGGAATGGGCTACCTGCCATGGGTCGGGCTCCCCAACATCATCGCCGGGGCGTTTGTCGTGCCGGAGATCCTCCAGGACGACGCAACGCCGGAGAATCTGGCCCAGGCGGTGCTCAACTCGCTCAACGATCCGGTCGTGGCGCGCCGCCTGTCCGATCGCTTCGAGCGCATGCGGCAGATTCTCAAGAAGGATGCGGCGGTGCGCGCCACCGAAGCCGTTCTGCCTTGGTTGCAGTCCGGCTGATCTGCGGAGTCGACGAGGCGGGCCGCGGACCGCTGGCGGGGCCGGTCTGCGCGGCGGCGGTGGTATTCGATCCATCGCGGCGGGCTCCCCGGGGCGTCGCCGACTCCAAGCTGCTGTCCCCGCGCGCTCGCGAGGAGCTATCGGCCCGCATCAAGGAAACGGCGCTTGCCTGGTCGATCGCCTGGGCCAGCGTCGAGGAGATCGACCGCATGAACATCCTGCGGGCGAGCCTGCTCGCGATGAAGCGCGCGGTCGAGGGCCTGCCGCTCGTCCCTCATCAGGTGTGGGTCGACGGCCCGCACTGCCCGGAGCTCGCGATTCCGGTGCGAGGCATCGTGGACGGCGATGCCAGGAAAAAGGTCATTGGGGCTGCTTCCATCCTCGCCAAGACCGAGCGCGACGCGGAAATGTGCAGGCTTCACGAGCGGTATCCGCAGTACGGCCTGGACCGGCACAAAGGGTATCCGACGCCGGAACACCTGCGCGCCTTGCGCCGGCACGGCGCCTGCGAGATCTACCGCCGCAGTTTCGCGCCGGTGCGCAAGGTTCTCGAGCGGGACGCGTGACGCGGCGGGCGCCATGAAGCTAGTCCAGTCGCGCAGCAATCCGCAACTGAAGGCCTTGCTCCGCCTGGCGGCCTCGTCGCGCGAGCGGCGCAGCTCCGGGACGACCCTGCTCGAGGGGGAGCGACTGATCCGCGCCTACGCCGATAGCGGTGGAATCGCGGAAGCGCTGCTCGCCGCAGAGAGCGCACTCGCCCGGCGCGAGATCGCCGCGCTGTTCGACACGGCCCGCGCGAAGTCGCGGTTGGTCATCGCCGACAGGCTTTCGGCGCAGATTTCGGAGCTCGTCAGCCACTCGGGGATCGCTGCGGTGGTGCGCGTGCCCGCGCCCGGCCCGGCTCCCGCCGCCGATGCGAGCCGCCTGCTCCTGGAAAGCGTTCAGGATCCGGGCAATCTCGGGTCGATCCTGCGCAGCGCGGTGGCTGCGGGGATCGGGCATGTGTTCCTTTCGCGCGGCTCGGTGTTTGCTTGGTCGCCGAAGGTGGTCCGCGCCGGCATGGGGGCGCACTTCTTCCTCTCGATCTTCGAGAACGCCGATCTGGCCGACGCGGTGCGCGGATTCGGCGGCTGCGTCGCGGCAATGGACGCGGGCGCCCCGAACTCGCTCTACGACCTGGATCTGCACGGGCCCGTGGCCTGGGTGTTCGGCAACGAAGGCGCGGGGCTCACGGAAGCGGCGATGCGCATCGCTCATCGCCGCGTGCGCATCCCGATGCCGGGGCCTTCGGAATCGCTGAACGTCGCGGCAGCGGCGGCGATTTGCCTGTTCGAGCAGGTGCGCCAGAAGGCTCGCTAGTACAGGCGCCTTTCGAGTTTGAATTCCTGCAGGATAGTGGTGGCAATTTCCTCGATCGACTTGGCGGTCGAGTTGACCCAGCGAAGATTCTCGCGCCGCATCAGGGCCTCGGCCTGCTGCACTTCAAAACGGCAGTTTTCAAGATCGGCATACTTGCTGTTGGGACGGCGTTCGTTGCGGATCTCGCGCAGGCGTTCCGGCGCGATCGACAGGCCGAAGAGCTTGTGGCGGGAGCCCTTCAGGATTTCCGGCAGGCTCATGCGATCGAAGTCCTCGGGGATCAGCGGGTAGTTCGCGGCGCGGACCCCGAACTGCAGCGCGAGGTAAAGGCTGGTCGGTGTCTTGCCGCTCCGCGACACGCCGACCAGGATCACGTCGGCTTTTTCCAGGTCCCCGGAGGACACGCCGTCGTCGTGCGCCAGTGCGTAGTTCACCGCTTCGATGCGATTGCTGTAGACCTTGATGTCCCGGGCGCTGTGTGAGCGGCCTATGGTGTGGCTGGATTTTTCACCGAGTTCGCCCTCCAGGGGATCGAGGAAGGTCTCGAAGAAATCCAGGATGAACCCTTCAGCGCGGTGAACGACGCTGCGGACCTCGCTGTTGACCAGGGTGGTGAACACCAGGGGCCGCCCCCTTCCTGCCCTGGCGGATTGGTTGATGCGGAGAACGCATTCCTCGGCCTTGGCCACCGAGTCGATGAAGGGCAGGGTCATCTGCTGGAACTCGATGCCCTCGAACTGGGTCAGCAGGCTGTGCCCCAACATCTCGACGGTAATGCCGGTGCCGTCGGAGACAAAGAATGCCGTTCGGCTGCGTGCAGTCATGGCGGTCACGGGGAAAAATGTGCCGCGAGGCTGCGGCTGTGCCGCTAAAATAACGGTTTGCTGGAAATCCTTCAATAGCGACCCTACCCGATGAACAAGCCGAAATACGTGGTGCCGTTCGACGAGATCAGGATGAGCGACGTCGACAAGGTTGGCGGCAAGAACGCGTCCCTCGGCGAGATGATCAGCCAGTTGTCCGGGGCCGGGATTCGGGTACCGGGCGGTTTTGCCACTACAGCCGAAGCCTACCGTGAATTTCTTTCCCGGGACGGCCTGGGCAGCCGGATCGAGTCCCGGCTGAAGACGCTCGACGTAGACGACGTCGATGCGCTGGCGCGCTGCGGCGCGGAGATCCGCGGCTGGATCGAAGCGCAGCCGTTTCCCAGGCAGCTGGAGGCGGAAATCGCGCAAGCCTGGCGTCAGCTCACCGGCGGCAAGGACGGTGTTTCGCTGGCCGTGCGCTCGAGCGCGACGGCCGAGGACCTGCCCGAAGCATCGTTTGCGGGGCAGCAGGAGACCTTTCTCAACGTCCGCGGCCTGGACAACGTTTTCGTGGCGCTCAAGGCGGTGTTCGCCTCGCTGTACAACGACCGCGCCATTTCCTACCGGGTGCACAAGGGGTTCAGCCACGCCGCGGTAGCGCTTTCCGCGGGCGTGCAGCGCATGGCGCGCAGCGATCTTGGTGCAAGCGGCGTGGTGTTCACCCTGGACACCGAATCGGGGTTCCAGGGCGTGGTATTCATCACCGCCGCCTGGGGGCTGGGCGAAATGGTGGTGCAGGGCGCCGTCAACCCGGATGAATTCTATGTGCACAAGCCGATGCTCCGCGGCGGAAAGTTCCCGGTCATCCGCCGCAGCCTGGGGGCAAAGACTCAGAAAATGGTGTTCGCCGAGCACGGACACGCGAAGAAATCCGTGCAAATCCTGGACGTGGCCGAGGCGGATCGCAACCGTTACTGCCTCTCCGACGAGGATGTCGTCGAGCTCGCCCGGTTCGCGCTGAAGATCGAGGAGCACTACCAGAGACCCATGGACATCGAATGGGCCAAGGACGGTTCGGACGGGAAGATCTACATCCTGCAGGCGCGGCCCGAGACGGTGAAGTCGCGCAAGTCGAGCGAAGGGCAGGAACGGTTCCGGCTCAAGCAGAAGTCCGAGGTACTCGTCTCGGGGCGGGCGATCGGCCACCGCATCGGGGCGGGCACGGTCCGCGTCGTCAAGGATGCGAGCGAAATGGGGAGTGTCAAGCCCGGAGACATCATCGTCACCGACATGACCGACCCCAACTGGGAACCGGTGATGAAGCGTGCGGCTGCGATCGTCACCAACCGGGGAGGGCGAACCTGCCACGCGGCCATCATCGCGCGCGAACTCGGCATCCCGGCGGTGGTCGGCTGCGGCAACGCCACTGCCGCGTTGACCGAGGGTGAGGCCTGCACGGTCTCCTGCGCGGAAGGCGACACTGGCCATATCTACCGGGGAATCCTCGAGATCGAGGTCACGTCGCAGGACCACGGCGAGATGCCCAAGTGCCCGGTGAAGATCACCATGAACATCGGCAATCCCCAGCTCGCCTTCGATTTCCAGGCTCTGCCGAACTGGGGGGTCGGCCTGGCGCGCCTCGAATTCGTGATCAACAACATGATCGGCGTGCATCCTCGCGCGGCGCTGGATTACCCGAACCTTCCCGGGGATCTCAAGCGCCAGGTCGAGCAGGCTGCGCTGGGTTACCGCGATCCGCGCACCTTCTTCGTCGAGAAGCTCATCGAAGGTGTTGCCACGATCGGCGCCGCGTTCTGGCCCAAGCCCGTGATCGTGCGGCTGTCCGACTTCAAGTCGAACGAGTACAAGAAGCTAGTCGGCGGCGCCCGCTACGAACCGGACGAAGAGAACCCCATGCTGGGCTTCCGCGGGGCGTCGCGCTACATCAGCGAATCCTTCCGCGAGTGTTTTGCCATGGAGTGCCAGGCCATGCGGCGGGTGCGCGACGAGCTCGGCCTGACCAACGTCGAGATCATGGTGCCGTTCGTGCGCACGCTCAAGGAGTGCCGCCGGGTGATCGAGCTGCTCACGGCGCATGGACTGAAGCGGGGCGAGAACGGCCTGCGTCTCATCATGATGTGCGAGGTGCCTTCCAACGCGGTTCTGGCCGAGCAGTTCCTGGAATACTTCGACGGATTTTCGATCGGCTCGAACGACCTGACTCAGCTGACGCTCGGCCTCGACCGGGACTCGGGGCTGGTCGCGGAGGCCTTTGACGAGCGCGATCCCGCGGTCAAGGCGATGCTGCGTCTGGCGATCCAGGCGTGCCGCAAGGCCGGGAAGTACGTGGGCATCTGCGGGCAGGGCCCCTCGGATCACATCGACTTCGCGAAGTGGCTGGTGCAGGAAGGCATCGAGAGCCTGTCACTAAATCCCGATACGGTCATCGATACCTGGTTGCAGCTCGCGCGCGAGGTCGATGTCAGCGTCGTCAGCACGGCAGCCGGCTGAGTGCCTTTCGGCCGGGCGCTGCGCTGCCTGGCTGCCGGGCTCAGGCGCGAGTTCGCAGCAGGCGCTGCTTCTCGCGGTTCCACTCCCTCTCTTTTTCGGCGGCGCGCTTGTCGTGCTGCTTTTTCCCCTTCGCGAGCCCCACCGATATCTTCACGCGTCCGCGCACATAGTGCAGGTCGAGGGGCACGAGCGTGTAGCCTGCACGGTCGACCTTGCCGATGAGGCGGCGAATCTCCTCGGCGTGAAACAGAAGCTTCCTCGTGCGCACCGGGTCGGGCTGAACGTGCGTCGATGCCGCCGCGAGGGGGCTGATGTGGGCGCCGATCAGGAAGATTTCTTCGTTTCCGACGATGACGTAGGCCTCCTTCAGCTGCGCCCGTCCGGCACGGATCGCCTTCACCTCCCAACCCTCGAGTGCAAGCCCGCCCTCGTAGCGCTCCTCTATGAAGTAGTCGTGCAGGGCCTTGCGGTTCTCGACGATCGTCACGGGTACGGGCTTCGTATAGACTGATTACGCTTCGATTCTACAACGATGGCAGCCGTCAATCGCTCGGTGCTGGTGGGTTACAGCGCGCAACAGATGCAGGCGCTGGTCGCGGACGTCGAGTCCTATCCCCAGTTTCTCCCTTGGTGCGAACGCGGCGTCGTCTCGGCACGCGTGCAGGAGCGCACGGTCGCCACCTTGACCATCAACTTTCACGGGGTGAAGGAGTCCTTCACCACGGAAAACCACGACCAGGCCGGGCGGATCGACATGCGGCTCGTCTCGGGTCCGTTTCGGGATTTCGCCGGCAGCTGGACCTTCAGCGCCCTGGGCGATGCCGCCTGCAAGGTGGAGTTCGCGCTGCGCTACACGTTTGCCAGTCGCCTGCTGGAGAGACTCGTCGGGCCGGTGTTTCGCGACATCACCGACGGAATGGTGGAGGCGTTCGTGCGCAGGGCCGACGCGAGGTTCGGCCGGAGGTGAGCGCGTCCAAGATACGCGTCGAGGTGGTGTACGCGCTGCCGCACCGGCAGCTGCTGCGCCGGGTGACGCTCGATCAGGGCAGCCGCGTGGGCGACGCGCTCGCGGCGAGCGGGCTGCTGGAGGAATTTCCAGAGATCGGTTCGGCGCCCCTGGGGATCTACGGGACGAGCGTGCAGCCGGGAGCCGTGCTGCGGGACCGGGACCGGGTCGAAATCTACCGGCCGCTGCGGGCGGATCCGAAGGAAATCAGGAGGCGGCGCGCCGGCACGCGCCGCAGCGGCAATTCCTGATCAGTTGCAGAACTGGCCCACGTCGGCCCGCGCGCCGGCCTTTTGCTGCTCCAGCTGTGCGTCGTCCAGGTAGTAGCGCTCGCCCTGCGGGTTGACGCGCGTGATGCGCCCCATGTCGAGCTGGGCGAGGCGTTCGCGGGCGAGGCGGCAGTTGTCTTCCTTGCGCTTCGCCTCGGCGGTTTTCTCCACGGCGTCTTTGTCGTTTTTTTCGCGTTCCTGCGCTCGCTTGCGGAACGCCTGCTCCTGGTCTGCGGGAGTCTTGGGCGCTGCTTCTTTGGCTGCTTCGCCTTTCCCGGCCTTTTCCGCCGAAGGCGCGGCTTGGGGCGCGGAGGGCGCGGCGTCGATGCGTCGGCTGATGCTGCCGGATTTCGTGTTGGCGGGGCAGGGGCTCTGGGAGTAGACGACCTTGCCGGCGGCATCGACGCATTTGTAGACCTGCGCCTGGGCTGACCCAGCGGCAAGCAGCGCGAGCGCGATCAACGGGAACCGAAGCATGGAGCGGGATCTCCTACGAGTTGGAGGGCACCATAACCAGTTTTGACGCACGCGTCAATTCCGCGGCGGACGGAAATGTGCAGCATTTACCATGAGTTGCGACCCGCGTATAATCCTGCTTTTGGGTGTGGCTATGCGCTTGGTCCAGAAGGCACTGACCTTTGACGACGTACTCCTCGTCCCCGCCCACTCCACCGTTCTGCCGCGCGATGTCGCCCTGAACACGCGGCTGACGCGCAACATCCAGCTCAACATTCCCCTCGCCTCGGCGGCGATGGACACCGTCACCGAGTCGCGCTTGGCGATCGCCATCGCGCAGGAGGGCGGCATCGGCATCGTGCACAAGAATCTCCCGCCGCGGAAACAGGCTGCCGAAGTGGCGAAAGTGAAGCGCTACGAGTCCGGCGTCCTTCGCGACCCGCTCACCGTTTCGCCCGATATCACCGTGCGAGAGCTTCAGGCGCTCACCCAGCTGCACAAGGTTTCCGGATTTCCCGTCGTAGAAGGCGGCAGGGTGGTGGGCATGGTCACCAACCGCGACTACCGGTTCGAGACCAACCTCGACGCGCCAGTGCGCAGCATCATGACGCCGCGCGAGCGGCTCATCTACGTCAAGGAAGGTGCCAGCCCCGAAGAGGCGCGCGCCCTCTTGCACAAGCACCGCCTCGAACGCGTGCTGGTGGTCGCGGACGGGTTCGAACTGCGCGGCCTGATCACGGTGAAGGACATCCTGAAGTCGAGCGAGCATCCGAATGCCTGCAAGGATCAGCAGGGCAAGCTGCGCGTCGGCGCGGCGGTCGGCATTGGCGAAGGCACCGAAGACCGGGTGGCGGCGCTGGTGGATGCGGGCGTGGACGTCATCGTCGTCGATACCGCGCACGGCCACTCGCAGGGCGTGCTCGACCGGCTGCGCTGGATCAGGCGCAATGCGCCTGCGATCGAACTGATCGGCGGCAACATCGCGACCGCCAAAGGCGCCAAGGCGCTCGTCGATCACGGCGCAGACGGCGTGAAGGTGGGCATCGGGCCGGGCTCGATCTGCACCACGCGCATCGTCGCGGGCGTCGGCATCCCGCAGATCACCGCCATCCAGGACGTTGCCGCGGCACTCGAGAAGTCCGGCGTACCCCTCATCGCCGACGGTGGCGTGCGCTTTTCCGGCGACGTCGCCAAGGCGGTCGCCGCCGGCGCGCACGCGGTGATGCTCGGCAGCCTCTTCGCGGGGACCGAGGAGTCGCCGGGCGAGATCGAGCTTTTCCAGGGCCGCTCCTACAAGTCCTACCGTGGCATGGGCTCGCTTTCTGCCATGCAGCAGGGCGCGGCAGACCGTTATTTCCAGGATTCGTCGGTGCACGCCGACAAGCTGGTGCCCGAAGGCGTCGAAGGCCGGGTGCCGTACAAGGGCTCGGTCGTGGGCGTGATCGACCAGCTCATGGGCGGCCTGCGTGCGAGCATGGGCTACTGCGGCTGCGAGAGCATCGACGCGATGCGTGCGCGCACACAGTTCGTCGAGATCACGGCTGCTGGCATGCGCGAGTCGCATGTCCACGACGTGCAGATCGTCAAGGAAGCACCGAACTACCAGATCGGCGAATAGCGAGGCACGTGCAATCCAAGATCCTGATTCTCGATTTCGGCGCGCAGTATTCGCAACTGATCGCGCGCCGGGTCCGGGAGTCGAAAGTCTACTGCGAGCTGCATCCCTTCGACGTCGACGCGGCATTCATCCGCCGCTTTGCTCCGCGCGGGGTCATCCTATCGGGCGGACCTGCCTCTGTATACGAAGACGCGACGCCCAAGGCGCCCGACGCCGTGTTCAGGCTGGGCGTGCCGGTGCTCGGCATCTGTTACGGCATGCAGACCATGGCGGCGCAGCTCGGCGGCCTGGTCGAGAACGCCAAGGCGCGCGAATTCGGATACGCCGAG
The DNA here is from genome assembly GCA_041496705.1 of Gammaproteobacteria bacterium. Taxonomy (GTDB): domain Bacteria; phylum Pseudomonadota; class Gammaproteobacteria; order Burkholderiales; family SG8-39; genus VBDM01. The sequence continues at coordinate 3,151 of JBGQFD010000078.1, read as the reverse complement.
GTGCGCGCCCGCGGCCACTCGAAGCTGCTCGAGGGCATCCAGGACCGCATCAACGGCGAGAGGCACGGGCTCCTGGACGTATGGATGAGCCACGGCGACAAGGTGACCGCGCTCCCGCCCGGGTTTACGATCATCGCGAGCAACGCCTCCACCCCGATCGCCGGCATGGCCGACGAGCAGCGCGGGTTCTACGGCGTGCAGTTCCATCCGGAAGTGACGCACACCAAGCAGGGCGGGGCGATCCTCGCGCGCTTCGTCCACGACATCTGCGGCTGCGGAAGCGAATGGAATATGCCGAATTACATCGCCGAGGCGGTGGAAAAGATCCGCGGCGAGGCCGGCAAGGAAGAAGTGCTGCTCGGGCTCTCCGGCGGCGTGGACTCGGCGGTCGCCGCCGCGCTCATTCATCGCGCCATCGGCGACCAGCTTATCTGCGTGTTCGTCGACACGGGGTTGCTGCGCCTCAACGAGGCCGACCAGGTCATGCAGGCCTTCTCGCGCAATCTCGGCGTGAAGGTGGATCTGGTGGACGCCTCCGCGCAGTTCCTGACCGCACTCGCCGGCGTAAGCGATCCGGAGCACAAGCGCAAGATCATCGGCCGCGAGTTCGTCGAAGTGTTCCAGCGGGAAGCCGAGAAATTTCCCAGGGTCAAATGGCTCGCCCAGGGCACCATCTACCCCGACGTGATCGAGTCCGCCGGCGCGAAAACGAAGAAGGCGCACACCATCAAGTCGCATCACAACGTCGGCGGCCTGCCGGAGACGCTGCATCTCAAGCTGCTCGAGCCGCTGCGTGAGCTGTTCAAGGACGAAGTGCGCGAGCTGGGTCTTGCGCTCGGCCTGCCGCGGGAGATGGTGTTCCGCCATCCCTTCCCCGGGCCCGGCCTGGGCGTGCGCATTCTCGGGGAAGTAAGACGCGAATTCGCCGACCTGCTGCGGCGTGCCGATGCGATTTTTATCGAAGAGCTGCGCGCCGCGGACTGGTACGACAAGGTTGCTCAGGCCTTTGCGGTGTTCCTGCCGGTCAAGTCGGTCGGCGTGATGGGCGACGGCCGGACCTACGAGAACGTGGTTGCGCTGCGTGCCGTGCAGACCACCGACTTCATGACCGCGCACTGGGCGCCGCTGCCGCACGAGTTGCTCGGCAAGGTGTCGAACCGCATCATCAACGAGGTGCGCGGCATCAATCGCGTGGTCTACGACGTCTCTGGGAAGCCGCCGGCGACGATCGAGTGGGAGTAAGCAGAATCGACGCGGATTTCGATGCCGCGAGGATGCGCGAGTCGCTGCGTCTTGCGGTGCGGGCGGCCGAGCGGGGCGAGGTGCCCGTCGGCGCGCTGGTGGTCAAGGACGGAAAGGTCGTCGGCCGGGGCTACAACGCGCCGATCTCGAGCAAGGACCCCACGGCACACGCGGAAATCCAGGCCTTGCGCGAAGCCTCGACCGCGCTCGGCAACTACCGGCTCGAAGGCTGCTCGCTCTACGTGACGCTCGAGCCCTGCGCCATGTGCGCCGGGGCGATCATGCACGCGCGGATCGCGAGGCTCGTCTACGGCGCGGCAGACGCCAAGACCGGCGCCTGCGGCAGCGTCGTCGATCTTTTTTCGGAAAAGAAACTCAATCACCATACTCAGGTGGTGGGCGGCGTTCTCGCTGTTGAGGCGGGGCGGCTGCTCTCGGAATTTTTTGCGGCGCGACGCAATGCCGAGAATTGAAATCTCGATTCCCGAGCAGAGCCTCGCGCTCATCGAGGACGGGCGGGAAGTTCGGCGCTATGCTGTCTCGACCTCGAAGAACGGCCCGGGCGAGCGGGAGGGGAGTTTCTGCACGCCGCGGGGCGAGCACATCGTGCGGGCGAAGATCGGCGCGGGGCAGCGTTTGAATACCGTGTTCGTCAACCGCCGCCCGACAGGGGAGATCTGGACGGCGGAATTGGCCGAGCGATTTCGGGAGCGGGACTGGATCCTCACGCGCATATTGTGGCTGTCGGGGTGCGAGCCGGGGAGAAATCGGCTGGGGGAGGTGGACACCATGCGGCGCTACATCTACATCCACGGCAGCCCGGATACGGTGGAGATGGGGAGACCCGGGTCGGTCGGGTGCATACGCATGCGCAACCAGGATGTGGTGGAGCTTTTCGGGCTCGTGCCGCCGGGTACCCCTGTGGCCATCACTGCCTAGGCCGGATCCGTGTCGACAGAAATTCACCTCCTGGTGTACTCGCCAAGTACCCCTCCAGGCATGAAGCTGACGCACCTCGCGACTGAAAGTCACTGGGAAACGGCGCCATGATCCACAAAGGTAGCTGTCACTGCGGCCGCATTTCGTTCGAGGTCGAGGGAGATCTTGCGCAGGCGATGGAGTGCAATTGCTCGCACTGCAGCCGAAAAGGATATCTTCTCTGGTTCGTCCCGCGCGAGAAGCTGCGCCTTCAAACGCCCGAAGCCGACATGGCAACCTACACGTTCAACAAGCACGTGATCAAGCACCATTTCTGTTCAAACTGCGGTTGCGCGCCGTTCGGGTTCGGCACGAGCCCCTCGGGCGCCGCGACGGCGGCGGTGAACGTGCGCTGTCTCGAAGGGATCGATCTCGCAGCGCTGAAGCGCGTGTCCTACGACGGGCGCAGCCGCTAGAACGCAACCAGCGTGGGCACCGAGCAGCCAACCGAGAGGTCCGTGGGCACGCTGGCGCTGGGATCGTGGATCGTCCTGGCCACGGCGCTCCTGCCCGGCCTGGTCACCGATCCCACGGAGTTCGTTTTCTATCACTGGCTGATATTCGCCAGCGCGTTGCTGGGTCTTGCCGGCGGCGTTCTCTGGGCCCGCTCGCACCGGAGATGGAGGCCGGTCGTCGGGGCGGCGGCCGGCATTTATCTCGTCGTCGTCCTCGTGCGCTTCATGGCGGTGTCGGTCTGGTGGCAGCTCGATTACGGATCCTTCCTCGAGGCGCTGCGCTTCGCCCTGTGGTTCAAGTGGCGGATGCTCACGCACCATTTCGCCCAGGGCCGCCCACTGGACGGGATCGGGATCACCTACTACGAAGTGCTGATGCCGGCGCTGCAGGTGATCGTGCTGCTTGGGTTGACGGCCACCTACCACCGCGCGAGGCAGAGTCCGGTCGCGGGTGCGCGGCGCTGACGGTCGCCTTG
>JBGQFD010000077.1:0-17480 GCA_041496705.1 Gammaproteobacteria bacterium | reverse complement strand
CCCCAGACCTTGGGCTCGAAATAGTAGAAGCCGCACAGCAGCAGGAGCCCAAGGACGCCAACGCCGATCCGCACCCGCAGGTTCTTCACGCTCCAAATGATGAGGATCGCTATGGCGACGACCCCGAAGGCTAGCACCCACATGAAGTTTTCCGTAGTCGCGCGCAGTATCGAGTAGTACGGCGTGAAGTACCACACCGGCGCGATGTGCTGCGGCGTCTTCAGCGGGTCGGCGGGGAGGAAGTTGTTGTGCTCGAGAAAGTAGCCGCCGAGCTCTGGAGCAAAGAACACCACAATCGAAAACACGATCAGGAACACGACCACGCCGAAGGTGTCCTTCACGGTGTAGTAGGGATGAAACGGGATGCCGTCCAGGGGCCTGCCGGTGCGCGGGTCCTTCGTCTTCTTGATCTCTACGCCGTCCGGGTTGTTCGAACCGACTTCGTGCAGCGCCAGCAGGTGCGCCACGACCATCCCGAGGAGCACCAGCGGCACGGCGATCACGTGAAAGGCAAAGAACCGATTGAGCGTGGCGTCGGACACCACGTAGTCGCCGCGGATCCAGATGGCGAGGTCGGGTCCGATGATCGGGATCGCATCGAACAGGTTCACGATCACCTGCGCGCCCCAGTACGACATCTGTCCCCAAGGCAGCAGGTAGCCGAAGAAGGCCTCGGCCATGAGGCAGAGGAAGATGATCACGCCGAAGATCCAGAGTAGTTCGCGCGGTTTGCGGTACGAGCCGTAGAGCAGCCCGCGGAACATGTGCAGGTACACGCAGATGAAGAAGGCGGAAGCGCCCGTCGAGTGCATGTAGCGGATCCACCAGCCCCAGGGAACCTCGCGCATGATGTACTCGACCGAGGCGAACGCCTGGGCGGCGTCGGGCTTGTAGTTCATGGTGAGGAAGATGCCGGTGACGATCTGGATCACCAGCACGAACATCGCCAGGGACCCGAAGTAGTACCAGAAATTGAAATTCTTCGGCGCGTAGTACTCCGAAAGATGCGAGCGCCAGTTCTCCATCAGCGGGAAGCGCTGATCGATCCAGGTGAGCAGTCCGCTCAAAGGGGCGTTGAGACGTCCTACGCCGGTGACGGCGACCGGTTGTTTGTCGGCAGCAGCCATCGCGTCAGGCTCCTTTCTTTTCGTCGCCAATCAGGATGCGCGTGGCGGACAGATAGGTATGCGGGGGCACCCTGAGATTGTCGGGCGCGGGCTTGTTTTTGTAGACTCGGCCCGCGAGATCGAAGAGCGACCCGTGGCAAGGGCAGTAGAACCCGCCGGTCCAGTCGTGCTCGAAGGCTTCGGCGCCCGGTTTGAAGCGCGGCTGCGGAGAGCAGCCGAGGTGCGAGCAGATGCCGACGACCACCAGATACTCGGGCTTGATCGAGCGATACTCGTTCCTCGCGTATTCGGGCGTGAGCTCGGTCTTTTTTCTTTCGCTCTTCGGATCGGCCACCTTGGCGCCGGTCTTCTTGATCTCCTCCAGCATCTCCGGGGTGCGCCTTACTACCCAGACGGGCTGTCCGCGCCATTCGAACGTCGCCATTTCGCCGGGTGCGATCTGGCCGATGTCGGCTTCGACGGGCGCGCCCAGCGCCTTCGCGCGTTCCGAGGGCAACATCGACGCGGCGAAAGGCAGGGCGGAGGCGACCGCAGCCGCGCCTCCGGTGCAGGCGCTTGCTATGACGATGGTACGGCGAGTTCGATTGACGTCGGTGTTGTCGCTCATGAAATCCGCTCTGGAAGGAAGACGTCGAAAAAATAGGCGATTATACCGAAGGCTCGCCTATCACGCCAAATTTTTCATGCCAATCCATTGATTAGGATGGACAATCCAGCACCCCCATCGGTTTCGCGGGTGCTCCCGCCGAAGACGGCGCTCTCACCAAGAATCGGTTTCGCCAGCGAAACGTTTGGGCAATAATCACCCTTCAGGGAAAAACCGCGCCCCAAGCAGTTCTCGACGCGGTTGCAAAAAAATTCATGCGAAAGATTTGGCTCATCTTTGCCCAGACCGCGACGATCGCCGTGAGCGTGTTGTTCGTCGTCGCCACGCTCAAGCCCGAGTGGCTGGGCCGCCCGCTCGGCGGCCCGCAGGTCGTGGAATTGCGCCAGGCCACCGGCGCATCGGGCTCGGGCGGGCGGGCGACCTCCTACAGCGACGCCGTCCGCAAGGCGGTACCGGCGGTGGTAAACATCTTCACCAGCAAGGAAATCAAGTCCCCGCGCCACCCGTTCCTCGACGACCCCCTGTTCCGGCATTTCTTCGGCGACCGGCTCGGGGAAGAGCCGCAGCGCGCAGCGAGCCTGGGCTCGGGCGTGATCGTCAGTCCCAAGGGATACATCCTCACCAATCACCACGTCGTCGAAGCGGCCGACGAGATCGAGGTGGCGCTCGCCGATGGCAAGAAACTCAAGGCGAAGGCCGTCGGTTCGGACCCTGACACCGACATCGCGGTGCTTCAGGTCGAGGGCGTTCTGCTTCCGGCAATCGTCTTCGGCGACGCCGACGCGCTGCGCGTTGGGGACGTGGTGCTCGCGATCGGCAATCCTTTCGGGGTCGGCCAGACCGTGACCATGGGAATCGTGTCCGCACTCGGGCGCAACCAGCTCGGCATCAATACGTTCGAGAACTTCATCCAGACCGACGCAGCGATCAATCCGGGCAATTCGGGCGGGGCACTCATCGACACCGCGGGCAATCTCGTCGGCATCAATACCGCGATCTACTCGCGCTCGGGCGGGTCGCTCGGCATCGGTTTTGCCATACCGGCATCGAGCGCCAAGCAGGTCATGGAGCAGATCATCCAGACCGGCAGCGTGACTCGCGGCTGGATCGGTGTCGAAGCGCAGGAGATCACCGCGGAGATCGCCGATTCGTTCCGACTGGGCTCGACCAACGGCGTGCTTCTCGCCGGGATCCTGCGCGGCGGGCCCGCGGACCGCGCCGGCCTCAAGCCCGGAGACATTCTGCTTGCGATCGAAGGCAGTCCGGTCAAGGACCCGAACTCGATGCTGAACCTGGTGGCCGCGCTGGTCCCCGGAAAACCGGCCTCCATACGACTGCGGCGCGACAACAAGGACGTGGAGATCCAGATCGCCGTCGGCAAGCGGCCGACCCAGCAACGACGACGCTAGAGCCGGCGGCAGCCCTCGCCTATTTCTGCTCGGCCCCGTTGCGATCCATGTCCTCGCCGGGCGCATTCGCGCCGGCGGGCTTGACGACGAACCGCGCAAGCACGATGCCCAGCTCGTAGAGCACCCACAGCGGGACGGCGAGCATCACCTGGGAGAGCACGTCCGGGGGCGTGAATATCGCGCCGATCACGAACGCGCCCACGATCACGTAGGGCCGGATCTCCTTCAACTTCTGGATCGAGACCAGGCCCACGCGCACCAGCACGATGACCACCACAGGCACCTCGAAAGTCACGCCGAACGCGACGAACGTGGTCATCGCGAAAGACAGGTACTTTTCGATGTCGGTCATCCAGGCGACACCCTCCGGCGCAATCGAGGCCATGAACCTGAACACGACCGGAAACACCAGGAAATACGCGAACGACATCCCCACCAGGAACAGAACCGAACTTGCCGCCACCAGGGGCAGCACCAGGCGCTTCTCGTGCGCGTACAGGCCAGGCGCCACGAACGCCCAGGTCTGGTACAGGACGTACGGCAGCGCAATGACGAACGCCACCAGGAACGCCACTTTGACGGGAACCAGGAACACACCGACGACATCGGTCGCGATCATCTGCCCGCCCGCGGGCAGCGCGGCGACGAGCGGCTGCGCGAGAATCGCGTAGAGATCCCTTGCCCAGGGGAACAGGCACAGGAACACGACGATCACGGCGAGAATGGCGCGCAGCAGCCGGTCGCGCAACTCGACCAGATGGGAGATGAACGTATCCTGGCTGCTCACGATGCGTAGAATCAGGCGGCGCGGTGCTGCTGCGCGTCCCCGTCAGGTGCGGACTTGGATTGGGTTGCCGCCTCGCCCGGAACTGCCTCCGCGACAGTCGTGGAGGCTGCGGGGGTCGTGGAGACTGCAGGAATCGTGGAGTCCGCGGAGCTAGGGGAACCCTCGGCAGTCGTGGGGCCCCCGGATTCGGGCGCCGAGGGATCGGCACCCTGCGCCAGAGCGTTGAGTTCACCCTCGGTCTTGGCGACTTCGCTCTGCACGTCCCGGGCGGTGTTCTCGAACCCGCGCGCCGCGTCCTCGAAAGTGCTCTTGAACTTGTGCAGCTCGTCGAGCTCTATCTCGCGGTTGATGTCGGCCTTCACGTCGTTGACGTAGCGCTGCAGCTTGCCGAACAAGTGGCCCAGCGTGCGCGCGACACGGGGAAGCCGTTCGGGACCGATGACGATGAGCGCCACCACGGCGATCACCATCAACTCTGAGAAACCGACGTCGAACACTCGAGGGTGTGGAATCCAGGTCGTTCAAAAAAAGAAGCCGGGACCGCGCCCGGCATCCGCAGCCGACCGAGGACCGCTCAGGTCTTTACTTTGTCCTTGACCTCGGCCTCGATCGTCCGGCCCGTCACCTGCGCGGAAGGTCCGGCGTCCGCGGCCTTGTCTGAGTCCTTCATGCCGTCCTTGAACCCGCGCACCGCGCCGCCGAGGTCGGCGCCGATGTTGCGCAGCTTCTTGGTGCCGAAAACGAGAAGCACGATCAACAGCACGATAAGCCAATGCCAGATGCTCCAGGTACCCATAAGTCGCTCCTTCAACCGCAAATTTCCCCGCGCTCGCGCGCGCCCGTGGGGGTTCAACTTCGTTTCAGCATCGCGCCCAGAGGATCGGGACCGCCGATGACATGCACGTGCAAATGATACACCTCCTGCCGCCCCACACGCCCGGTATTGATGATGGTGCGAAACCCATCGGTAGAACCCTGCTCGCGCGCCAGCCGCGGCGCCAGGGCGAGCATCCTGCCGAGCAGCCCCTCGTGGCTAGCGTCGCATTCAGCGAGCGAGACGATGTGCGCCTTGGGAATGATCATGAAGTGCACCGGGGCAAGCGGATGGATATCGTCGAAGGCGAAGACCTCGGCGTCCTCGTGGACCTTCCGGCTCGGTATCTCGCCCCTGACGATCCGGCAGAACAGGCAGTCGGCGGCGGCCATGCCGACCTACTTGCGCTCGGCCCGGCCGCGGCGGGCAGCCGCGCGCGCCGCCTTCTCGTCGATTCCGGAAATGCCTTCGCGCCGGCGCAGTTCCGCGAGGACATCGGCCGGCCGCAGGCCGTAGTGAGCGAGCATGATCAGGCAATGGAACCAAAGATCCGCGGTCTCGCCGACGATGCGCAGGCGATCGCCGTCCTTTGCCGCCATCACAGTCTCGGTAGCCTCCTCGCCGACTTTCTTGAGGATGGCGTCCGCCCCCTTTGCGAACAGGCGCGACACGTAGGACGTCTCCGGGTCGCCGGCCTTGCGGCTTTCCACCACGTCCGCCAGACGTTCGAGTATGTCGCTCATGTCCCGTAGATATCCCTGGGGTCGCGGATCACCGGCTCCACGTCCACCCACTTCCCGTCTTCGAGCCGCCGAAAAAAACAGCTGTGCCGGCCGGTGTGACAGGCGATTCCACCGCGCTGTTCCACCTTGAGCAGAACCACGTCCTCGTCGCAATCGAGCCGGATTTCGCGGACTTGCTGGACGTGCCCCGACTGCTCGCCCTTTTTCCACAGGCGGCCGCGCGAGCGCGACCAGTAATGCGCCTCGCCGCTCGCAACGGTCTTCTCGAGCGACTCGCGGTTCATCCATGCCAGCGTCAAGACGGCGTCGGTGGACAATTCCTGGGCGATTGCGGGCACCAAACCCTCCCGGTCCCACTTCACCCGTTCCAGCCAGTCCGGTGTCATCTTCGCCTGCTCAGAGCCTGACCTCGATGCCGCGGCTTGCCATGTACCGTTTCGCGTCCTGCACACTGAATTCGCCGAAATGGAAAATGCTCGCTGCGAGCACGGCGTCGGCTCCGCCTTCGAGCACGCCTTCGGCAAGATGCTCGAGCCTGCCTACGCCGCCGCTCGCGATGACCGGAACGCTGACCGCATCGGCAACCACGCGCGTCAGCGCAAGGTCGAAGCCCTCGCGCGTACCGTCGCGGTCCATGCTGGTGAGCAGGATCTCGCCCGCGCCCAGGTTCTGCATTGTACGCGCCCATTCGACCGCGTCCAGTCCGGTACCACGGCGTCCGCCATGCGTAAACACCTCCCAGGAACTTCCCGAGCGCTTGGCGTCGATCGCGACCACGATGCACTGCGAGCCGTAGCGGCCGGACGCCTCCGCGACGAACTGGGGGTTCTGCACCGCCGCGGTATTGATCGAGACCTTGTCCGCCCCGGCGTTGAGCAGGCGGCGGACGTCTTCCACCCGGCGCACGCCGCCGCCGACGGTGAGCGGAATGAACACCTGCGCCGCGACGTCCTCGACAACGTGCAGGAGGAGATCGCGTTCGTCCGAACTCGCGGTGATGTCAAGAAAAGTCAGCTCGTCGGCGCCCTGCTCGTCGTAGCGCCGCGCGATCTCGACCGGGTCGCCCGCGTCCCTTAGACCGACGAAATTGACGCCTTTGACAACGCGGCCGCGATCGACGTCGAGGCAGGGGATGATCCGCTTGGCAAGACCCATGGGTGGGAACGCGTTTGCGAGGCTCGGGGAATGCCCCGAGGAACAGGAACGGGATCCTCGATCGGGATTCCCGCTCTATTTTGCACCTAGCTTGTCGGCCTCGCCCTGCGCTTTCTTGAAATCCAGCGTCCCCTGGTAGATCGCACGGCCGGTGACGACGCCGCTGATGCCTTCGCCTTCCACGGCACACAGCGCCTGGATGTCGTCGAGGCTCGTCAGGCCCCCGCTCGCGATCACCGGCACGCGCAGCTCGTGCGCGAGCTTCCGCGTGGCGTTGATGTTGACGCCCGTCAGCATGCCGTCGCGGCCGATATCGGTGTAGATGATCGCCTCGACGCCGTAGTCCTGGAATTTCTTCGCCAGGTCCACCACGTCGTGGCCGGTCATTTTCGACCAGCCTTCGACGGCGACTTTGCCGTCCCGGGCGTCGAGCGCGACGATCACGTGCCCGGAGAAGGCGGTACAGGCGTCCTGCAGGAATCCGGGGTTCTTCACCGCCGCGGTCCCGATGATGACGAAGCTCACGCCCAGATCGAGATAGCGCTCGATCGTGTCCAGGTCGCGGATCCCTCCGCCCAGCTGTACGGGCACGGACTCGCCGAGCCCCTTGAGGATCGCGCGGATGACGGGCTCGTTCTTCGGCTTGCCCGCAGCCGCGCCGTTGAGGTCGATGAGGTGCAGGCGGCGCGCGCCCTCCGCCTGCCAGTGCTTCGCCATGCCCACGGGGTCCTCGGAAAACACAGTGGACTCGCTCATCTTCCCCTGTTTGAGGCGAACGCAGTGTCCGTCTTTGATATCAAGCGCAGGAATGATCAGCATCGGGTCGGGCGGACTTGCGCGGCTGCGGGCGCATGCAAGAACCGCGAGTGGGGAGGATCAGGGATTCCAGGCGACGAAATTGGCGAGGAGCTTCAGGCCGGAGGTTTGGCTCTTTTCCGGATGGAACTGTACCGCAAAAATATTATCCCGCGCCACCGCGCTGGTAAAGGGGACACCGTACTCGGTGGTACCCCCCGCCAGACTGGCGTCCCCGGGCTGCGGAAAATAGCTGTGCACGAAATAGAAGCGGCTGCCGCTCTCGATCCCGGACCACAGGGGATGCGGCCCGCGCTGGCTTACCCGGTTCCAGCCCATGTGCGGGACCTTGAGCCTGCGCCACTGCGCATCGACCATGGCCGCATCGGGAAAACGCCGTACCGATCCCGGAAATAGCGCCAGCCCGGCCACGTCACCCTCGTCGCTGCGCTCGAACAGCATCTGCAGGCCGATGCAGATTCCCAGGAACGGCTTTTTGCGCGCCGCCTCCAGCACCGCCGGACGCAGCCCGCGCGCGTCCATCTCGCGCATGCAGTCGGGCATCGCGCCCTGGCCCGGAAAAATAACGCGGTCGGCGGCTGCTATGCGGACGGGGTCGGAAGTAACTTCAACGCTTCCAAACCAATTGAGCCAGCGGAGTAAACGCGGCCAGCGGCGCTTGCGGACATGCTCGATCGCTTTGGACACCGAGTGCAGATTCCCCATGCCGTAATCGACGACTGCGATACGCATTGCTGGACGCCCTTCAATCGCGCCTAGAGCGTGCCTTTGGTTGAAGGGATGCTGCCGGCAGCGCGCGGATCGGCCTCAAGCGCCATGCGCAACGCGCGGGCGAACGCCTTGAACATCGTTTCGCACTGGTGGTGCGCGTTGTCGCCGCGCAGGTTGTCGATGTGCAGCGTCACCTGCGCGTGGTTGGCAAAACCCTGGAAGAACTCGTGTACCAGGTCGACGTCGAATTCGCCGATGAGAGCGCGGGTGAACTTCACGTGGTATTCAAGGCCCGGACGGCCGGAAAAATCGACCACCACCCGCGACAGCGCCTCGTCGAGCGGCACGTAGGCGTGGCCGTAGCGGCGTATGCCCTTCTTGTCGCCGACGGCGCGCGCCACCGCCTGCCCGAGGGTGATGCCGATATCCTCGACGGTGTGATGCGCGTCGATGTGCAGGTCGCCCTTCGCCTCGACCTCCAGATCGAGCATGCCGTGGCGTGCGACCTGGTCGAGCATGTGATCGAGAAACGGCACGCCGGTCGCGAGCTTCGACTTGCCGCTGCCGTCGAGGTTCACCGAGAGGGCAATCTGCGTCTCGGCGGTGCTGCGGTCGGCTTTCGCGGTGCGCGCGGACATTGCGGAAATTTGATTCGTCGGAATTTCCCTAGCCTACACGAATTCAGCGCTCGGCGAGGGCTTGCGAGAACGCCGCGAAACACCGGCGGTTTTCCTCCGGCGTGCCGACGGTGATGCGCAGGCAGTGATCGAGGAGCGGCACGCCGCCGTGCAGATTCTTCACCAGCACGCCGCGGCGACGCATGCCCCCGAACACCTTCGGCGCATCCGGAACGCGAACCAGGAGGAAATTCGCCTCGCTCGGAAACACCCGGGTGTGCGGCAGCGCGCCCAGATCCCGGCCCAGCCGCTCGCGCTCGGCGCTGATGCTGCGCGCCTGCGCGTCGAGCACGTCGTGGTGGGCGAGCACGCGCTCGGCGACCACCTGGGTGAGCACGTTGACGTTGTAGGGAGGCCGGACCTTGTCGAACTCCGATATCCATTCGGGCCGTCCCGCGGCGAAGCCCAGGCGGATGCCCGCCAGCCCGAGCTTGGAGAGCGTGCGCATGACGACGAGGTTCGGGAATTCCGCGAGGCGCGGCATGAAGCTCTGGCGCGCGAATGCGTGGTAGGCCTCGTCGATCACCACCAGCCCGGGCGCCGCCGCAATGATCTGCGCGAGGGTTTCCGCCGGAAAAAGGTTGCCGCTCGGATTGTTGGGAGTGGCGATGAACACCACTGCCGGACGGTGCTCGCGCATCGCCTCCATGAAAGTCCCGACATCGAGATCGAAATCCTCGCGCAACGGGACCCCGACGTAGCGCAAACCGGCGAATTGCGCGTACAGGCCAAACATCACGAAGCTCGGGCGCGGGGCGAGCACCACCGCGCCGGGGCGTGCGACGCACTGGATGATGATGTGGATGATCTCGTCCGAACCGTTGCCGAGGAGGACACCGTGTTCCGGGCCGATGCCCATCACCTCCCTCAGGCGCCGGACCAGCGCCGGCGCGTTCGGGTCGGGATAGCGGTTGAAGTCGGCGCCGGCGACCGCCTCGGCGATATCGCGGCGCAGCGACTCCGGCAGCCGGTACGGGTTCTCCATGGCGTCGAGCTTTACGAGCCCCTCCGCGGAGGCCACGGCGTAGGCCGTCATGGCGAGCACGTCGTCGCGGATGACGCTTTCCGGAGCTGCACTCACGGCTTGCCTTTGGACGTCCTCTTCAGCCTGTATCCAGCCGACAGCGCGTGCGCCTCGAATCCCTCGCCCTGCGCGAGCGTCATCGCGAGCTTGCCCAGCTTTTGGGCGCCTTTGCGCGACACGCCGATGATGCTCGAGCGTTTCTGGAAGTCGTAGACGCCGAGCGGAGAGGAAAACCTGGCCGTGCGCGAAGTCGGCAGTACGTGGTTGGGACCGGCGCAGTAGTCGCCCAGCGCCTCGGAGCTGTAACGCCCAAGGAACACCGCCCCGGCGTGGCGGATTTTGTTCAGCCACTTCTTCGGTTCGGCGACCGAGAGTTCCAGATGCTCTGGGGCTATCCGATTTGCGATCTTGCAGGCCTCATCGAGGTCTTTCACCTCGATCAGCGCCCCGCGCAAGCGAAGCGATTCCCCGATGATGTCCTTGCGCGACATCCCTTCAAGCAGGTGTTCGATGCTTTTGGCCACCTGCTCAAGGAACGACCTCTTGGGCGAAATGAGCACGGCCTGGGAAGTCTGGTGGTGCTCGGCCTGCGAAAAGAGGTCCATGGCGATCCAGTCTGGATCGGTTGCACCGTCGCAAATGATCAGGATCTCGCTCGGGCCCGAAATCATGTCGATGCCGACAGTGCCGAACACGCGGCGCTTTGCTGCAACGACCCAGGCGTTGCCCGGACCGACGATTTTGTCCACTGAGGAGATGGTGTCCGTACCGTACGCGAGCGCTGCGATCGCCTGGGCACCGCCGATGGTGAACACGCGATCGATGCCGGCGATCGCAGCAGCGGCGAGCACCATGGGATTGCGCTCCCCGCCAGGCGTTGGCACGGTCATGACGAGCTCGCCGACGCCCGCGATCTTGGCCGGAATGGCGTTCATCAGCACCGACGACGGATAGGCGCCCTTCCCGCCGGGAACGTACAGCCCGACGCGGTCGAGCGAGGTCACTCGCTGGCCGAGCGTCGTGCCATCAGCCTCGGTGAATTGCCACGATTTCGCAAGCTGCCGCTGGTGGTACCTGCGGATTCGCGCTGCAGCCTGCTCAAGCGCGTCGCGCTGGGAGCGCTCAAGAGTGGCGAGCGCCTGTTCGAGCACGGAATTCGGCATTTCGAGCTCCGCCACCCGAGCCGCTTTCACACGGTCGAAGCGTTCCGTGTATTCGAGCACCGCGGCGTCGCCACGGTCGCGCACGGCATCGCAGATTTTCGCGACGTCGCGCTCGACTTCCTCGTCGAAGGTTGCATCAAACGAGGTCAGCGTCTTTAGTCGCGCATCGAAATCCGGCTGTGCGGTCGACAGGCGGGCAATCTCAAGCATGGCGCTCCACGGCCCGGGAAAACTTCTCGAGCAGCGGCTGCACGGCGTCGCGCCGCAGTTTCAGCGCCGCCTGGCTGACGATGAGCCGCGCGCTGATCGGCTGTATCTCCTCGACGACGCGAAGGCGGTTCGCGCGCAGCGTGTCGCCGGTGGCGACGAGGTCCACGATCGCATCGGCAAGACCCACCAGGGGCGCGAGCTCCATCGATCCGTAAAGGCGGATCAGGTCGACGTGCACGCCCTTGGCGGCAAAGTGCTCTCGCGCTGTCTGCATGTACTTCGTGGCGACGCGCAGGCGCGCGCCCTGGCGCACGGCCCCGGCGTAGTCGAAGCCTTCGGGAGCCGCGACGATCATGCGGCACGCGCCGATGCCAAGATCGAGTGGCTGGTAGATCCCCGCACCGCCATGCTCGAGCAGCACGTCCTTGCCCGCCACGCCGAGGTCGGCGGCCCCGTACTGCACGTAGGTCGGGACGTCGGCGGCGCGCACGATCAGCAGACGGACGTCCCGGCGCACCGTGTCGATGATCAGGCGGCGGGAGGTTTCGGGATTTTCCCGCGGCCGCACGCCTGCCGCTTCGAGCAGCGGAAGCGTTTCATCGAAAATCCTGCCCTTCGAGAGCGCGAGCGTGATCACGTCGCAAGCGTGTGAAAAGAGCGAATCTTACCGCACGGGACGCGGGAGGCGCAGGAAATTCCGCCGACGGCCGCTCAATGTACGCGCCTGATGCGCGCGCCCAGCTGCGCGAGTTTCTCCTCAATGCACTCGTAGCCGCGGTCGAGGTGGTAGATGCGGTCGACCGTGGTTTCACCTTCGGCCACCAGCCCAGCGATGACCAGGCTCGCGGAAGCGCGCAGGTCCGTGGCCATGACCGCAGCACCCTGCAGCTTGCCGACGCCGCGAACCACGGCGGCGTTGCCGGAGATTTCGATGTCGGCGCCCAGGCGCTGCAGCTCCTGGGCGTGCATGAAGCGATTCTCGAACACGGTCTCGGTGATCACCGCCGTGCCCTCGGCGACCGCGTTCAGCGCCATCAGTTGCGCCTGCATGTCCGTCGGGAACGCGGGATAAGGCGCGGTGCGCACGTCCACGGCCTTCGGCCGCCCCGGCATCGAAAGCGAAATGGTCCCGTTCCCCGTCTGCAGCTCGGCGCCGGCTTCGCGCAGCTTGGAGAGCACTGCCTCCAGAAGGCCGGCGTCGGTGCCGTGCAGCACCACGCGGCCGCCGGTGGCGGCGGCCGCGGCGAGAAATGTCCCGGTCTCGATGCGGTCGGGCATGATGCGGTGCGCCGCCCCGTTCAGTCGCGCGACGCCCTCGATCGTGATCACGTCGGTCCCGGCCCCGGCGACGCGTGCGCCCATCGCGCGCAGGCAAGTAGCGAGATCGACCACCTCGGGCTCGCGCGCGGCGTTCTCGAGCACGCTCGTGCCCTCCGCCAGGCAGGCCGCCATCATCAGGTTTTCGGTTCCGGTGACGGTGACGAGGTCCATGACGATCGTCGCGCCCTTCAGGCGCTTCGCTCGCGCCGTGATGTAGCCTTGCTCGACGGATATTTCCGCGCCCAGAGCCTGCAGCCCCTTGATGTGCACGTCGACCGGGCGCAGCCCGATAGCGCAGCCGCCCGGGAGCGACACCCGCGCCACGCCGCAGCGGGCGACCAGGGCCCCGAGCACCAGAATCGAGGCCCGCATGGTCTTCACCAGATCGTAGGGCGCGAGCGGTTCGGACAGTCGTTCGGCATTGAGCGTCAGGCCGAGGCGGTCGTCGAGCGAAACTTCCACGCCCATTTGCGCGAGCAGCCGCAGCATGGTGGTCACGTCCCTGAGGTGCGGAACGTTGGAGAGTGTGAGTTGTCCGCGCGTCAGCAGCGCGGCGCACATGAGCGGCAGCGCCGAGTTCTTTGCGCCGGAGATGCGGATTTCGCCGGCGAGCCGCACCCCGCCCTGAATGATCAGCCTATCCATCGACCGCCTCCTCAGGGGCAAGGGTACGCATCGACAATGCGTGGACCTCTTCGCGCATGCGCTCGCCCAGGGCCGCATATACCAGCTGGTGGCGCTGCACGCGCGTCTTGCCGCGGAACGCCTCGCTCACGATGAGCGCTTCGAAGTGCTGGCCGTCGCCCACCACGCGAACAGATTCGCACTTCAGGCCCTTTTCAATGTAGTTCTGGATCTGCTCGGGCGTCACCATGTCAGTGCCTCAATTTGTATCCGCGCCTCAGAAGTTCCAGTGTCAGGCCCGATACCGCGGCAAGGAATATCGCGACGACCGCCAGGCTGGCAAGCGGGTCGACGTCGGAGACGCCGAAGAAACCATAGCGGAAACCGTCGATCATGTAGAAGACCGGGTTGATGCGCGAAAGACGCTGCCAGAAATCCGGCAGCGAATGGATCGAGTAGAACACGCCCGAGAGGAAAGTGAGCGGCATGATGAGGAAGTTCTGAAAGGCCGCGACCTGGTCGATCTTCTCCGCGCATATTCCGGCGAGCATGCCCAGGGACCCGAGCACCGCGCTGCCGGCAACTGCGAAGGCGACCATCCACAGCGGGTGCCGCACGGTCACGTCGGCAAACGGCAACGCCGCCAGGAGAACTGCCGCGCCCACGACCATGCCGCGCACGACCGCAGCCAGGACGTAGGCGCCGAAGAACTCCAGGGTGGAAAAAGGCGGCAGCAGCACGAAGACGATGTTCCCGGTGATCTTGGACTGGATCAGCGAAGAGGAGCTGTTGGCAAACGCATTCTGCAACACGGACATCATCACCAGTCCCGGGACGAGGAATGCCGAGTAAGGAACGGCATCGTAGACCCGCACCCGCCCTTCCATCACGTGACCGAAGATGAGCAGGAACAGCACGGCGGTGAGCACCGGCGCGCCTATCGTCTGCGTGCTGACCTTCCAGAAGCGCAGAACCTCCTTGTACAGCAGTGTGGGAAACCCGCTCATGTCCGGCGCATCAAGTCGACGAAGACGTCCTCGAGGTCCGGCTGCACCAGCTCCATCTCGAGGATACTGCAGCCCGCCCTGCGCACGCTCGCCAAGGTCGTTTCCACCTGATCGAAGCCTTCCATGCGCAGCACGTGGGTCCCGTCGCCGCCGCCATGCTCGAGCGCGCGCAACTCCTCCGGGAAATGTCCGGCGACGCGCACCTTGAGAAAAAGGTGGTGCACCCGCTTCAGCAAGTTTGGCGTGGAATCGAGCGCGACCATGCGCCCCTGCTTGAGCATCGCGATGCGCTGGCACAGCGCCTCGGCTTCCTCGAGGTAGTGCGTGGTGAGCACGATGGTATGGCCGTCGCGGTTCAGCTCACGGATGAACTGCCACAGACCCTGGCGCAGCTCGACGTCCACGCCCGCGGTGGGCTCATCGAGCACGATCACCGGCGGCTTGTGCACCAGGGCCTGTGCGACCAGCACGCGGCGCTTCATCCCGCCGGAAAGGGCACGCATGTTGACGTCCGCCTTGGCGATCAGATCCAGGTGTCGCATGACCTCCTCGACCCAGGCCCGGTTGTCGCGAATGCCAAAGTAGCCGGACTGGATTCTCAGCGTCTCCCTCACCGTGAAGAAGGGGTCGAACACCAGCTCCTGCGGCACCACGCCCAGCAAGCGACGCGCTCCGAGATAGTCCGCAACCACGTCGTGGCCGAGAATTCGCGCGCTGCCCCTGTCGGCGCGGACCAGGCCGGCGAGCACGTTGATGAGCGTTGTCTTGCCGGCGCCGTTCGGCCCGAGCAGTCCAAAGAATTCGCCCTGCCGGATTTCGAGGTCGATGCCCGCCAGGGCCTCGAGGGCGCCGAAACGCTTGTAGATCCCGCGAACTTCGATCGCGGCGGTCATGCCCAGCCTCGCGCACCGCGGAAAATGTTCACGCCGCCGACTGCAGGAGCTCTGAGACTCCGTAGAGCTTGGCGAGATTCTGCATCGCCGCCGGAAGGTTGGCGAGGCGCAATCCCGTGCCGGCCTGCGCGGCCTGGCGCAGCCATTCCAGCGCCAGCGCCACGGCGGCTGAATCCACTTCGGTGACGGCGTTGAAATCCACCACGCTCGCGCCCTGTCGAAGGTGTTCTGCGACGGCGTCCAAAAGCCCGGGAACCGTGTCCAGGGTTATTGCCCCTTCGAGAAGCAGGGAATCGCCTTCGCGCCGGATCACGTCTTGCCCGACTTGGCGCTCTCGCCCTGGCGGTTCTTCGCAGCGAGCGACTTGATCAGGCCGTCGACCCCGCGTTCCTTTACTTCGCTCGCGAAGGTCTCGCGGTAGGTCGTGACCAAGCTGACGCCGCCGACCTTGACGTCGTACACCTTCCATCCCCCCGGTGTCTTCTCCATTTCGTAGTCGATGGACACCGGCTGCGACGAACCCGAAGGCTTGACCTCCGTGCGCACCGTCACCTCGGTATCCTCGGGCTTGGCGCGCAGCGGCTTGAAATCGATCTGCTGGTCACGGTAGCTGGAAAGCGCGGTCGAATACGTGCGCACCAGCAGCGTCCGGAACTCGCTGATGAGTTCCTTCTGCTGCTCGGGCGATGCCGAACGCCAGTTGCGCCCCATGGTAAGGCGGGTCATGCGGGTGAAGTTGAAGTGCGGCAGGACCTTGGTGTCGATCAGCGCGGCCACCTTCTTCGGGTCCCCCGCCTGGATGTCCTTGTCCTGCTTGAGGACCGTGACGACATCCTGCGTGATGTTCCTGACGAGCGCATCGGGCGCGACGTCCTGCGCCTGCGCGAAGCCGGCGAGCAGCACGGCGGCAAATATTCGAAGCCAATTCTTCATGATATTCACGATGTCGCTATTCTAGCGCGAGTCTTCATCGTCATCCTCCTTGAGCCGCGGAGGGTTGCCGTCGTGGACGAGGTTGCGGCGACGCTGCGTCCAGGCGTCGCGCACGAACGAGTACTTGTCGAGGGCCGCCGCCTCGAGGATGCTCGAGGCGTCGAGCAGGTTGGCGCGGTTACTGATCGCGCGGGTGCCGTAGAGCACGTTGTGCGTCGGCACGCCGTCGATCTGGAACACGAGGTCCACCCGGGTATCGACCAGCAGAGCCAGCCCGTCGCGTGCCGTCGAAGGTCCGAGGAACGGCAGGACCAGGTAGGGCCCGCTGCCCACGCCCCACTTACCCAGGGTCTGCCCGAAGTCCTCGTTGTGCTTCTGAAATCCCGCGTCGGTGGCGAAATCGAAAATTCCCGCCAACCCGAAAGTCGAATTGAAGACGAAACGACCCAGATCCTCGCCTCCGTCCTCGAATTTTCCCTGCAGCAGATTGTTGACGCAGATCCACGCGTCTTCGAGGTTCGAGAAGAAATTGGACACGCCGGTGCGGACCAAGTCGGGCACCACGCTGCGATAGCCCTGCGCCACCGGCTTGAGCACTGCGCGGTCGACGCTGTCGTTGAAGCTGAACATCGCCCGGTTGAACGGTTCCAGCGGGTCGGCCGGGTTGCCGCCCGGAGTGGCGCAACCGCACAACGCGAGCGCCAGCACCGCACAGATTCTATTTGCCCAGGGCATTTCGACCGGATTTCCTCGGCGGGGCCGGGAACCGCCCGGCTCGCGACCGCACCTGGCTACTTTTTCGCGTCTCCTTCGGCCGCCTTGCTGTACAGAAACTGGCTGATGAGATTCTCGAGCACGACAGCCGACTGCGTGAGCTTCAACGTATCGCCGCCCTTGAGGTTGGCGGAGTCCCCCCCGGGCGAGAGCCCGATGTACTGCTCGCCGAGCAGCCCCGAAGTCAGGATCTTCGCCGAACTGTCCTTGGGAAACTGGTAGCGGCTGTCCAGATTCATGGCGACCACGGCCTCGAAGCTTTCGTTGTCGAAACGGATCTCGCTTACGCGACCCACCACCACCCCGGCGCTCTTCACCGCCGCGCGCACCTTGAGGCCGCCGATGTTGTCGAACTTCGCCTTGATCTGGTAGGTGTCCGCGCTGGTAAAGGACGCGAGGTTTGCCACCTTGAGGGACAAGAACAGCATCGCGCCGATGCCGGCCACCGCGAATATTCCCACCCATAAGTCGAGTTCCCTGCGCGTCATCATGGTTCAAACTCCTCTGAACATCAGTGCCGTCAATACGAAGTCGAGGGCGAGAATCGCGAGCGACGAAGTCACTACGGTGCGCGTCGTGGCGCCGGAAACACCCTCGGCCGTCGGCGGTGCAGCGTAGCCTTCATACACCGCGATCCAGCTCACCGCCACCCCGAAGACCACACTCTTGATGATCCCGTTGACGAT